>NZ_CP023696.1:2911750-3214500 GCF_008704425.1 Streptomyces fradiae ATCC 10745 = DSM 40063
CCCGTTCGGAACAGGCCGCCCGGAGCGCACCGGCTCGGGCGCCGTCCGCCCCGCCCCCGCACGCCCCGCCGCACGGGCGCCGTCCGCCCCGACCTCGCAGCCCCGTCGCACGGGCCGGGTGCCCGCGCGCGCCCCCGCGCCCGCCGCTCGGCCCGCGGGCCGCCCGCCGGAGCCCCCGCGCGGGCACAGGAAGGGCCCGGACCTCACCACCGGTCCGGGCCCCGCCGTCACCACGCCCGCCGTCACCACCGCGCCCCGGCCCCGCGGGGCGCGCGTCAGGAGAAGCTCAGCGCTTCGCGACGAAGACGTGCGACGCCACCTCCGCGTTCAGCTCCGCGGCCTCGCCGCTGCTGCCGACCAGCACACCGCCCGGCGACTCCGTCACGCTCACCACCGAGCCCGGCTGCACCCCCGCGCGCCGCAGCGTGTACATCAGCTGCGCGTCCGTCTGGATGGGCTCGCCGATCCGGCGCACCACCACGGTCTTGCCCTCCGTGCCCGCGTCCAGCTCGGCCAGGGACACCATGTTCTCGTCGAGGAACGGGTCGGCCTCGGCCTGCTCGCCCAGCTCGTCCAGGCCCGGGATCGGGTTGCCGTACGGCGACTCCGTCGGGTGCCGCAGCAGTTCGAGCACGCGCCGCTCCACGGCCTCGCTCATCACGTGCTCCCACCGGCACGCCTCGGCGTGGACCTGCTCCCACTCCAGGCCGATCACGTCGACCAGGAGGCACTCCGCGAGCCGGTGCTTGCGCATCACGCGCGTCGCCAGCCGCCGGCCCTCCTCCGTCAGCTCCAGGTGCCGGTCGCCCGCGACGGTCACGAGCCCGTCGCGCTCCATCCGGGCCACCGTCTGGCTCACCGTGGGACCGCTCTGGTCGAGCCGTTCCGCGATGCGGGCGCGCATGGGCACCACACCCTCTTCTTCCAGCTCGAGGATGGTGCGGAGATACATCTCCGTGGTGTCGATCAGTCCGGACATACGTGCCCCTCGATGCGTGACTTTTCAGTGTGCGCGGCCCTGGCTCAATTGTTGCGCATCCCGTGGGCGGCCGTGCCGCCGCCGACCCGCCCCCGGCCGGATACCGGCCCGACGCCGACCCGTCGCCGTATTGACACGGGAATGGTCCAGACCGCACCGTGATCCGCGACACAGACGAGAGGATGGCCGCCGATGGGCGACAGTACGCTGGCCGATCAGTTCTTCGACGCCGCGATCGGGCTGCTCCAGCGCGTACGGGACGAGGAGGCCGGGCCCATCGCCGCGGCGGGCGCCGCCGTCGCCGACACGGTCGCCTCGGGCGGTCGCCTCTTCGCCTTCGGGGCCGGGCACTCGTCGCTGCCCGCGCAGGACGTGGTCTACCGCGCCGGCGGCCTCGCCCTCATGAACCTGCTGCCCGTGCCGGGCGCCGTCGGCGTCGACGTGTCGCCCGCGACGCTCGGCTCCGCCCTGGAGCGGGTCGAGGGCCTGGCCGCCGCGGTCCTGGACTCCTCCCCCGCGCGCGCCGGCGACCTCCTGGTGATCATCTCGCTGTCCGGGCGGAACACCCTGCCGGTGGAGATGGCCGCCGGGGCCCGCGCCCTCGGGCTGAAGGTCGTCGGGGTCACCTCCGTGGCGTACGCGAAGGAGACCCGCTCCCGGAACGCCTCGGGCACCTTCCTGAAGGACCACTGCGACATCGTCCTCGACTCCAAGATCGCCGTGGGGGACGCGGAGCTGGTGCACGAGGGCGTCGCGGCGCCGTTCGGGCCCGCGTCCACGGTGGTGACCTGCGCCCTGATGCAGGCCGTCATGGCGGCGGCGGCCGAGGAGCTGGTCCGCCGGGGCGTGGAGCCCCCGCTGCTGCGCTCGGGCAACGTCGACGGGGGCCACGAGTGGAACGGCCGCGTGATGGACCGGTACGCGGACCGGATCTTCTACCGGCGCTGACGCGCCCCCGCGCCGGGCGCCCCGGGCCGGCCCGCCCGCACCGCCGCGGCGAACGGCGCCCACGCGCCCGCGGCGACCGCGGGGGCGGGCCCGCCCCCGCGGGCCCGGCGGGCCGCTTGGAGTCCCGCACCGGAAGCCACCGGAGGAGCCGTCGGCCACCTCCGGGCAGTCGCCGCCCGCCCCGTCGCTGTAGCTGTTCCTGCGCCGGCGGGCGGTGCTCAGGTCGACCTGGGCCCTCGCGGAACTCCTCTGGCCGCTGCCCCGACCACGGCAAGGGACGCCTCCGGCGGCAGCGCGACGGCCGCCGGCCGGTCGTACGACTCCGGCAGAGCCGCACGAGCCCTGCGCGGTCGACGAGTCGGCCGCTGTGCAGGTTCTCCGTCTTCGCACGTACGGGCGCTCTCAGGCCCCGCCCAGGTCCAGGGACGCCGCGACCCTGACCGCGACGCTCTCCGCGTAGGCGACGTCCGGGCGCTCGAAGGGCGGCCGGGTGGACGAGCGCAGGAACGTCACCACGCCCAGCGTGCGGCCCCGGCTGCGCAGCACCGCGCACAGGGCGTGCGCCGTGCCGTCCGGCCACAGGCGCTCCGCCGCCCACGCGTGCGCGGGGCCCGACGCCCAGGTGCTGGCCCGGACCGCGCCCGCCCGCTCCAGCGCCCGCAGGGCCGGGTGGCCGGGCCCGTACGGGACGGGCAGCCCGCCGCCCGCGACGGGCGCCACGGGGCCGGGCGCCTCCGCGGGCGTGGCCGCCACCCGCACCAGCCGGGCGCCGTCCTCGCGCACCACGTCCAGCAGGGCGTCGTCCGCGAAGCCGGCCAGCGCGAAGTCCAGGTACACGGTCGCCGCCTCCATCGGGTCCTCGCACTCGGCCGCCGCGGCGCCCGCCCGGTGCAGCTGGCTCGCCCGGAACCGCAGCCGGTCCCCGTCCTGGCCCGCGAGGCGCGCCTCGGTCACGTCCTCGAACAGCCACGCCACGCCCAGCGGCGCGGGCTCGCGCGACAGCGGCGACGTGAGGCGCACGAACCCGCTGCGCCAGCACCGGCGGCGCTCGCCCCGCGCCGTGCGCAGGGACGCCCACAGCTCGGCCGGGGCGGCCGGGTCGCCCTCCGCGAGGACGTGCTCGACGGCGGCCTCCAGCTGTTCGGCGCCCTGCGCCAGGACGTCGCCGAGCGGGCGGCCCAGCAGGGCGGTGCGGGAGACGCCGAAGGCGCGGGCCGCCGGGGTGTTGACGACGGCGGCCCGCAGGTCGGCGTCGAAGACGACGAGCCCGCAGGGGGCCTCGGCGAACAGGGCCTCGCTGAGGGCGACGGACCGCTCGAAGTCGAGCTGGGCGTGCACCTCGCCGAAGGCGCAGTACACCCCGGCGGGGCGGCCGTCGGCGCCGCGCACCGCGGACACCTGGGTGCGCACCAGGACCCGGCCGCCGCCCTTGCGGAGCAGCGCGAACTCGTGGAGGTCCCGGCCGGGCCCGTCCATGGCGGCCATCAGCCGCGCCTCCACGGCGGGGGCGTCGGCGGCGCGGGCGGCCCAGCCGGCGAGGCCCCGGCGGCCGACTGCCTCCGCGGCGGGCCAGCCCAGGATGCGCTCGGCCTCGTGGTTCCAGTGGGTGACCGTGCGGTCCGCGTCGAGCGCGAACAGCGCCGCGTCCATCCCGTCGAGCAGCGCGCCGAGCAGATCCCCGTCGGCCCTGGCCGTACCGCTGCCGAACGCACTCACCCCGGCACCCCCTGCGAGACATGAGCCGTCAACGCGCCCGTACGCGCGGCGCGTCCCGCCATTCAACTGGAACGTGACCCAGGACACACGGGGTTCGGAAAATTCGTTTGAACGTGGCGGGGGCGGTTCCTAGGGTGGGGGCACACGAGAAAGGAGGTGATCCGGAAGTGGTTTCTTTTCGGGTGCGTGAGGTGACTGCGGGCTGAGGCCTGCCGTCACAGGACGGCAGGCCTCCTGCCGTACACCCAAGCAGTCACCGGCCCGCGGGCTCGTCGGCACATCCGGCCGACCTCTCCCTCCGCGAGGGGGAGAGAGCAGAGCCCGCGGGCTTCTGCGTGCCCGCCGGCCGAATGCAGGCCCCGGCGCCCGGCGACTTTGCCCGACCACGGCCCCCGGTCCCCGGTCCCGCGCCGGGCCACGGCCCCCTCCCCCCGCCCCTGCGCAGCTACGGGGCGAGGCGTTCCACCCGCCAGCCGGCGGTGCCGTCGCCGTCGGCCTCGTGGACGTACCGGAGCCGGTCGTGGAGCCGGTTCTCGTGGCCCTGCCAGAACTCGACCGTGTCGGGCGCGACCAGGAAGCCGCCCCAGTGCGGCGGCACGGGGACGTCGGTGCCCTCCGGGTAGCGGGCGGCCAGCTCCTCGTACCGGGCGAGCAGTTCGGCACGGGAGGCGATGGGGGTGGACTGGGTGCTGGCCCAGGCGCCGAGCCGGGAGCCGTGCGGGCGGGTGCGGAAGTACGCGGCGGTCTCGTCGCGCCCGACGCGGGTGACCCGGCCGGTGACGACGACCTGGCGGGCGATCGGGTGCCAGGGGAAGAGGAGCGAGGCGTGCGGGTTGGCCGCCAGCTCCGTGCCCTTGCGGGAGTCGTAGTTGGTGTAGAAGACGAAGCCGCGCGCGTCGAAGTGCTTCAGCAGCACCGTGCGGGCCGAGGGGCGGCCCTGGGGCGTGGCCGTGGCCACGACCATGGCGTTCGGCTCGTGGATCGCCGCGTGGCCGGCGGCCTCCTTGAACCAGAGCGCGAACTGCTCCATGGGGTGTGCGGCGAGGTCGCGCTCGGCGAGCTCGGAGGTGTGGTACTGCTCGCGCATGGGCGCCGGATCGTAGGCGGGGTCCAGGGCGGGGTCCAGGGCGTCGGTCACGGCGTCCATCCTGCCTCAGGGCAGTCCGGCCGCAGCAGTCTGCCCGGCGGGCGGGGGGCTTAATCGCGTCGGCCCGGAACGGCGGAGTGTGCCTGATGTCACGCTTCCCCGCATCGGGGGAACCCGACAGACTCGACGCTGGGGCACTGTTCGGTCCCTCCAGACCCACGTGCACGTCGCGTACGCCGGCACCCCGTCGCGTACGCGCGCACACGGTCACCATCCGCCGGCACCCGCCGGCACCGTCGGCACCGTCGACACCATTGACAACCGTCGACAACCGTCGACAACCGTCGAGACACGCCACAGAAGCACTCACGCCGCACACATCACGCATACGTCATCCACACGTAGACACGAGGAGCCGCCAGATGTCCGACTTCGTACCCGGACTCGAAGGAGTCGTCGCGTTCGAGACGGAGATCGCCGAACCGGACAAGGAGGGCGGCGCCCTCCGCTACCGGGGCGTCGACATCGAGGACCTGGTCGGTCACGTGTCCTTCGGGAACGTGTGGGGCCTGCTGGTCGACGGGGCGTTCAACCCGGGCCTGCCCCCGGCGGAGCCGTTCCCGATCCCGGTCCACTCCGGCGACATCCGCGTGGACGTCCAGTCGGCGCTGGCGATGCTGGCGCCCGTGTGGGGCCTGCGGCCGCTCCTCGACATCGACGAGCGGCAGGCCCGCGACGACCTGGCTCGGGCGGCCGTCATGGCCCTGTCGTACGTGGCGCAGAGCGCGCGCGGGCAGGGCCTGCCGATGGTGCCGCAGAGCGAGATCGACAAGGCGCAGTCGGTGGTCGAGCGGTTCATGATCCGCTGGCGCGGCGAGCCGGACCCGAGGCACGTGAAGGCCGTCGACGCGTACTGGACGTCGGCCGCCGAGCACGGCATGAACGCCTCCACCTTCACCGCGCGGGTCATCGCGTCCACCGGCGCCGACGTGGCGGCGGCGCTGTCGGGCGCGGTCGGCGCGATGTCGGGGCCGCTGCACGGCGGGGCGCCGTCGCGGGTGCTCGGCATGATCGAGGAGATCGAGCGCACCGGCGACGCCGCGGCGTACGTGCGCAAGACCCTCGACAAGGGCGAGCGGCTGATGGGCTTCGGCCATCGCGTGTACCGCGCCGAGGACCCGCGCGCGCGGGTGCTGCGCCGCACGGCCCGCGACCTGGCGGCGCCGCGCTTCGAGGTGGCCGAGGCGCTGGAGAAGGCCGCCCTGGAGGAGCTGCACAACCGCCGCCCGGACCGGGTGCTCGCGACGAACGTGGAGTTCTGGGCGGCCATCGTCCTGGACTTCGCGGAGGTCCCGGCGCACATGTTCACCTCCATGTTCACCTGCGCCCGCACGGCCGGCTGGTCGGCCCACATCCTGGAGCAGAAGCGCACGGGCCGCCTGGTCCGCCCCTCGGCCCGCTACGTCGGCCCCGGCACCCGCGACCCCCGCGAGATCGCCGGATACGAGGACATCGCGTCCTGAGGCGAGGCTGAGCGGAAGGAGCGGGGCCCGCGCGGCGCGGCCCCGCTCCTCCCCCGCGTCCGGTCACGCCGGGGGCCCGTCCGCCGACGGCCCCGGCGGGCACCGGTCGCGTCGTCCCGTCGGCGCACCGCTCCGGCGACGATGCCGGAGATCCACAGCAGAGGCTCCGTCCACCCGCGCACAGCGCCCGTTCCGCGACCATGGCCGGATCCCGCCGACCGGACGCACCCCAGAGCGGTCCCCCATCCCGAAAACAAGCAAGCGTGCTTGCTTTTTGTGGAGGGGGCTGGGACAGTCGGCGGGCGTTGCCGTGTCGGCTGGCGAGGGAGTGTGCTGTGGACCATCCCGTGCTGGAGGATCTGCGGGCGGAGAGCGACGAGTTGGACCGGCTCGTCGGCGGGCTCGGGGCCGGTGGGTGGGGGCGGGCGACGCCCGCCGCCGGGTGGAGCGTCGCCCACCAGATCGCCCACCTCGCCTGGACCGACGAGGTGGCGCTGACCGCCGTCACCGCGCCAGGCGCCTTCGCCGCGCATGTGGCCGAGGCGGCTGAAGTCACTACCGAGGGAGGGGACTTCGTCGACCTGGCCGCTCGGGCCGGGGCCCGGGACGAGCCGTCCGTGCTGCTGGAGCGGTGGCGGGGTGGGCGGCTGCGGCTGGAGGAGGCCCTGCGCGGGCTGCCGGACGGGGCCCGGGTGCCCTGGTACGGGCCGCCGATGAGCGGGGCCTCGCTCGCCACCGCGCGGCTCATGGAGACCTGGGCGCACGGGCAGGACGTGGCCGACGCCCTCGGGGTCGTACGGGAGCCGACCGCGCGACTGCGGCACGTCGCCCGCATCGGCTGGCGGGCGCGGGACTACGCGTACGCCGTGCGCGGACTCACCCCGCCCGGCGAGGAGTTCCGCGTCGTGCTCGACGCCCCGGACGGCGCTGTCTGGGCGTACGGGCCCGAGGACGCCGGGCAGGGCGTCACCGGGCCCGCGCTCGACTTCTGCCTCCTCGTCACCCGGCGGGCCCACCGCGCCGACCTCGCGCTGCGCGCCCACGGGCCCGACGCCGACCGGTGGCTGGACATCGCCCAGGCGTTCGCCGGGCCGCCGGGGGCCGGGCGGGAGCCGAGGGGGGACGGGGAGGGGAGGGCCTGGGCGGACCCGGACGGGGCCGGCGCGGGGGCCGGCGCGGGTGCGGGGCCCGGCGCGGGCGGGGTGGGCGGCGCGGGTGCGGGCGGGGCCGGTGCGGGTGCGGGCGGGGCCGGTGCGATGGACGGCGCGGGTACGGACGGGGCCGGTGCGGGTGCGGGCGGGGCCGGTGCGGTGGACGGCGCGGGTACGGACGGGGCCGGTGCGGGTGCGGGCGGGGCCGGTGCGGGTGCGGGCGGGGTGGGCGGGTCGGGTGCGGGGGGCACCGGGGCCGGTGCGGGCGGGGCCGACAGGGCCGGCGGGGTGGGCCGGTGAGGGGCGGGGTGTTGCGGGTCGGGAACTGCTCCGGGTTCTACGGGGACCGGTTCTCCGCCGTCCGCGAGATGCTCACCGGCGGGCCGCTCGACGTGCTCACCGGCGACTACCTGGCCGAGCTGACCATGCTGATCCTCGGCCGCGACCGGCTGAAGGACCCCTCCCTCGGCTACGCCCGCACCTTCCTGCGGCAGATGGAGGACACCCTCGGCCTCGCCCACGAGCGGGGCGTGCGGATCGTCGCCAACGCCGGCGGGCTCAACCCCGCCGGGCTCGCGGGCGAACTGCGCGCGCTGGCCGGGCGGCTCGGGGTGCCCGTCCGGGTGGCGCATGTGGAGGGCGGTCAACTGCCCCTGGACGACGGCGCCCTGACCGCCGACGCCTATCTGGGCGGGGCCGGGATCGCCGCCTGCCTCGACGCGGGCGCCGACCTCGTCGTGACCGGCCGGGTCACCGACGCCGCCCTCGTCACCGGCCCGGCCGCCGCGCACTTCGGCTGGGCCCCCGACGCGTACGACGCGCTCGCCGGGGCCGTCGTCGCCGGGCACGTCCTGGAGTGCGGCGCCCAGGCGACCGGCGGCAACCACCCGTTCTTCCGCCGGTACGACGTGCGCCGCCCCGGTTTCCCGCTCGCCGAGCTGCACGCCGACGGCTCCGCCGTCATCACCAAGCACCCCGGCACCGGCGGCGCCGTCGACGTCTCCACCGTCACCGCCCAGCTCCTGTACGAGACGCGCGGCGCCCGCTACGCCGGGCCCGACGCGACCGCCCGCCTCGACACCGTACGGCTCACCCGGGAAGGTCCCGACCGGGTGCGGATCGACGGGGTGCGCGGCGAGCCCCCGCCACGCCTCCTCAAGGCCGGGATCACCCGCCTCGGCGGCTGGCGCAACGAGGTCGTGTTCGTGCTGACCGGCCTGGACGTCGACGCCAAGGCACGGCTCGTACGGGAGCAGGTCGAGGACGCGTTCGCGCGGGCCGGCGCCCGCCCGGCCGAGGTGCGGTGGGAGCTGGCCCGCACCGACCGGGCCGACGCCGCCACCCAGGAGACCGCCAGCGCCCTGCTGCGGCTCGTCGTGCACGACCCCGACCGGCGGGCCGTGGGCCGCGCCGTCACGGGCGCCGCCGTCGAACTGGCCCTCGCCAGTTACCCGGGCTTCCACGTCACCGCCCCGCCCGGCCGGGGCGACCCGTACGGGGTGTTCGAGGCCGTGTACGTCGAGCCGGGCGCCGTCACCCACACGGCCGTCCTGCCCGACGGGCGGCGCGTCCCCGTACCCGTGTCCGCCCCCTCGACGGCACCCCTGCGGGACGTCCCCGAGCCGCCCCTGCCCGAGCCCCTGCCACCCGGACCGGTCCGCCGCGCCCCGCTCGGGCTCGTCGCCGGGGCCCGCAGCGGCGACAAGGGCGGCGACGCCCACCTCGGCGTCTGGGCCGAGACGGAAGCGGCCTGGCGGTGGCTCGCCCACACCCTGACGGTGGAGCGGCTGCGGGAGCTGCTGCCCGAGACCCGTCCGCTGCCCGTCACCCGGCACGTCCTGCCGAACCTGCGCGCCCTCAACTTCACCGTCACCGGCCTGCTCGGGGAGGGCGCCGCCGCGCGCGCCCGCTTCGACCCGCAGGCCAAGGCGCTCGGCGAATGGCTGCGCGCCCGCCACCTCGACGTACCGGAGGCCCTGCTGTGAGGACCGTCCACGACACGCGGGAGGTCGCGCCGTGACCGTGCTCGCCTCCGCCCTCGACCCCGCCTCCCCCGCCTACGCGGCCAACCGCTCCGCCATGCTCGCCAAGCTCGGCGCGCTCGACGCCGAGCACGCCGCCGCCCTCGCCGGGGGCGGACCCGAGTACGTCGACCGGCACCGGGCGCGCGGCAAGCTCCTCGCCCGCGAGCGCGTCGAACTGCTCCTCGACGACGACACCCCGTTCCTGGAGCTCTCGCCGCTCGCCGCCTGGGGCTCGGAGTACCCGGTCGGCGCCTCCCTCGTCACCGGGATCGGCACCGTCGAGGGCGTCGAGTGCCTGATCACCGCCAACGACCCGACCGTGCGCGGCGGCGCCTCCAACCCGTGGACGCTGCGGAAGGCCCTGCGCACCAACGAGATCGCGTACGCCAACCGCCTCCCGGTCGTCTCGCTGGTCGAGTCCGGCGGCGCCGACCTGCCGTCCCAGAAGGAGATCTTCATCCCCGGCGGCGCGCTCTTCCGCGACCTGACCCGGCTGTCCGCCGCCCGCATCCCCACCGTGGCCGTCGTGTTCGGCAACTCCACCGCCGGAGGGGCCTACCTGCCCGGCATGTCGGACCACACGGTGATGATCAGGGAGCGGTCGAAGGTCTTCCTCGGCGGGCCGCCGCTCGTGCGGATGGCGACCGGCGAGGAGAGCGACGACGAGTCGCTGGGCGGCGCCGACATGCACGCCCGCACCTCCGGGCTCGCCGACCACCACGCCCTCGACGAGCACGACGCGATCCGCCAGGCCCGCCGGATCGTCGCCCGCCTCAACCACCGCAAGGCGCACCCCGATCCGGGCCCGGCCGAGCCGCCCCGGTACGACGCGGAGGAACTGCTCGGCATCGTGCCGGGCGACCTGCGCACCCCGTTCGACCCGCGCGAGGTGATCGCCCGGATCGTGGACGGCTCCGACTTCGACGAGTTCAAGCCGCTGTACGGGACGAGCCTGGTGACCGGCTGGGCCCGGCTGTGCGGCTACCCGCTGGGCGTCCTCGCCAACGCGCAAGGGGTGCTGTTCAGCGCCGAGTCGCAGAAGGCCGCCCAGTTCATCCAGCTCGCCAACCAGCGGGACATCCCCCTGCTGTTCCTGCACAACACCACCGGCTACATGGTCGGCCGCGCCTACGAGCAGGGCGGCATCGTCAAGCACGGCGCCATGATGATCAACGCCGTGTCGAACAGCCGCGTCCCGCACCTGTCGGTGCTGATGGGCGCCTCGTACGGCGCGGGGCACTACGGGATGTGCGGCCGGGCGTACGACCCGCGCTTCCTCTTCGCCTGGCCGAGCGCCAAGTCCGCCGTGATGGGCCCGCAGCAGCTCGCCGGGGTCCTGTCGATCGTCGCCCGCGCCTCCGCCGCCGCCAAGGGGCAGCCGTACGACGAGGAGGGCGACGCCGCGCTGCGCGCCGTGGTCGAGCGGCAGATCGAGGCCGAGTCCCTGCCGGTGTTCCTGTCGGGGCGGCTGTACGACGACGGGGTCATCGACCCGCGCGACACCCGCACCGTCCTCGGGATGTGCCTGTCGGCCATCCACACCGCACCGGTCGAGGGCGCCCGCGGCGGCTTCGGCGTCTTCCGGATGTGAGGCTCCCGTGATCGAGACCCTGCTCGTCGCCAACCGCGGTGAGATCGCCTGCCGCGTCTTCCGCACCTGCCGCGACCTCGGCATCCGCACGGTCGCCGTGCACTCCGACCCGGACGCGGGCGCCCTGCACGTGCGGGAGGCCGACGCGGCCGTGCGGCTGCCGGGCGCGGCCCCCGCCGACACCTACCTGCGCGGCGACCTCGTCGTCGCCGCGGCCCTCGCGGCCGGCGCCGACGCCGTGCACCCCGGCTACGGGTTCCTCTCCGAGAGCGCCGCCTTCGCGCGCGAGGTCGAGGCGGCCGGGCTGACCTGGGTGGGCCCGCCGCCCGGGGCCGTCGAGGCGATGGCGTCCAAGACCCGCGCGAAACGGCTGCTGGGCGTCGAACCGCTCGACCCGGACGCGCTGACCGAGGCCGACCTGCCCGTGCTGGTCAAGGCCGCGGCCGGGGGCGGCGGCCGGGGCATGCGGGTCGTACGGGAGATGGCGGCGCTGCCGGGGGAGCTGGCCGCCGCGCGGGCCGAGGCCCTGGCGGCGTTCGGCGACGGCGAGGTCTTCGCCGAGCCGTACCTGGAGCGCGGACGCCATGTGGAGGTGCAGCTCCTGGCCGACGCGCACGGCACGGTGTGGCCGCTCGGCACCCGCGACTGCTCCCTCCAGCGCCGCCACCAGAAGGTCGTCGAGGAGGCCCCCGCGCCGGGCCTGCCCGAGGCGCTGGTCGAGGAGCTGTACGGCACGGCCGTGCGCGCCGCCCGCGCCGTCGGCTACCGGGGCGCGGGCACCGTCGAGTTCCTCGTCGGCCCGGACGGCACCGCGCACTTCCTGGAGATGAACACCCGGCTCCAGGTCGAGCACCCCGTCACCGAGGCCGTGTACGGCGTCGACCTGGTGGCCCTCCAGCTGCGCGTCGCGGAGGGCGCCGCCCTGCCGCCCGAGCCGCCCGCGCCGCGCGGCCACGCCGTGGAGGCCCGGCTGTACGCGGAGGACCCGGCGCGGTCCTTCGCCCCGCAGACCGGCACGCTGCACGCGCTGGACGTACCGGGCGTGCGCCTCGACACCGGGTACGCGGCGGGCGACGCCGTGGGCGTCCACTACGACGCGCTGCTCGCCAAGGCCGTCGCCCACGCGCCGACCCGCGCGGAGGCGCTGCGCCTGCTGGCCCGCGCGCTGGAGCGGGCCCGCGTGCACGGGCCGGTCACCAACCGGGACCTGCTCGTGCGCTCCCTGCGGCACCCGGAGTTCGCGGAGCCGGGCCGCGCCGACACCGGCTTCTACGCCCGGCACCTCGACGCCCTGACGGCCCCGCTCCCCGGCGGCCGGTACGCGGCCGTGGCCGCCGCCCTCGCGGAGGCGTCCGCCCGTCCGGGGCCCGGCGCGTGGCGGAACCTGCCCTCCCGGCCCCGGCTGCGCGCGTACGGCGACGGGGCGGGGGCCGGCGGGGCGGGGGGCGGCGGGGCGGGGGTCCCTGAGGCGGGCGGCCACGAGGTGCGGTACGCCCGCGTCCGGGGCGGCTACGCCCTGCCGGACGACCCGGACGTGCGGGTCGTGTCGGCCACCGCGCGGGAGGTGCGGCTGGAGGTGGGCGGCGTCGTCCGCCCGTACCGCGTGACCGTGCGCCCCGGCTCGGACACCGTCCACGTGGACGGCCCGGACGGCGCCCACCGGTTCACGCGCCGCCCGCGCTTCCCCGACCCGGCCGAGCGGACCGCGCCCGGCTCGCTCCTGGCGCCCATGCCGGGCACCGTCGTCCGGGTCGCGGAGGGCCTGGCGGCGGGCGCCCGCGTCGAGGCGGGCCGGCCGCTGCTGTGGCTGGAGGCGATGAAGATGGAGCACCAGGTCACGGCGCCCGCCTCCGGTGTCCTCACCGCGCTGCACGCGGCGCCGGGCGACCAGGTCGAGCTCGGCGCGCTGCTGGCCGTGGTGGACCCGGCGCCCGCACCGGACGGGCCGGACGGGACCGGCACTCCGGGCGGCCCCGGTGGCCCGGGTGGCCTGGAAGTCCCGGACGACCCGGGCGGCGCGGAGGCCCCGGACGGCTCCCAGGCACCGGCTGCTCCCTGACGCCCCTGCCCGTACCGCCGTACCGCCGTACCACCCACGCCGCCCACCCCCCACACAGCCCGCACGCCCCGCACGCCCCGCTCACCCCGCACGCCCCGCTCACCCCACACACCCCGCACGCCCCGCCCGTCCATTCCGCACAGGAGGTACAGGCATGACCCCCGTCACCGGCACCAGCGGCACCACACCCCCCGCCCCCTCCCCCACCCCCTTCGAGACCGCCGAGCAGCGGGCGCTGCGCACCGCCGTCGCCGCCCTGGGGCGCCGCCACGCCGAGGGCCACGACGCCGACCCCGACGTGCTGTGGCGGGAGGCCGGCAAGGCCGGGTACCTCGGGGTGAACCTGCCCGAGGAGTACGGCGGCGGGGGCGCCGGGATCACCGAACTGGCCCTGGTACTGGAGGAGCTGGGCGCGCAGGGCTGCCCGCTGCTGCTGCTGATCGTGTCCCCGGCGATCTGCGGCACGGTCATCGCCCGGTTCGGCACCGGGGAGCAGAAGCGGCGGTGGCTGCCGGGGCTCGCGGACGGCAGCCGGATCATGGCGTTCGGCATCACCGAGCCGGACGCGGGCTCCAACTCGCACCGCATCACCACCACCGCGCGCCGCGCGCCCGGCGGCGACTGGGTCCTGTCGGGCCGCAAGGTGTTCGTCTCCGGCGTGGACCTGGCCGAGGACACGATGATCGTCGGCCGTACCGAGGACGCGCGGACCGGCGCCCTCAAGCCGTGCCTGTTCGTCGTGCCGCGCGACACGCCGGGCTTCGGGCGGACCCCCATCGACATGGAACTGCGGGCCCGCGAGCGCCAGTTCGAGCTGGTCCTGGACGAGGTGCGGCTGCCGGCCGACGCGCTGGTCGGCGACGAGGACGCGGGGCTGCTCCAGCTCTTCGCGGGGCTCAACCCGGAGCGGGTGATGACGGCGGCGTTCGCCCTGGGCATGGGCCGGTACGCGGTCGGCAAGGCCGTGCGGTACGCGCGGGAGCGGCAGGTGTGGAAGGCGCCCATCGGCGCCCACCAGGCCATCGCGCACCCGCTGGCGCAGGCGCACATCGAGCTGGAGCTGGCCCGGCTGATGACGCTGAAGGCGGCCCTGCTGTGCGACGCGGGCGACGACGAGGGCGCGGGCGAGGCCGCGAACATGGCCAAGTACGCGGCGGCGGAGGCGTGCGTACGGGCGGTGGACCAGGCCGTGCACACGCTCGGCGGCAACGGGCTCACGCGCGAGTACGGGCTGGGCAGGCTCGTCACCGCCTCCCGCGTGGCCCGCATAGCGCCGGTGAGCCGGGAAATGATCCTCAACTACGTCTCGCACCAGTCCCTGGGACTGCCCAGGTCCTACTGACCCACGCCGCCGGAGCCCGCTCCGCCGGACCGACCCCCCTCGGAGGCGAGCACCATGTCCCTGGTCACCACCGCCCACGACCGCGCCGTCGCGACCCTCACCCTGAACGCCCCGGACACCCGCAACGCCCTCTCCGCCGCCCTGGTCGCGGAGCTGGCGGACGCGCTCGACCGGTGCGCGAAGGACCCGGCGGTACGGGCGGTGGTGCTGGCCCACACCGGTGCCACGTTCAGCGCGGGCGCCGACCTGAAGGCGCCGCCGAGCCCGTACGCGTTCGTGGCGCTGCTGCGGCGGATCGTGGAGCTGCCCAAGCCGGTCGTCGCACGGGTCGCGGGGCGGGTGCGGGCCGGCGGGGTGGGGCTGGTGTCGGCGTGCGACCTGGTGGTGGCGTCCGAGGACGCGGACTTCGCGCTGACGGAGGTGCGGATCGGGGTGGCGCCCGCGCTGGTGTCGCTGACGCTGCTGCCGCGCCTCGACCCGCGGTCGGCGGCCCGGTACTACCTGACGGGCGAGCGCTTCGGCGCGGCCGATGCGGCGCGGATGGGCCTGGTGACGGCGACCGCCCCGGACGTCGACGAGGCGCTCACACCGCTGCTCGACGCCCTGCGGAAGGGGTCGCCGCAGGGGCTGGCGGCGGCGAAACGGCTGGTGGCGGCTAGGGTGCTGGAGACCTTCGAGCGCGACGCGGAGGAACTGGTGCAGCGCGCGGCGACGCTCTTCGCCTCGGCGGAGGCGCGCGAGGGGATGACGGCCTTCCTGGAACGACGGGACCCCGCATGGGCGATCTGACACCCCGCACGGGCGACACGCCCCCGAAGCAGGACCGCAGCCGCGCGACCCGGCGGCGGCTGCTCGAAGCCGCCGTGGCGTGCCTGGCGGAGCGCGGCTGGTCGGGCTCCACCGTGTCCGTCGTCGCCGAGGCGGCCGGGGTGTCGCGGGGGGCGGCGCAGCACCACTTCCGTACGCGGGAGGAGCTGTTCCTCGCGGCGGTCGAGTACGTGGCGGAGGAGCGGTCGCAGGCGCTGCGGGCGCTGGGCGGCAGGAGCCGGGCGGAGGTGGTGGAGGCGCTGGTCGCCCTCTACACGGGGCCGCTGTTCCGGGCCGCCCTGCACCTGTGGGTCGCCGCGTCCGACGAGCCGCAGCTGCGCCCGCGCGTGACGGAGCTGGAGGCGCGGGTGGGCCGGGAGGCCCACCGGATGGCGGTGGAGCTGCTGGGCGCCGACGAGGCGGAGCCGGGGGTGCGGGAGACGGTGCAGGGCCTGCTGGACATGGCCCGCGGGCTGGGCCTGGCGACCCTGCTGACCGACGACGCGGCCCGCCGGCAGCGGGTGGTCGCCCAGTGGTCCCGCCTCCTGGACGAGGCCCTGGGCTGAACGGCGGCCCTGGGGCTCTGGGGGGCGGCTCTGGGCTGAGCGGCGGCCCCCGGGGGGCGGCTCTGGGGCCGCCCCCCGGAAGGACACGCCTCCGCGGAGTACCCCCGGGGGCCCGGCTCCGGGCCCCCGATCCCCGCCCCCCCCGGGGCCGACCCCGCGGGCGGCCTACGGGGCGGGGCCCGTCGCCGCGTCCGTCAGCTCCCGGGGGCGGGGCGGGTGCGGGAGCGGACCGCGCCGATGCTGGCGGCGATCACCAGGGCGATGGCGGCGGCGTCCGTCGCCGACAGGGCCTGCCGCAGGACCAGGAAGCCGGCGAGGGCGGCCACCGCCGGTTCCAGGCTCATCAGCACGGCGAACGTGCCCGCCGGGATGCGCCGCAGGGCGATCAGCTCCAGGGTGTACGGCAGCACCGACGACAGCAGCGCCACCGCCAGGCCCAGCGCCAGCGTCGACGGCACGGCCAGTCTCGTACCGGCCTCCGCCAGGCCCAGCGGCAGGCTGAGCACCGCGCCGACCGCCATGGCCAGCGCCAGCCCGTCGGCCTGCGGGAAGCGCCGCCCGGTCCGGGCGCTGAACACGATGTACGTCGCCCACAGGGCGCCCGCCGCCAGCGCGAAGCCCGCGCCCACCGGGTCCAGCCGGTCGAACCCGCCGCCGCTCAGCAGCACCACGCCCGCCAGCGCCAGGCCCGCCCACACGAGGCTGAGCAGCCGCCGGGACGCGACGACCGACAGGGCGAGGGGGCCCAGGACCTCCAGGGTGACGGCCGCGCCCAGCGGGATGCGGTCGATGGCCTGGTAGAT
Source organism: Streptomyces fradiae ATCC 10745 = DSM 40063 (assembly GCF_008704425.1). Classification (NCBI taxonomy): domain Bacteria; kingdom Bacillati; phylum Actinomycetota; class Actinomycetes; order Kitasatosporales; family Streptomycetaceae; genus Streptomyces; species Streptomyces fradiae. The sequence goes on from NZ_CP023696.1 coordinate 2,928,347, forward strand.
GCAGATGTTCATGCCGCCCATCGCGGCGCCGAACGCCACGACCGTGCCCCAGTCGGAGCGGCTGTAGCCGCGGACGCGCGGGCGGCACACGAGCAGCAGGACCAGCGCGGCCAGCGTCAGCCGGAGGGTCACCACGCCGAGGGCGCCCGCGCGGGGGATCAGCAGCACCGCGAGGGCCGCGCCGAACTGCACCGACAGCGCGCCGCCCACGACCAGGGCGACCGGCCCGGCGGCGCCCCCGCGTCGGGGGGCCGCCGGGCCGGTCGGGTGGGCCGCCGCCGTCTCGGGGAGGGCGACCGCCGAGGCGTCTGCGGAACGGGCGTCGGCGTGGTTCACCGGGACCTCTTCATTCTTCTCATGCGTACGCGGGAAGGCCCGCCCCGGACCGGAGGGGGCTGTTCCACTCGTGGAGTGACCCCCACACGGTAAGCAGTGAAACCGGTGTACGGCTATGGCACCCGGACGCTTCTCACCCGTCGGACGCCGGGCCGGGGCGCGGGCGAGCGGACGCGGTCGCGGGGCGCGCGGCCGGGGGCGGGGGCGGGCGGCTGGCCGCCCTTCCGGGTGGTGGGTCGCGCGGCCGGGGCGGGCGGGCCGCGGGCCACCCATCCGGGAGACGGGTCGCCCGGCCAGGGGACGGGTCGCCCTTCCGGGGGACGGGCCACCCGGCCGGGGGGGGGGGACGGGCCACCCGGCCGGGGTGCGGGCGGCGGGTCACCGGGCCGCGTCCGAGGGCGGGGCGCCCGGCCGGGGGGCGGCGGGCGCGACCGGCAGGGCCTCGGCGAGCACCTCCGCCAGGTGGCGGGCGCGGGCGCCGGCGAGCTGGGCGAGCTGCGTGCGGCAGGAGAACCCGTCGGCGAGCAGCTCCGTGCCGCGCGCGGCGGCGCGGACCGCGGGCAGCAGCCGGTCCTCGGCGCAGGCGACGGACACCTCGTAGTGGCCGCGCTCGAAGCCGAAGTTCCCGGCGAGGCCGCAGCACCCGCCGCTCAGCTCCCCGGTGAGCCCGGCCCGCTCCCGCAGCCGGCGCTCGGCGGCGTCCCCCAGGACGGCGTGCTGGTGGCAGTGGGTCTGCCCGGCGGCCGGCCGGTCCAGGCGCGGCGGGCTCCAGTCCGGCGCCAGCTCCTCCAGCGCCTGCGCGAACGTCCGCACCGACCCGGCGACCGCGCGGGCCCTCGGGTCGCCGGGCAGCAGCTCGGGCAGGTCCGTGCGGAGCGCCGCCGCGCAGCTCGGCTCCAGCACCACCAGCGGCAGGCCCCGCGCGAGGACCGGGTCCAGCGCGTCGAGGGTGCGCCGCATCACCGCGCGGGCCCGGTCCAGGCGGCCCGTCGACACGTAGGTGAGCCCGCAGCACACCCGGCCCGGCGGCAGCGCGACCGGGACGCCCGCCGCCTCCAGGACGGTGACGGCGGCCCGGCCGACCGAGGGCGTGAAGCGGTCGGTGAACGTGTCGGGCCACACGTACGCGCGCGGGGCGCCCTCCGGGGCCGTACGGCGGGACGCCCACGCGCGGAACGTCCGGCGGGCCAGCACCGGAAGCTCCCGCTCCGGCGCCACGCCCGCGGCCCGCTTGGCGAGCGCGGCGAGCGGCCGGACCCGCGCGGCGGCGTTGAGCAGCGGCGCGGCGGGCGAGGCCAGGCGCAGCAGGGCGGGCAGGGAGCCCATCGCGTAGTGGGCGGCGGGCCGCAGCCGGCCCGCGTAGTGGTGGTGCAGGAACTCCGCCTTGTACGTGGCCATGTCGACGCCGACCGGGCAGTCGGAGCGGCAGCCCTTGCAGGACAGGCACAGGTCGAGCGCGTCCCGCACCTCCGGGGACCGCCAGCCGCCGGTGACGACCTCCCCGGCGAGCATCTCGTGCAGGAGGCGGGCCCGGCCGCGCGTGGAGTGCCGCTCCTCACCGGTCGCCCGGTAGGAGGGGCACATCACGTCCGGCCCGGCGGCGGGCCCCTCGGCGCGGCACTTGGCGACGCCGACGCAGCGCCGCACGGCGGTGCCGAAGTCCCCGCCGTCGTCCGGGTAGCCGAAGGCGACGTCGACGGGGGTGCGCGGCAGCACGTCGAAGCGGAGGTTCGCGTCGAGGGGCGCGGGGCGGGCCAGCACGCCGGGGTTCATCGCGCCGTCCGGGTCCCACAGGTCCTTGAACCGGCCGAACAGCGCGACCAGTTCGTCCCCGTACATGCGCGGCAGCAGCTCGGCGCGGGCCATGCCGTCGCCGTGCTCGCCCGACAGGGAGCCGCCGTGCGCCACGACCAGGTCGGCCAGCTCCTCCGAGAAGCGGCGGAAGCGCCGTACGCCGTCGGGGTCGTCCAGCCGGAAGTCGATCCGCGCGTGCACGCAGCCGTCGCCGAAGTGCCCGTACGGCGTGCCGCGCAGCCCGTGCGCGGCGAGCAGGGCGCGGAAGTCGCGCAGGTACGGGCCGAGGCGCGCGGGCGGCACCGCGCAGTCCTCCCAGCCGGGCCACGCCTCGGCGCCGTCGGGGGTGCGGGTCGCGGTCCCGGCGGCGTCCTCCCGCACCCGCCACAGCGCGCGCCGCCCGGCCGGGTCGGCGACGACGGCGCCGTCCAGCGCGTCGGCGGCGCGCAGCACGGCGCGGGCGTGCGCGGCGGCCTCGGCCGGGCTGGCCCCGCCGGTCTCCACGAACAGCCAGGCCGCCCCGCGCGGCAGCCGGGCGCGGGCGGCCGGGTCGCGGACCAGGTCCTCCGCCATGCCCTCCACGGTGAGCGGGCCCAGCGGGAGCAGTCCGGGCGCGGCCTCGGCGGCGGCGCTCTCGTCGGCGTAGCCGAGGACGGCGAGCGCGCGGGCGGCCGGCTCCTCGACCAGCCGGACGACGGCCTCGCTCACCACGCCGAGGGTGCCCTCGCTGCCGCAGAAGGCGCGGGCCGTGTCGGCGCCGCGCTCGGGGAGGAGGGCGTCGAGGGCGTACCCGGAGATGCGGCGGGGCAGGCCGGGCGGGAAGCCGGTGCGGATCGCGGCGAGGTGGCCGCGGACCAGCTCGGCCACGCCGTCGGGGGCGCCCCGGCCGTCCGGCCCGAGGCGGAGGGCGGCGCCCCGGTAGGTGTGGACGGTCAGCTCGCGGACGTTGTCGGCGGTGGTGCCCCAGGCGACGGAGTGGGCGCCGCAGGCGTTGTTGCCGATCATGCCGCCGAGGGTGCAGCGGCTGTGCGTGGACGGGTCGGGGCCGAAGGTGAGCCCGTACGGGCGTACCGCCTCGCGCAGCCGGTCCAGGACGACGCCGGGCTGCACGGTGGCGGTGCGGGCGGCCGGGTCCACGTCCAGGACGGCCCGCAGGTGGCGGGTGAGGTCCAGGACGACGCCGGTGCCGGTGGCCTGCCCGCCGATGGACGTGCCGCCGCCGCGCGCCACGACGGGGGCGCCGTGCTCGCGGCACACGGCCAGGGCGGCGGCGATGTCGTCGGCGTCGCGGGGGGCGACCACCGCGAGGGGGACGCGGCGGTAGTTGGAGGCGTCCATGGTGGCGAGCGCGCGGGCGCCCGGCCCCGCGTCCACCTCACCGCGCACGGCCGCGCCCAGCGCCCTGGCCAGCTCCGCGTCGGGCACCGGGGCGTCCCGGCCCGGCCGCCGCCCCGGCCTGCCGGGCCCGCTCCGGCGCCCGGCGCCCCGCGGTCCCGCGCCTTCCGGCCCGGCGGCCCGCGGTGCCCCGTGCTCGCGGGCCCGCTCGCCGCGCCCGTCCGGCATCTCCTCGCGCCCGTCCGGCATCTCCTCGCGCCCGTCCGGCATCTCCTCGCGCCCGTCCGGCTTCTCCTCGCGCCCGTCCGGCGTCTCCGCGTGCCCGTCCGGCTTCTCCTCGCGCCCTCCGGACCGTTCCTCGCGCCGGCCCGGCCGTTCCCCGTGCCTGTCGGGCCCCTTCCGGCGCCCGTCCGGCCGGCCCCCGCGCGCGTCGCTCCGACCCCCGGTGTCACCCATGTCCCCAGCATGCCCACCGCGTCCCCGCGCCTCACCCCCGCCGCCGCGCCCCGGCAGGCGGGCCGCCCGGCAAGCCCGCGCCCCGCCCGCGCCCCTCCCCGCGCCCCGGCGGGCGGGCGGGCCGAGACCACCATGAGCACCCCGGACGCGGGCGCGCGGCAAGCGGAGGATGGGACTCCGCCGAGGGGTGCGGGGGTGTCCGGCGCCGGGGGGCGGGCGTCTCAGACGGCGGACGCCGGGCGTGGCGGGCGGCGCCGAGCCGATAGGCTCCGGGCGTGGCTGATATCCAGATCCCCGCTGACATCAAGCCCGCCGACGGCCGTTTCGGCGCGGGCCCCTCCAAGGTGCGGACGGAGGCGCTGGACGCCCTCGCCGCCACCGGCACGTCCCTCCTCGGCACGTCCCACCGCCAGGCCCCCGTCAAGAACCTCGTGGGCGAGGTCCGCGACGGCGTGCGCGCCCTGTTCTCCCTCCCCGAGGGGTACGAGGTCGTGCTCGGCAACGGCGGCTCCACCGCCTTCTGGGACATCGCGACGCACGGGCTCATCGAGAACCGCTCGCAGCACCTGTCGTTCGGCGAGTTCTCCTCCAAGTTCGCCAAGGCGGCCAAGCTGGCGCCGTGGCTCCAGGAGCCGACCGTCATCTCCTCGGAGCCGGGCACGCACCCGGAGCCGCGCGCCGAGGCGGGCGTCGACGTGTACGCGCTCACCCACAACGAGACCTCCACCGGTGTCGCCGCGCCCGTCCGGCGCGTCGCCGGCGCCGACGAGGGCGCCCTGGTCCTGGTGGACGCCACCTCCGGCGCGGGCGGCCTGCCGGTCGACATCACCGAGTCGGACGTCTACTACTTCGCCCCGCAGAAGTCCTTCGCCGCCGACGGCGGCCTGTGGATCGGCGTGTTCTCCCCCGCCGCGCTGGAGCGGGCCGCCCGCGTCCACGCGTCGGGCCGGCACGTCCCGGAGTTCTTCTCCCTGCCGACGGCGATCGACAACTCCCTGAAGAACCAGACGTACAACACCCCCGCCCTCGCCACGCTGTTCCTGCTGAACGAGCAGCTGAAGTGGATGAACGGGCAGGGCGGCCTGGACTGGGCGGTGCGCCGCACCGCCGCCTCCGCGCGGACGCTGTACGGCTGGGCGGAGGAGTCGAAGTACGCGTCGCCGTTCGTCGCCGACCCGGCCAAGCGGTCGCAGGTCATCGGCACGATCGACTTCTCCGACGACGTCGACGCCGCCGCCGTCGCCAAGGCGCTGCGCGCCAACGGCGTCGTCGACACCGAGCCGTACCGCAAGCTCGGCCGCAACCAGCTGCGCATCGCGATGTTCCCGGCGATCGACCCGGCGGACGTCGAGGCGCTGACGGCCTGCGTCGACTACGTCATCGGCCGGCTGTAGCCCCGCCGCCCCGCCTCGGGGCCGCACCCGAAGGGCCCGGTACCGCACGCCCCCCGGCGCGCGGTACCGGGCCCTTCGCCCTGCGGGGGTCCCGTCTCGCGAGACCCCCGCGGGGCGGGCCGGGCCTACCGGCTGAGGGCGCGGTAGCGGCGCACGGCCAGCGGGAGGCAGACGGCCGTGATGACCAGCGGCCAGACCACGGACATCAGCAGGGCGTGCTCCTGGATCCAGCTCCCGTCCGACGCCACCTCGTTGCCGAACAGGGCGCGGGCGGCCGACGCGGTGGAGGAGAGCGGGTTCCACGCGGCGATCACGCCCAGCCAGTCCGGCATCGTCGACGGCGGGACGAACACGCCGGAGACCATCGTCAGGGGGAACGCCACGGCGAACAGCGAACCGGCCGCCTCCGCGCTCGGCAGCAGCAGCCCCAGCCACACCCCCAGCCAGACGAGGGCGAACCGCAGCCACAGCAGCAGGGCGACCGCTCCCGCCGTCGCCGCCGGCCCGCCGTCCGCGCGCCAGCCCATGACCAGGGCCGTCAGGACGAGGATCGCCAGCTCCGCGCAGGCGATCAGCAGGTCGGTCACCCCGCGCCCGGTGACCACCGCCGAGGAGGCCATCGGCATGGACCGGAACCGGTCGGTGACGCCCTTCTGCACGTCCGTGACCACGGCCGTGGCCGTGTTCATGAAGCCGAAGGCCATGGTCATCACGAACATGCCGGGCATCAGGAAGTTCCGGTAGTCGGCGGCCGTGCCCTCGCCGCCGCCCGGCGGCCGCATCGCGCCGCCGAAGACGTAGCCGTACAGCAGCAGCGAGACGATCGGGAAGCCGAGCTGCCAGAGGATGTAGACGGGCTTGCGGCGGTAGTGGGTGAGCGAGCGGCGGACGATGCTCCAGCAGTCCGCCACCGCCCAGTAGGCCCGCGACCGGCCCTCGACGGGCCGCGGAGCCGGAGTCTGTTCTCGGGAGGGGGCGAGGCCGGGGGCGGGGAGGGGCGCGGTGGCGCTCACGCGGCGGCTCCTTCCGGCGTACGGCCGAGGGCGCCCGGTCCCGTACCGCCCGGACCCGTGCCGCCCGGTCCACCGCCGTCCGGTCCCGTGCCGCCCGGTCCACCGCCGTCCGGAGCCGCCTCGTCGGTACGGGGGTCCTCGGCCCCCGTACCGGTCAGCCGGAGGAAGACGTCGTCGAGCGTCGGCCGGCGCAGCCCGATGTCCTCCACCGCCACGCCCTCGTCGCGCAGGGTCCTGGCGACCTCCGTCAGTGCCGCCACCCGGTCGCGGACCTGCGCGTGGACCCGCCGCCCGGCCTGGTCCACGCGCGGCTCCCCGTCGCCGACCCGGGCCACGATCCCGGCCACGCGGGGCAGGTCGGCCGGGTCGGCGGCGACGACCTCCACGCGGTCGCCGCCGACCCGGTCCTTGAGCGCCTCGGGCGTGTCGTCGGCGATGGCCCGGCCCCGGTCGATGACCGTGATGCGCGAGGCCAGCTGGTCCGCCTCGTCCAGGTACTGCGTGGTCAGCAGCACCGTCGTGCCGCCCTCGACCAGGGCGCGCACGGCCTCCCACACCTCGCCCCGGCCACGCGGGTCGAGGCCCGTCGTCGGCTCGTCGAGGAAGAGCACGCGGGGCGCGAGGATCATCGACGCGGCCAGGTCGAGCCGGCGCCGCATGCCGCCGCTGTACCCCTCGACGCCCTCGTCGGCGGCCTCCGCCAGGTCGAACCGCTCCAGCAGCTCGGCGGCGCGCGACCGGGCGCCCCGGCCGCCCAGGTGGAAGAGGCGGCCGAACATCTCCAGGTTCTGCCGGCCCGTCAGGACCTCGTCCACGGCCGCGTACTGGCCGGTGAGGCCGATCAGCGCCCGCACCCGGCCGGGGTGGCGGGCCACGTCCACCCCGGCGACCTCGGCGCGCCCGCCGTCGAGGCGCCGCAGCGTGGACAGGACCCGCACGGCGGTGGTCTTCCCCGCGCCGTTGGGCCCCAGCAGCCCGTGCACCGTGCCGGTCCGCACGGCCAGGTCGAAGCCGTCCAGCGCGTCCTTGTCCCCGTACCTCTTCCGCAGGCCCTCGGCCCTGATCGCGTACGTCGTGTCCACGCGGCCCCCCTCCTCGTCGGCTCCAGAAACTGAGTACACCGTACCGCATTGACCGTACGGCGTACTCAGTTTTTTCGGGGGCCGGGGCGCCGCCCCGTACGCTGACGCCATGACCAGCGGCGCGGGCGACACCACCACGAGCGGCAGCGGCGACATCCGCCGCAGCCTGGAGCTCCTGTGGGGCGGGGGCGAGCCGCCCAGCCGGGGGCCGAAGCGCGGACTGACCCTGGACGCGGTGGTCACGGCCGCGATCGAGCTGGCCGACGCCGAGGGGTTCGACGCCGTCTCCATGCGGCGGCTCTCGACCAGGCTGAACATCGGCACCATGTCGCTGTACCGGTACGTCCCCGGCAAGGCCGAGCTGCTGGACCTGATGCTCGACCGGGTGCAGGGCCTCCCGCCGGGCACGCCCGAGACCCCGGACGACTGGCGCGACGGGGTGGAGGCGCTGGCCCGCGGCCACCTCGCCCTCTACCGGCGCCACCCCTGGCTGCTGAAGGTCAACCAGAGCCGCAGCGTCCTCGGTCCGGGCGCCCTGCGCGCGCTGGAGGCGGCGCTGGCCGCGCTGCGCGGGATGGGGCTCGGCGACGAGGAGACCCTGTCGGTGATCATCGCCGTGCAGGCCTTCACCCTCGGGATCGCCCGGATGGAGATCCAGGCGACGGAGGCGGCCCGGGAGACCGGGGTCAGCGACGAGGAGTTCTGGAACAGACAGGAGCCGGTCCTGTCGCGGGCCATGGGGAGCGGCGAGTTCCCGATGATGGCCGAGCTGTCGGAGGACACCTTCTCGAAGGAGTTCGACCACTTCGGGTTCGGGCTGCGGGCCCTGGTGCGGGGGTTCGAGGCGCGGGTCGCGGAGGTACGCGCGGAGCGGGGCGGTCCGGGCGGGGGCGGATGACGGCGTGACCCCGCCGGGGCCGGCTGACGGGGTGACCCGGCGGTGGCCCGTGGCGGGAGGACCCGGCGGCGGCCGGTGACGGGGCGTCGGGGCCGGGGTGGGGATCGGGGCCGCGGCGGGGCGTCGCGGGGCCGGGGTGCGGCGTCGGGCCGGGGTGGGGCGTCGGGCGCCGGGGGTACCGGGCGCGTCCTGATGGAGCAGTCGGCGCGCGGGCGGGCCGGGGGTCGCGCAGCATCGGTGGGGTACAGCCGACGCCGCCGCACAGACCTGGAGGCACGCAGTGCGTCTCGGAAACTTCCTGACGGCCGCCCTCGCGGGGGCGGCCCTGACCGTCCTGGCGGGCGCCGTCCCCGCCGCCGCCGCGCCCGCGCCGGCCGTCTCCCACTGCGCGCCCGCCGCGCCCCTGCGCCAGAGCGCGGCCGAGCGGCCCGCCGGGCCCTCGGTGGGGCTGTGCGTCACGCTCAGCGGGGTGAACATGAACGTCACCGCCGCCGCCGACTGCGCGTGCAGCGTGTCCGGGACGTGGACCGCCCGCCGGGACGGCGAGGACGCGGAGCTGTCCGGGACCCTCGGCGGTCGCGCCGAGTACGCCGGCCCCGGTACGTACGAGATCACCGCGACCGTCAGCGTGGGCGGGGCGGAGCGGAAGGGCGCCGCGCCGCTGGAGGGCACCGTCACCGGGACGTTCGCCCTCGCGGCGCCCCTGCCGGCCGCCGCGCACCGCGTGGAGGTCACCCCGGCGGGGCCGCTCTCCCCCGGCACGACCACGGCCCTCACGTACACCGTCGAGCGGATCACCGACGGCGGCGACGGCAGCGCCCGCCTCGGGGTCATCGCCGAGCCGGACACGGGCGTCCAGCTCGCCTCCACCGACGTGCGCTGCGTCAACCCGCTGACCGGCCGCTACCCGTCGACGGCCCGCAGCCCGCACGCCGTGGACTGCACGCTCACCGACCTCCAGCCCGGCCGGCCCGCCACCGTGACCGTCCATGTCACGGTGCCGCCCGGCGCCTGCTCCACCGTCGTCTCCAAGCTGGGCTACTGGTCCCCGCAGGGCCAGCAGGTGGCCGGCGGCATGGTCAACGGGCCGACCGTGCAGTGCGCTTGACGCCCCCGGGCGGCACGGGCGGGGACGGCGCGGCGTACCGCCGGGCGAGGGCGGTCCCTCACCCACCCGGCGGTACGTGCCCCGGAGCCGCCCGCCCGGCGCCGGGGCGCCCGGACCGGGGCACCCCTCCGGGCCGGCACCACCGGCGCCGGGGCACTCCTCCGGGCCGGGGCCACCGGCGCCCGGGCGCCCGGACCCCGCGGCGCATCAGGCGCCCGGCGCCCCGCCCCCGCCGCCCTTCCCGCCCCTGGCGCGCAGCCTCCGCAGGCCCAGCAGCAGCGCCGCGCCCAGGGCGAGGAGGCCCACGGTGTAGGCCGAGCCGCCCGGCGCGCCGTCACCCTGGGCCTGCCCCCCGCCCGTACCGGCGGCTCCCGTACCGCCCGTACCGCCCGTACCGGACGGGCCGCCCGGCGCGTCCGGTGAGGGCGCCGCGCCCGTGCCCTCCACGGGCACCCGCGCCACCCGGCTCCGCGCGCCCTCCGTGCCGAACAGCAGGGCGGTGCCGTCCGCCGTGTACGTCACCGACTCGGACTGGCCCAGGATCGGCGCCCGCACCCGGTCGTCGGCGCCGAGCCGCCCGTCCTTCCAGGCGTAGCCGCGCGCGCTGAAGTAGCCGCGCAGCACCAGCCGCGTGCCGTCCGGCGAGAAGGCGCCGTCCGTCACCCACGGCACCTCCCCGACGCGCCGGAAGACGTTGACGCCCTCGGCGGACAGCTTCGCCGGGCCCTCGTAGAGGCCGCCGCCCTCCTCGTTCTTCGAGGCGATGTAGGCGCGGCCGGTGCGCGGGTGGACCATCAGCGCCTCCGCGTCGCGCGGCCCGTCCTCGTAGCGGACGGTGTACTGGGTGGCGTCCACGGCGGTGTCGCGCAGCCGCTCGGGCTCGCGGAAGCGGTAGATCCACACATGGCTCCAGGAGCCGTTGAGGTTGTCCCCGATGTCGCCGACGTAGACGTACCCGTCGGGGCCCACGGAGATCGCCTCCATGTCGCGGGGCTTGCCGACCCCGCGCAGGGTGACCGTGGCGACGGTCTCGCCGGTGCGCCCGTCGACGGCGAAGACGCGCGGCTCGTCCTGGTCGTTGTGCGTCCAGTAGACGCCGGGGTGGGCGCGGCTGGCGGCGAGGCCGCTGGACTCGGTGATGCGCGGGTCGGTGAGGGTGAACCCGTCGTCCTCGGAGGCGGCGGAGACGGCGCTGGTGCCGGAAGCGGCGGAAGCGGCGGAGACCGCGGCGACCGGGGAGGCGACCGGAGAGCTTGAGGAGGCCGCGGGGGCGGCCACCGCGGGGCCGGCCGGCGCGAGCAGCGCGACCGCGGCGAGGACGGCGACGGGCGGGCGGTGGAGGGGCATGCCGTCCAGTGTCCATGGTCACGTGGCGTCGGGCACCGCCCACCGGCCATGATGGCGGCCATGCGTCCCAGGTTCATGTTCGTCGGCGACTCCATGACCATCGGCAGCGCCGGCGAGCACACCTGGCGCTACCGGATGTGGCAGCACCTGGAGGCGTCGTTCGGGCCCGGCGGGTACGCCGTCGTGGGCCCCCGCACGGCGCTGTACGACCACGAGGCCGGGGCGCCGGTGTCCACGGCGTACGCGGACCCGGCGTTCCCCGCGCAGGCGCGGGCGCACCTGGCGGGGTGGGGCGAGGGGTGGCTGCACATGGCGCCGGTCGTCGGGGAGGCCGTCGCGGCGGGCCGGGCGGACGTGCTGCTGGTCTCGCTGGGCCTGATCGACCTGGGGTTCTACACGAACAGCGACCAGACGGCGCGCAACGTGCGGGCGTTCGTCGCGGCGGCCCGCGCCGCGAACCCGGACGTGCGGGCGGTGCTGCTGCCGGTCATCCCGAACGTACGGGCCGAGGAGGAGCCGCCCTTCGCGGCGGAGTGCGCCCGCTTCAACGGCCTCCTCGCGGCGGTGGCGGCCGAGCTGTCCACGCCCCGCTCGCCGCTGGTGCTGGCCGACCCGCCGGCCGGGTACGACCTGCGGGCCGACACGTACGACGGCACGCACCCCGGCCCGTCCGGGGAGCACAAGCTGGCCGCCGCGTTCGCCGGCGCCCTGCACCGGGCCTGGGGGTGGGGCGGCCCGTACCGGCCGGCCCACCCCCGCGGGGCTCAGAAGTGCACCCGGCGGTTGTCCGGGGTGACGCGGTAGCGGATGTCCCACAGGTTGCGGCGCACGTAGGTGCGCTGGAGCCAGCGGTCCCGGCCGTCGTAGCGGGCGGTGAAGGTGGACCGCGCGTGGACGCCCTTGCGGTTGTTGATCAGCAGGGCCTGCCCGGGGCGGAGCCGTACGGTGTGGGACACCGCGCGGCAGACCTCCTGGAGCCGGTCGAGGGCGGCCTCGGCGCCGCTGGTCAGGGCCCGCACGCCGTTGGCGGAGATGACGATCTCCGGGTGGTCGCCGACGCCGCTGATGAGCGGGACCGGGTCGGAGAGGACCTCCGTGTCGCCGGCCACGTCGCGGGTGTAGCTGCCGGGGGCGTTGAGCCGGAACAGCGGGGAGCGCAGGGTCTCCAGCACCTCCGGTTCGAGGGCCGCCGAGATGTCGCGGGCGTCGGCGTAGCTGGTCATGGCGACGCCCTCGTGGTCGGCGCGCAGGCAGCTCAGGACGAGGAAGTCCGGGTTGGCGATGTCGTAGCGGCCGATCACGTCGTGGGTGATGTCGCTGTGGTAGTTGAGGAACACCTCCGAGCCCTGGTTCGTCTGGGTGCGGGCGCCGCCCTGGACGGGGATCACGTCGTGGACGAGGCGCCCGTCCTTCTCCGTGGTGACGCCGATCGGCTCGCCCAGCAGGCCGCTCAGGCCGAGCAGGACGCCCTCCGCGACGAAGGTGGCCTTGCCCCGCGCGGGCCCGCCGTCGCCGGGGGTGTCCGGCAGGACGGGGTCGACGGGCAGGTTGCCGACGAGGGCGACGCCCGGCGCGTCGATGTGGCGGCCGAAGTCGACGAGCCGCTGGAGCAGACCGGTCGGCAGGGCGGCGAACGCCTGGAGGTAGCGGGTCATCGCGTGGTCGACGTCCGCGGTGGGGTCGCCGACGGCGGTGAGGGCGGCCCCGAGGGCGTCGCGGACCTCGTCGGGGAGGCGGATCTCCGCGAAGGTGGGCACCGGGGCGGGTGCGAGCGGACGGTCGGCGGTGGCGGTCATGTCGGTCACACTCCTTGCAGTGCGGGTATGGAGCCCGGTTCGGGCAGCGGGGCGTCCGGGTCCTGGAGGCGGTCGTGCAGCCACTGCGCCAGGTGCAGGGCGGCGTCCTCGCCGGACGCGAGGTGGGTGGCGACCTTGCTGCCGCGCAGCGCCGTGACGGGCACCCCGGCGTACGTGCCGGGGGCGAGGCCCTGGCGGCGCTGGAACTCCTCCAGGTCCACGAAGCCGCCGATGACGGCGACGAGCGGCCCGGTGGTGAGGCGGATGGTGTCGATGTTGGCGTGGTGGAAGGCGCTGAACGCCCGGTCGGCGTCGGCGTCGGTGTCGTACGACAGGGCGACGGAGCGCTGGTTGAGCACCACCGCCGACGCCTCGGTGCCGGCCTCGCCGATGACCGAACCGGTGGTGAACGGCGCCCGGTTGAGGCGGCAGACGATCTCCACCCGGTTCTTCTGCGCCAGCCGCACCGACCTGCGGTGCAGCACCTTCGCCCCGTACAGCGACATCAGCGCCGCGATGTTGTACGAGACCTCCTTCAGCAGCCGGGTGCCGCTGACCAGGTGGGGGTCGGTGCTGTAGATGCCGTCGACGTCGGAGTGGATCTCGCAGCGGGGCGCCCCGACGGCGGCGGCGACGGCCACCGCCGACAGGTCCGAGCTGTTCTTGCCGAGCCAGGTCGGGCGGCCCCGCTCGTCGGCGGCCTGCCCGCCCGGCACGACGACCACGTCGTGGTCGCGCAGCGCGGCGCGCAGCGGCTCGGGGTCGGTGTGCTGGAGGCGCGCCCACATGAAGTTGGAGTTGGTGACGAGGCCCAGCTGGTGCCCGGCGAGGACGGTCGCGGAGCGCCCGACCCGGTTGAGGGCGGTGCACAGCAGCTGGGCGCCGATGGTGTCGGCGAGGGTCAGCAGGCCGGCGACGGTCTCGTCCTCCGGGTGCGGGTTGACCTGGCTGAGGCGTTCGCGGAACTGCTCGGTCTCGCCGGGCTGGCCGCTGACGACCACGACGAGCCGGGTGCCCTCGCGCTCGACCCGGTCGCTGAGCGCCTGCGCGAGGTCCCCGTACGCGGCGAGGGTGCGGAAGCTGGACCCGCCGAACTTCAGGACGGCGGGTGCGTTCACGGCCTGGCCTCCAGGGTGCCGCGGGCGACGATCTCCTCGCCGATCTGGAGGGCGTTGAGGGCGGCGCCGATGCGCAGGTTGTCGGCGACGAGCCACAGCCAGAAGGCGCGCGGGTTGTTCTGCGTGACACGGACGCGGCCGACGTGGACGACGTCGGAGCTGTCGACCACGGCCGGCGTCGGGAACGCGGTCGCGCTCTCCCGGTCGTGCACCCGCACCTCCGGCAGGCCGGCGAGGACCTCGACCAGCTCGGCGCGGTCCACCGGCTCCTGGCACTCCACGTACACGGCCTCGGAGTGGCAGTTGGCGACGGGCACGCGGACGCAGGTCGTGGTGACGTCCAGGTGCGGCATGCCGAGGATCTTGCGGGACTCGCGGAGCATCTTCTCCTCCTCCAGCGTGAAGCCGGAGTCGAGGAAGCGGTCGATCTTCGGGATGACGTTGAAGGCGAGCGTCGGGCGGAAGTGGTTCGCCTCGAAGTCGGCGTCGGGGCCCTGGAGGGCGGCCCGGCTGGACTCCTGGAGCTCCTCCACGCCGGAGTAGCCGAGGCCGGAGGCGGCCTGGTACGTGCTGACGACCGCGTTGCGGATGCCCCAGCGGTCCTCGACGCCGCGCAGCAGGCGGACGAGCGGGATGGTGGAGCAGTTGGGGTTGGCCACGACGCCGGAGGCGGGGCGCCGGTCCAGCTCGTGCGCGTTGACCTGCGGGACGACGAGCGGGGTGTCCGGGTCCATGCGGAAGGCGATGGTGTTGTCGATGACGAGCGCGCCCGCCTCGGTGGCGACGGGCACCCACTTCTCGCTGACGGCGGTGCCGGCGGAGAAGAAGGCGACGTCGGCGCGGCCGAAGTCGAAGTCCTCGACGGCGACGACGGTGTACTCGCGCTCGCCGACGGTCAGGACGCGCCCGGCGGAGCGGGCGGAGGCGACCAGGTGCAGCTCGCTGTAGCGGAAGCCGCGGGACTCCATCAGCTCCAGGAGCGTGCTGCCGACGGCGCCCGTGGCACCGACGATGGCGACGCGCGGGGCGGAGGCGGTGGAGGTGGCGGTCGTGGCCGTGGTGGCTTCGGTGGCCGTGGTGGCTTCCGGGGCCGTGGTGGCAGGAGTCATCGCGACTCTCCAATCGTGATCTTGTCGTCTGCGGTGGTGGTCCCGGCGGTGGTCCGGGCCTCGGACGGCAGCGGTGCGGACGGAGAAGCGGGGGCGGACGGGGAGGCGGAAGCGGCGGGGGCGGCCGGCTTCCCGGCGGTGGGCGCGGTGCCGGCGGCCGGGCCGGCGGGCGCCTCGGGGGCGGGGCGGCGCGGGCCGAAGGTCCAGCCGAGGTTCACGCCGAGGCTGGCGCCGACGATGAGCGGGATGCCGAGCGCCTGGAGCAGGGAGATGCTGTGCCCGTACACGGCCCAGTCGCAGAGCATGGCGACGGCCGGGTAGACGAAGGCCAGGACGGCGATCTTCGCGGTGGGCAGCTTCTGGTACGAGGAGTACATCAGCACGTACATCAGGCACGTGTGGATGAGGCCGAGGCCGACCAGCCAGCCCCAGTCGGCGCCCATGCCGGCCATGTCGCCGAAGGTGGCGAAGGGGAGGAGCAGCGGGATGCCCAGCACGACCTGGATCAGCGCGACCAGGTGCGGCCTGACGCCCGTGACGCGCTTGGTGATGACGGTCGAGAAGGCGTAGAACACGGCGGCGAGCAGCGCCATGCCGAGTCCGGCGAGGTAGCCGCTCTTGGCGCCGTCCTGGAAGTCGGAGACGGACACCCCGGCGACGAGGATCAGGCCGGCGAACGCGACGACGAGCCAGCCGAGCTTGGTCGCGGTGATCTTGTCGCGGAAGAGGACGGCGCCGAGCAGCATCACGTAGAACGGCTGCGTGTGGTAGACGACGGTCGCCACGGAGATCGAGGTCGACTCGTACGCCTCGAAGAGGAACGCCCAGTTGAAGACGATGAAGGCGCCGCCGAGGGCGGCCATGCCGACCTTCTTCGGGGTCAGTCCGTGGTTCTTGAAGAAGCCGCGCACCAGGCAGTACAGGCCGAGCGCGATCGCGCCGAACAGGCAGCGGAAGAAGACGACGTTGAAGGGCGAGGCGCCGGACTCGACGACGAAGATGCCGAGGGTGCCGGACAGGACCATCGCCGCGGTCAGTTCGATGGAGCCTTTCAGCTCGGTGTTGCCGGAGCGTGTCTCCGTACTCATAGGGGGTCCTCTCACACGGGGTGGGCGGGGTGGGCGGGGGTGACGGGGGTGACGGGAGGTGACGGGGATACCGGGGCGCGGGGCCGGGCGGGGCCCGCGGGGCGGGCGGGTCAGGCCAGGGGGACGGCGTAGTGCAGGCCGCCCCTGGTCCACAGCTCGTTGAGCCCGCGCGGCACGCCCAGCCCGGAGGCGGCGCCGAGGTTCCGCTCGTAGAGGTCGCCGTACGTGCCGCCCGCCCCGAGCGCGCGGGCCGCCCAGTCCTCGTCGAGCCCCAGCGCGGGGCCGTGCCGGCCCGCCAGCCGGGCGGCCTCGGCGATCCCGGCGGCCCGCCCGCCGGGACCCCGCTCCGCCTCGTCGGCGTGGTGCTCGGCGGCGACGAGGAGTTGCAGCACCCAGCGGCACAGCCGGTACCAGTCGGGGTCGTCGTCGCGGACGGCGGCGGCCATCGGCTCGCGCGAGATGGCGTCGTCCAGGATGACGTGCGCCTCCGGGTCGGGCAGCGCGGCGCGCTCCCCGGCGAGGGCGGTGCGGTCCAGTACGTACGCGGCGCAGTCGCCGCTCGCGTACGCGGCCAGGGTCTCGGCGGGCGTCGGGTACGCGACGGGCTCCACCGACAGGCCGCGCGGGCCGTACCAGGCGGCGAGGTTGGCGGCGCTGGTGGTGCCGGCCTGCACGGCGAGGCGCCTGCCGGCCAGGTCCGCGGGGCCGTGGACGCCGCTGTCCCGGCGCACCAGGAAGCCCTCGCCGTCGTAGCAGGTCACCCCGGCGAAGAGGACCGGCCACGCGGCCTCGCGGCCGAGCGTCCAGGTCAGGTTGCACACGGTCAGGTCCGCGTCGCCGGAGCGCAGCGGGTCCAGCCGCCCGGCGGGGTCGGCGGGCAGCCACTCGACGGCCTCCGGGTCGCCGAGCGCGGCGGCGGCGACCGCCCGCGCCACGTCCGTGTCGAGGCCGGTCCAGCGGCCGTCGGCGCCGCGCAGGGACAGCCCGCGGATGCCCCGGCTGACGACCGCGCGGACGGCGCCGCGGGCCCGGACGCCGTCCAGGGTGCGGCCGGCGGCGGTGGCCGGGCGGTTCAGGGTGAGGGCGTCGCTCATGTCAGGCTCCCCTGCGGGTGGTGGACGCGGGTCAGTTGCTCGCGGTCGAAGCGGCGCTCGTTGTAGCCGAGCATGTCGATGAGGCCCTGCGCGGACAGCGGGCGGCGGGCGGCGGCCGGGTCGGCGGTGACGGGCATGGCGCCCGGGTCGCCCCAGCGGAGCAGGCCGCGCGGGTCGACGAAGGCGCGGGCGCGGTTGGCGTTGTCGAGGTGCAGGCAGTACGGCACGTCGAGGTGGCCGCGGGCGAACGCGGCGACCAGGGCCGCGCCGACGGTCGGCGCCAGGTCGAGGGTGGAGTCCACGAGCATCCGGGCCTCCTCGTAGACGCCGGTCTCGGTGGCCTGGTGCGGCCGGCCGTGGCGGGCCTCGTCGTCGGCGACGTACGCGGCGAACTCCAGCGCGTCGACGTTCTCCTGGACCGTGGGGATGCGGTGGGCCTCGGCGGGCGTCTTGACGATGAGCCGCTCGGTGCCGCTGCGGACGGCGAGCCGGGCGCTGTCCTCCAGGATGCGGAACGAGCCGACGGGGGTGCGCGGGTAGACGCCCATGTAGGTGTAGAGGACGACGTGCCAGTCCAGGCCGGAGAGGCGTTCCCCGGCCAGGCGGCGCAGCGCGGCGAGGGCCTCCAGGTCCTGGCCGGCGTGGGTCTGCTGGGCGTAGCTGAGGGAGATGCTGCGCAGCCCGTGCTCGGCGAAGAAGAGGGCTTCCAGGACGCTGAGCGCCACGAGCAGGCCGGGCGGGCAGAGCTGGCCGAGCATGCACCCGCCGAAGCTCTCCAGGTGCATCTGCCGCTCCTGCGCGGCGAGCAGCTCGCAGCAGCGCGACCACGCGTCGACGGCCTCGGTCAGCGGGACGCGGCTGTAGGGCAGGCAGTACGAGACGGGGCCGCCCTCGGTGGCGTCGATGTCGGCCTCGACCATGGCCTCGAACAGGGGGTACGGGAGGGCGGAGCCGTGCCGCACCTGGACGGGGAAGTCCGGTCCGGCGACCCCGTCGAGCATGGCGGTCGTCGCCTCGGCGCCGTGGGCGACGAGCGGGAAGCCGTTGAGGTCGGCGCCGGTGCGCAGGGCCTCGCGGGCGGAGTCGTGGTCGTTGACGCGGGTGTAGCTGTCGAGGGTGACGGTGCCGACGGAGGCGGCGCGGGCGGCGCGCACGCCGAGGAGGCCGTCGCGCATGACGGGGATCTCGGCGAAGCCCATGCGGGGCTGGACGACGAGCCCGCCCGCCTGGCTGGTGCGGTGCACGAAGGCGGAGAAGCGGTTGCCGGTGCCGGGGCGCACGGCGGGGGCGGGGGCGCCGGAGCCGGACGTCGGGGCCGGGGGCACGGCGGGGGCCGTGGCGGTGCCGGTCGCCGGGGTCAGGAGGCTCATGCCAGGGCCTCCGCCATCCGGTCCTCATGGGCCTCGCGTGCCTTGTGCGCCTCGTAGGCCTCGCGGGCCTCGCGGGCCACACGGACCCCCATGGCCTCACGGTCCTCACCGGCCTCGCGGGCGGCGGGCGCCTCGGTGCCCGGCACGCGGACCGGGGGCCGGGGGCGCGGCAGGGCGCGGGGCGCGGGGCGCCCGGAGAGGCCGAGGAACTCCTGGAAGTTGCGCAGCCCGCCCTCGGACTCGAAGACGCCGTCGAAGCCTCCCTCGGCGAGGCCCTCGATGAATTGCACGTTCTCCGCGCCGCGCACGCCGAGCTTGCCGCCGATGACGACGCGCAGGTCCTTCAGATCGGGTTCGCTGCGAATCTTCTTGATGAGCCGGAGGCCGTCGATGTGGCCGTGCCCGTTGACGGTGCTGAGCACGAGGACGTCCGGCCTGGCCTTCCGGCATTCGTCGATGATGACCTGGTCGGGGACGCAGGCGCCGAGATTCCGGACCTCTCCGCCGTGTTCCTCCAGGAGCAGTTGAAGGAAGACCAGGTTCCACATGTGGGCGTCGGAGGAAACGCTCGACACGATGAATTTTCTGGCCGGGCGCACGATATTCGTCATGACCTTCTCCGCAATGGGGGGAGTGACGGATGAAATGCTGTCCGCTCGGGTGCTGGGGGGTCCAGGACGGACCCCAGGGCATTCCCGATGGCGCTTATCGCCCGCTTCGATGCCCGGCGGTACGGGGTGGCGGATGCGCGGCCCGCGCCCGGGGCGCCCGACGACGCGCGGCGGTGCGCGTCGGTGCGTCGGCGCGCGTCGTGTCGGTGCACGACGGTGCGTGTCGGCGCTGTGGTGCCCGGGGCCCGGCGCGGTACGCCGAGGTGCCGGTGGTGCCGGTGGTGGCGGTACGGGGAGTGCCGGCGGTGAGGGGCGCGGGGCCGGGCCGCCGCGCGGGGCGCCACCCCGCCGAGGGGGCGCGGGGGGTGCCGGTGGCGCGGGGGCTGCCGGGGGGCGGCGCGGCGGGCCGGCCGTGGCGCCCGCGCGGCAGGTCAGTCCGTCCCGCCGCCGAGGGGGGCGGCGCGGTCGGCGACCCGCTCGTACTCGCTCGCCATGCACTCCATGGTCCGCTCGACGAACAGCCGCATCTCGCGGGTCTGCCGGCGGCCCCGGCGCCAGGCGAGCTGGGTGTACACCTCGAACGGCGGCTCCCAGGCGAGCGCCGCGAACGAGCCGGCCGCCAGGTCGTCGGCGACGGTCATCGTGGGCAGCAGGGCCACGCCGAGCCCGGCGGCGAGGCCGCGCTTGATGGACTCGATGTTGCCGAACTCCAGGAACGGCACGGGCTCGCCGGTGCCGTCGTTCAGCTCGGCCTCGAACAGCTCCCGGTAGGCGCAGCCGGCCTCCGGGGCCAGCACCTGCACCTCGCGGAGCTGGTCCAGGGTGACCTTCTCCTCGCGGGCCAGGGGGTGGCCGGGAGCGGCCACGACGACGAGCGGCTCGGCGCCCAGCACCTCGCTGTCGACGCCGGGGTGCTTCGTCTCGGCCTCCATGAGGAAGCCCATGTCGAAGATGCCCTGGCGCAGCGCGTACAGGGTCTCCGCGCAGAGGCTGGGCCGCAGCACGAGCTGGAGCTGCGGGTAGCGGTGGTGGAAGAACTCCAGGACCGGCGGCATGCGGTAGGAGGTGATGCTCTCCATGGTGCCGACGGTGAGCATCCCGGACGGCTCGCCGCCGCCCGCCGCGATGCCGCGCGCCTCACCGGCGAGGGCGAGCATCTGCTCGGCGTACGGGAGGAGCCGCTGCCCGGCGGGGGTGAGCTGGATCCGGGCGCCGAGCCGCTCGAACAGCTCGGTCCCGAGGGACGACTCCAGGCTCTTGATCTGGGCGGTCACGCTCGACTGCGCGTACCGGAGCTCCGTCGCGGCCCGGGTGAAGCTCAGCAGGGTCGCGACTTTGTGGAAGGTGGTCAGTTGCCGAATGTCCACGGGGACTCCCAGGGTTCGGTCACGGGGGCGGGTGGCGGCCACGAGGTCACCGCTGCCAGGTCCAGTCGTCCTCGCCGCTGTCGGTCGACGTGGGGGCCGGCGAGGTCGACGCGGAGGCGACCAGGGCGGACGACGCGTCGACGCTCGCCACGGCGGCGGAGCCGGCGAGGGCGGCGAAGCCGAGGACGGCGGTGGCGGCGGCGGCACGAACGACGAGACCGAGCGGGAACATGGCTGATTCCTTAAGTTGAAAGGCGGACTGAAACAGGCACGGTTTACGCGTCCGAAACTCGCCTGTGAAAGGCGCGAAGACGCGCGGTGTGCCGACGCACGGAAAGAGCGATGCGCCAGACGTACTTCCGGAAGGCCGCCGACGGTTCCGGTGCCGTCGACGGGATCAAGCTTTGCCGGTCGCGCGGTGCCGGTGAAGCGGTATCCGGTGGCCAGATCCGTCCTTGACCCAAGGTGTCCACGCCCGGAGCACCGCGTTCCGGCCCGTTCGGGGCACCCGCATGGGCTCTGACGTGGACGGAAGGGCAATAGAGCCTTGTTGCCGAAGTGGAACCGGCCCTATCATCGCGCGGATGCTCCAGGCATATTCGCGGCTCAAGGGGGAGAGCTAGATTGCTCGAAACGCTCGGACTGGACGGAACCGCCGAGTCGGTCTACCGCCTGATGCTGAGATGCCCGGGCGACGACGAGGAGCGATTGGGGAGCCGGCTGGGCATCCGGGTCGAGTCCGTGCGTACCGCGCAGGAGCGGCTGGCCCGTCTGGGCCTGGTGCAGGACTCGTACGAGCACCCCGGCCGGCTGCGGGCCGTCAGCCCCGACCTGGGCCTGGAGTCCCTGCTCGCCCGCCAGTCGGCAGAGCTGGCCGCGCACCAGCACCGGATCGAGATGTCCCGCGCCGCCGCCGCGAAGCTGATCTCCGAGTACGCGGGACAGGAGGCCGACGCCGCCAATCCGGGCGTCGAGCAGCTCGTGGGCCTCGACGCCGTGCGGGAGCGGCTGGCGTCGCTCCAGCGGGACATCCGCCACGAGGTGCTGTCCTTCGCGCCGGACGGGGCGCAGACGGAGGACGCCCTGCGCTCGTCGCGCCCGCTGAACGAGCAGCTGCTGCGGCGCGGGGTGCGGATGCGGACGGTGTACCTGGACTCGATGCGCAACAGCGCGGCCACGGTCGCCCACGCGGACTTCCTCACCGAACTGGGCGCCGAGGTACGCACGGTGGCGGCGCTGCCGACGCGCATGCTGATCGCCGACCGGGAACTGGCGCTGCTGCCCGTGGACAGCGAGGACACCAGCGCGGGCGCGGTGATCCTGACGGGCCGGGGCACCCTGACGGCGCTGTGCGCCCTGTTCGACAGCATCTGGGAGATGGCCGCCCCGCTGGGCACGGTGCGCCGGCGGGACGTGAACGGCCTGAGCGGCCAGGAGGCGACGGCGCTGCGGCTCCTCGCGGAGGGCCACACCGACGAGGCCATCGCCAAGCGCCTGGGCGTCTCGCACCGCACGGCCCGGCGCATCGCGACGCAGCTCATGGAGCGCCTGGGCGCCCGCAGCCGCTTCGAGGCGGGCGTCAGGGCGGTCCAGAACGGCTGGCTCCCCCGCGACCGCTGAGCGCCGCCGCGCACCCGGGCCCCCGGCGCGGGCCCCCGGCGCGGGCCCCCGGCACGCGGGCTCCCGGCACACCCCCTCCCGGTGCCTGCCCCCCGGCGCGCTCCACCCTCCCGGCACGCGGGGCCTTCCCGGCACGCGCCCTCCCGGTACGCGGAGCCTCGCCCCGTGCGGGCCCTCCCCCGGGCCCAAACCCAGGCCCGAAGCGGCCACCCCGCGCGCTCCCGCCCCGAAGGCCCAGCCGCGGCCCCCTCCGGTGCCGCGCGCACCCGCCCCCGCCCGCTCCCGCCCACGCGGCGGTCCGCTACCCCGCTCCGCCGCGGCGCCGCTCCCACTCGGCGCGGGTCAGCGCGTACGCGACCTCCCCGTGCTCGGAGCCCTCGATCCGCTCGGGCCACTCCCCGAAGTACGTCCGTACGTACCCGAGCCCGCTCTTCTCCATGACGCGCCGGGACCCGGTGTTGACCGCCATGGTCTCGGCGGTGACCCGCTCGGCGCCCAGCACCGTGAAGGCCCGCTCGACGAGCGCCCGCGCCCCCTCCGTGGCGTATCCGGCGCCCCAGGCCGCGCGCCGCAGCCGGTACCCCAGCTCCAGGGTGTCCGCGCTGTCCTCGCGGACCGGCCGCAGCTCGAACCACCCGAGGAACACGCCGCCCTCCCGCGCGGCCCAGAACCCCGGCAGCCCGCCGAGGCACGCGTAGGGCCGCATGAGCCGGGGCAGCACCCGCTCCCGCACCTCCTCCGGCGGCGTCGGCCGCCCACCGGTGAGGTACCGCATCACCTCGGGGTCGGCGTCCAGCCCGACGACCAGCGGCTCGTCCCACACGGTGAAGCGCCGCAGCTCCAGCCGGTCGGTGCGCAGAAAGGGCTCGTCCTCGACAGTCACGCTCCCATCGTCACCACCCCCGCCGCCCGGCCTCCACCGATTAACCGGGACACCGACCCCCGCGAGGCCTACCGCTCCCGCAGCACCGGCTCGAGCATGTCCCGCAGCTGCTCCTCGTTCAGCGCCTTCATGGCCCGCGCCGCGATGCGACCGTCCCGGTCGATCACGAGGGTGGACGGGATGATCTGCGGGTTCAGGCTGCCCTTCGGGAACCGCAGCAGCAGCTCCCCGTAGGGGTCGTAGATGCTGGGGTACGTGACCCCGTAGTCCTCCTCGAACTTCACCGGCTGGGTCTTGTCGCGGTTGCGGGTGTTGATCCCCACGAACTCCACGCCCTCACCTTTGAGTTCTTTCGCGGCCTTGGCGAAATGGGGCGCCTCCGCCCGGCAGGGGTCGCACCACGACCCCCACACGTTGAGCGCGACGACCTTGCCCCGGTAGTCGCCCAGATCGATCCTCTCGCCCTGAAGGCTCTCCCCGGTGAGCCGGGGCGCCGCCACTCGGCGGGCCTTCTCGACCCGGTCGACACCGTCGTCACCGGCCGTGAACCCGGCGGTCGGCGGGGTTCCCCGGCCGGGAGACCCCGTGGTGCAGCCCGGTATGAGGAGGAGGCAGGCGGCAGGCACCAGGACGCGCGCCCGAAGGCGCCGCGCCGGCCGCCGCCGGACAAGGGCGGTCACGCTGTCGGCAGTCATGGCGACAGCCTTCCACCGCCCGGCAACCCACGGCGCGGCGGGCCCGCGCCGCGAGCCGCCCCTCCGCTCCGCATGCTTGAAGCAACCGCGAGGAGGCCGTCTTTTCGACCGTGTGTCGAGGACTGTACGGTCCGAGCGCGTTTCAGCGAAGGGGAAGTGAGTCGATGGCCCGAGTAGCTCTGCCGGCGGCCGCGGCCATGCTGGCTCTGCTGACCTGCCTGCCGAGCTGTACATCGGCTTCTACCGCCGTCGAGGGCTGTATGGGGAAGCAGGCGGTCGGCATGACTTCCGGACAACTCGCGGGTACCTACCGGGGTGACGGCGACGCGAAGGGTGTGAGGCTCACCTGACTGCGTCGCAGGGCAAGCCGTGTCTGTAAGCACTCGTTTCGGCTCCGGTGCACGGACTTCCTTTGGCTCCACTCACCGGCTGGAGGGGGCGTGGATTGGTGTGATCCACGAGCCTGCAGCAAGGTGATTCGGCCCGACTTCGAACGAGTGGTTCCGCTGGCCGGGACCGGGGGTCGGCGCGGTAGTTTCGGAGCCTCGGTCAGCCTCTCCAGATCGAGACGTCTGTCCCTCCGGATCGCGGCGAACAACTCAGCCCGCGACAAACCCACCCCGGCCTCCCGACAGACCGCGATCAACACACACGGCCGCCGACAAGACCGTGATCGACGCACACACCCTGCCGTCGTCGGGCGGACGGAGTAGTGCATTCACTATTCACTCCGAATTGGGCACGTCGCAGCCGGAGCAAGCAGGCCAGGCGTGTCGGTGATGCCTCAGTGCTGGATCAGGCCACCGACCGGGACGGGAGGGACGTGGCCGGTCGCCGGAAGGGTCTGCGCCAGGGCGAGGCCGATGTCGACCAGCGATGACCGTCGCAGCTCGACGACGTCGGGGATCGGAGTCCAGACTGACTCGGCGGTCTCGCCGTTCGGCTCGGGCCGGAGCTGGCCGCCGGTAATGCAAACCTGGTAGAAGATGCCGACATTCTGATGCTCGCGGTCGCCGGGGACGTTGCGTTCCGCCGCGGGGATCACTCTTGAGTCCACTCCCAGCAAGCGTTCGACCACAGCCTTGCAGCCGGTCTCCTCGGCGACCTCCCGGATCACTGCATCGAACGGATCCTCCCCGTGCTCGACCCTTCCGCCCGGAAGAGTCCAGTTACTCCCGCCCTCCGGTGTGACGTGACGGGCGAGCAGCACCCGCCCGTCCTCGATGCACACGGCGTACGCCGCCAACCGGAAACTCATCCCCGCACCTCCCATTGGACCCTATCCACGGTCCAGAGTCCGCGCACCGCTACGCGGAGTGGAGCCAGAACGACTTCCCACGCCCTGGCGCTACTTCTGTTCCGTGCAGTGGAGCCTGAAGAAGTGCTTACGGGCAGGCTGCGGCTCCAGGGCGACTGAGCCCGCCCGGACGGGTGCCGGCCGGTGAGGGTGCATGTGGCGGGGCCCTTCGATGGGAGGTGGTTCCGCCAGTGCTCCATGGTGGCGACGGTGTCAGGCTCGGTTCGCTTGCAGCCGTGCGTCGAGGACCGCACGCGGAATCCGCCCGCGCGCGGGTACGTCGATTCCGTTCGCGCGGGCCCATGCCCGGACCGCCGCAGCGTCGATCGGCCCCTGCGGGACGACGGACTCGGTCTTCCACGCACTCGGGGTCAAGGGCTCGAACATCGCTGGAGAGTCGAGGAGATCCGCCGGGAACTGGGGCACGCGGGTGAGTCCGCTGAGCACGGCGACGAGAAAGCCGGTCAGTGACCCGTCGTGGGTGTACCAGCGGGGGCCGCGCGCTTCGTTGACGGCGACGCGCCAGGCGTCCGGATCGGCATCCGGCGCGGTGATCCAGAAGATGCACTCGCCGTTGTCGGTCGATCCCACAGCGAAGAGATGATCCGGGTCGCAAGGCACCGGATGCGTGCCCTGGTCGTAGTCCTTGCGCAGGTGAGCGCGCATCCGCCCTGGTACGGGGCCCGTGAGACCGACGAACTCGGTCACACCGTGCGGGTGGAAGACGCTCAGGAAGTCGCTGAACCTTCCCGGCCCGTAACGCTCGGCGAGCCGCTTGTAGTCGCAGGGCAGCCGCTTGCCCAAGTCCGCCTCGACGGCGTCCCACCGGATGGTCGTGGGCCGACCGGGCGGGGGCGGGGGGCAGAGCCGCACGAGCGCGGCGAGGTCGGTCACGAGAGTCCTCGGTGGCATCGGGGTGGTCGAGGCGGTCCGGGTACTCAAGGTAGTCCCGCACGCGTCGACTTGGCCCTCGTCGCCCTCGGCTGGTTGGCCGACCGACGCCCGCGCCGTGCAATGCCACCCCACCCACGAGCGGCCGGAAAGGGCCATCGGCGGCCGTACAACCTTCACCCTTCATCGAATGTCTGAGCGAGCGGTACGCGCCATGGGCGTGCCGCTCGGCCATCTCCGGAAGGGACCTCCTTGGCTTCCGCACGTTCCCCCCGACGCCGGCTCGCCGCCTCCGTCGCGCTCGTCCTCGCCGTGACGGTCGGCGCCGGTGTCCTCGCCTCACCGGGGGCCACGGCCTCCCCCGCCGCCGCCACGGGCGCCCCCGCCCTCGTTCCGATGAGCACCACCAGCACCACCAGCAGCGACGCAGCCCTCCTGCCGGTCGGCGCCGAGGTCGTCAGTGCCGGCGAGACCGGCCACCTCACGTCCCGGAAGGACGACACCGGCGCCACGGTCCTGGAGTGGCGCCGGACCGCAGACGGGTCGGTGACACCCCTCGGCTCGGGCACCGTGGGCCACGACAGCGGCTCCGACACGGTCGTGACCGGCGACGGCGGCAGCGTCGTCCACCTGCGGGACATGGCGCCCGGTGCGGACTGGTCGGCCTCCTTCGACCTGGCCGCCGAGTTCACGGCGGGTGCGAAGCTCGTCGGGGTGATCGGCCGGAACCTGTACGTCAAGGTCCCGACCACCGCCGACTACCACGAGCTGTGGCACCTGACCGAGGTGGACGGCGCCGCCCGCAAGACGAAGCTCAGCTCCGGCGCGTACGGCATGGACTACAAGGTCGTCGCCTCCACCGGTTCCCGGGCGCTGCTCCTGGGCACCAACCGGGTCTTCTCCGGCGCGGGCTTCCGCACCCACTTCTGGCAGGCGACCATGACCGTCGGCAGCGACGAGGTGGTGGACCGCACCGGCGTGGAGAGCATCGGGCCGTGGCGCGCGACCTCCACGGGCGCGCTCACCGCCGACTACACGGCGCGGGTCGAGTACCCCTCCGCGGGCCCCCGGATCGTCGTGGACGGGGACCGCGTCCACCGGGACTTCCCCCTGGACGCCGGGCAGGCCGACGCCCGCGTCGCCGGGATCCTCGGCGACACCCTGCTCTACGGCGTCCCCGGCACGGCGGACGGGCAGACGCCCGCCCCGCTGTACGCCCGGAGCGTCACCGACGCGACCGCCGAGCCGTACCGGCTGCTGGAGCACCACTCCAGCGTCGCCCACGCCCCCGACGGAGGGCTGCTGGTGCGCGGCGCCACCGCCGACGCGGACGGCCTGTTCCGCGTGTGGGTGGGCGACGACGGCCGCCCGGCCGCCACGCTCGTCGCCGACACGGGCCGGGTGAAGGCCCTCGCGGTGACCGGCTCGCAGGTCCCCGCCACGGTGGACCTGGAGCGGCCGGGCGCCCTCGCCCCGATGGAGTGGACCCTGACCCGCGCGGACGCCACCGTCGACGTCACACTGACCCACACGGCCACCGGCAGGGCGCGCACGGAGCGCCTGGCGCAGCCGGCCTCCGGCACCCGCTTCGCCTTCACGTGGGACGGCCTCCTCGACGGTGCCAGCGCCCCGAACGGCGCCTACACCTGGCAGGTCACCGCCACCCGCGCGGACGGCTCCGGCGCCCCGGCGACCGCCTCGGGCGGCTTCCGGGTCACCCGCGAGGCCAACCCGCACGACTACAACGACAACGGTTCGACGGACGTCCTCGCGCGGGACGCCTCCGGCGTGCTGTGGCGGGACGACCTCCTGGACTGGCCGTCCGAGGGCGGGATCGAGACCGCGCAGCGGGCGAGCATCGGACGCGGCTGGCAGATCTACGACCGGATCGAGGCCGCCGGGGACCTCGCGGGCGGCCCCGTGGGCGACCTGGTGGCCCGCGACACCTCCGGTGTCCTGTGGCTCTACCAGGGCACGGGCGCGGGCACCTTCACCGCCCGTACGCAGATCGGCAAGGGCTGGCAGATCTACGCCACGCTCACCGGCGGCAGCGACCTCACCGGCGACGGCCGCGCCAACCTCCTCGCCACCGACACCGCCGGCGACCTGTGGCTGTACCGGGGCACGGGCAGCGCGACCGCGCCCTTCGCGGCCCGCGTCCGGCTCGGCGGCGGCTGGCAGGTCTACCGCGAGATCACCGCCGTCGGCGACATCGCGGGCGGCGCGGCGGGCGACCTCGTGGCCCGCGACGCCGCCGGGGTCCTCTGGCTCTACCAGGGCAACGGCGCCGGCAACTTCCTGGCCCGCGTACGGGTCGGCTCCGGCTGGAACGCCTTCACCCACCTCGTCGGCGCGGGCGACGTCGACGCCGACGGCCGCCCCGACCTGGTCGCGTACGGCCCGAACGGCACGCACGTCTACCGCTCCACCGGCTCGGCGACGGCCCCGTTCAGCCGCCTGACGACCACCCTGTACACGGGCGAGGGCACCGCCTTCGACACCATCGCGTAACACCCCCGCCCTTCCACCCCGGCCCGGAGCCCCCCCAACGGGACGGCTCCGGGCCGCGGCCGTTCCACCGCGCCTGCGGCGCCGGCTCACGAGACCGGCACCCATGCGGCCTCAAGCCCCCAGTTCCGGCCCCACCGCGTAGTCGCCGATGTCGGTCGGGGCGTGCTCCCTGCGGGCCAGGGCGCGGCGGACCGGGGCGGCGAGGCGGTCCCGCTTGGCCGCGTCGCGGGCCGGGCGGCGGGCCGCGAACTCGGGCATCACCTCCTGGGCGAAGAGCCGCAGCGACGCGCAGATGTGCTCGTGCCGGTTCCTCCCGAGCTGCGCCGCGAAGATGACCTGGTCGACCCCGGCGGCCTCGTACCGGCGCACCAGGTCGGCCAGTTGCTCCGGGGTGCCGATGCCCTGCCGGAGCGACGCCATCTCCGCCAGCCGCGCCTCGGGGCTGCCCGGGGCGGGCGGTGCGCCCGAGGGGTCGCGGGTCAGGCCGTGCCGGGCGCGTGCCTCCTGGAACGAGCGCCACATGTCGCTGCCGCCGGGGCGGTGCCTGCCGAGGAAGTAGTAGTACATGAGCGCGTACGACCAGAACTGCGCCCCGTCCAGCCCCCGGTCGAGCGCCGTCTCCTCGTCCCGGTGGCACATGAACGGCAGCGCCACCGCGAAGTTCGGGTTCACCGCGAGCCCGGCCGGTACGCACGCGTCCGAGGCGATCACCTCGTAGTACAGGTCGGCCCACTCCTTGGCCTCCTCGGGCGCCGCGAACGACAGCGCCAGCGCGCCGAGCCCCGCCCGCGCGGCGGCCTCGATGGTGGGCCGCGCCGTGCAGCCCACCCACAGCGGCGGGTGCGGGCGCTGCCTCGGCTTGGGTACGACGTTGCGCGGCGGCACGTCGATCCAGCGGCCCTTGTGCCCGGTGAACGGCTCCTCCGCCAGCATCCGCGTCACCACCCCCAGCGCCTCCCGCCACTGGTCCCGCTTGGCGGCCCGGTCCACCCCGAAGCCGTCCAGCTCCATCTGCGAACTGCCCTGCCCCGTACCGAAGTCGACGCGCCCGCCGGAGATCAGGTCCAGTGTCGCGATCCGCTCCGCGACACGCGCCGGGTGGTTCACCGACGGGGAGAGCGTGACGATGCCGTGGGAGAGCCGGATGCGCTTCGTCCGGGCGGCGGCGGCGGCCAGGAACACCTCGGGCGCCGAGGAGTGGGAGTACTCCTCCAGGAAGTGGTGCTCCGTCGCCCACACGTGGTCGTAGCCGAGCCGGTCGGCCAGTTCGATCTGCTCCAGCGCCTCCCGGAGGAGGCGCTCCTCGCTGTCGCGCTCCCACGGCCGGGGCAACTGGAGCTGGTACAGCAGTCCGAAACGCATGGTACGGCTCCTCGAAAGGGTGGGGGGTTGGGGGAACGGATCGCTCAGCCGTCACACGGGCCACCGGGGGCAACACCGGCCCCGGCGACGGTCACGGGCTGCCCGCCCGCCCCCGCGCCCATGCCCGGTCGGCCCCGCTTTGGCCGGGAGCCGACGGAACTTCGGCCTTCAACCACCCTGCGTGGCCGCCGCCTCGGCGTGCTCCGCGCACGCCTCCGTGACGTGCGGGTGCAGCAACCCCGGCTCCACGAACGGCATGGCGCGCGTCGGCCGCGACCGCCAGTCCAGCGGCCACGTCAGCCCCTCGAACGCCGGGACGCCCACGTACGCCGCCCGTCCGCTCCGGCGCGTCAGCGTGCGCGCCTCACCGGGCGGCCAGCGGTACGCCCCGGCCGTACCGGGCGGGAGCAGGAAGTACAGGTACCTACGCCCCGACAGCTCCCGCACGATCGGCCCGGCCTGGAAGTCCGTGTACGTCATCAGCCGGTACGCCACGTCCTCCGCGAGCAGTCCGGCGATCCGCACGGCGTCGAAGTGCACCCCGGCGTGCCGGAGCGCATGGCCGGAGGCGGGTACCCAGGAGGGCGGGCTGTCAAGCGGTTCGGAGAAGTCCATGCGGCCAGCTTGCTGGCTGCGCTACCACTGTGACCAGCGCCACACGAGGTCCGTGCGGGGCTGTGACCAGGGGAGTTCGGAAGGTGGACGTGGTGAACAACGGCAAGAAACCGAGCAGCGGATCGACCGGCGCGGCGAAGGTGTTCGGGCGGCTGCTCAGGTTCCATCGCGAGCGGGCCGGGATCACGATGGAGGTGCTGGGCAAGCACACCTCGTACTCCAAGTCCCAGGTGGCGATGATCGAGAAGGGCGAGCGCAGGCCGAAGGACCACTTCGTGCGGGTCGCGGACGAGGTGCTGGGTGCACAGGGTGCACTCCTGGAGGTCGCGCAGGAGATCACCCCGAGCGGGGTGGCCGCGTGGTTCGAGGACTATCTGGTGGAGGAGGCGCAGGCGGCGGGAATCCACATGTACGCCAATCATGTGATCCCCGGCTTGCTGCAGAGTCCCCATTACGCCGAGGCGGTCTTCAGGTGTGATGTGCCCGCGTTGGACGAGGACGAGATCGAGACAGGAGTCGCCGCCCGTATCGACCGGCAGAAGGTGTACCACCGGGACCCCCGGCCGCACGTCACCTACATCCTGGAGAAGATCACGCTGACCCGGCCCATCGGCGGCCGTGAGGTGCTCAAGGACTGCCTGCTGCACCTGCTCGACATCGCCCGGCTGCCCAACGTCGAGATCCAGGTGATGCCGGAGGATCGGACGACGCACGCGGGACTGAGCGGGCCGTTCATTCTGCTGGAGACGGCCGGGCGCCGACGGCAGCTCGTCTACGTGGAAGGCCAGGGCGGTCGCTACTTTCTCAGCGAACAGCCGCTGCTCGGCGACCTGTTCACACGCCATGGCACTATGCGAGCGCAGTCCATGTCCCCCGAAGACTCCGTACGACTGATCGAACAGGTGGCACGAGAGCTATGACCGATGACCTGAACTGGTTCAAGAGCAGCTACAGCAGCGGCCAGGGCGGCGAGTGCGTCGAGGTCGCCTTCACCAAGTCCTCCTACAGCAGCGATCAGGGCGGCGAGTGCGTGGAGGTCGCCGCCTGTGCGCATGCCGTGCGGGTCCGGGACTCCAAGGACACCGCCCGTCCCGGTCTCGCCGTGGCACCCGAGGCGTGGAGCGCCTTCGTGCGCGCCGTGGGCTGAGCGCGTACCCGAGACGGCGGAAGGGCCTCCGCGATCAGTCCGTCGCAAAGGCCCTTCCGTGCTGTCGTGCCGGGTGTGTCAGAAGATGCCGTTCAGGTGGTGCCAGTCGACCGCGACGACCTCGCCCGGCTGGAGGGAGCCGGTGCCCCTGCCGTGGTAGACGAGGTGGCAGCCGACTCCGCGGCACGTGTCGTTCGCGAAGGCGCTGGTCGTGGAGGTGGCCAGGTCGGCGTTGCCGTCGCCGTTGATGTCGCCCAGGCCGAGGATGTGCTCCATGACGTTCCAGCCGCCGGAGCCGACCAGGACGCGGGCGCCGAGGGCTCCGGTGCCGCCCGGGTACAGCCACAGCTTGCCGGTGGAGGCTTCGCGGGCGATCAGGTCGGGGCGGCCGTCGCCGTTCATGTCGCCCGCGCCGACGAGGGCGTTCATGGCGTTCCAGCCGCCGTTGCCGATCAGCTTGCGCGCGCCCAGGGCGCCCGTGGACGTGCCCGGGTACAGCCACAGCCGGCCGGTGGACTTCTCGACGGCCAGCAGGTCCGTACGGCCGTCGCCGGTCAGGTCGCCGTAGCCGACCAGCCGGCTCATGGCGTTCCAGCCGCTGTTGCCGATCAGCGTGCGGCCGCTCAGGGTGCCGCTGCCCGTGCCGGTGTACAGCCACAGCCTGCCGGTGGACGCCTCGCGGGCGATCACGTCCTCGCGGCCGTCACCGCTGAGGTCGCCGTGGCGGACCAGGCCGTTGAAGACGTTCCAGCCGCTGTTGCCGATCAGCTGCCCGCTGCCGTCGCCGCGCAGGAACCACAGGCGCCCGGCCTTGTCCCGGACGAGGACGTCGGCCTGTGCGTCGCCGTTCATGTCGGCGAAGCCCTGCGCCTCGGGGGCGGGCGACGCGTACCAGGCCGGGTAGGCCGGGGAAACGCACTCGCGTGAGGTGGCGACGAACTTCAGCGAGCTGACGTTGCCCTGGTCGTGGACCCACTCGGTGCCGGCCGGGTCCGGGTCCCACACGCCGACCATGCCGGACGTGCCGTGGTTCGGGTCGTCGTACAGGCAGGCGTACTTGCCGGTGCGGTTCACGACCGAGCGGAACGTGTTGTCCCAGGCGCCCAGCGTCGCCTGGTCCGCGTTGGTCTTGTACATGGTGCCGGTGCCGTTGTCGGTCTTCCAGGCGCAGAAGTAGCCCGACGGGCAGTCGCTGATCGCCGCCTGCGCGGGCGCCGCGGTGGCGCCGAGGAGACCGAGCGAGGTGAGCCCCAGTGCCGTGGCCAGCGTGGCCAGGCGCCGCAGCAGTGGTACGCGCATGTGTTCCCTCCCCTGGGGCGGCGCGGGAAGATCGACGCGCCGAGGGAGGCGACGATATCCCGCCACCCGGATCACGCCACCGCCGGGTCACCCCGGGGTGCGGGGCGACGTCGGCGCCGGGCGGTCGCGCCCCCGTGCGCCGCCTCGCACCATGGAGAGAGCGCCACCGTACCGGCGCGGGATGCGGCGCCCACGCCGCTCGGACGCGGGGCGGGCCCGGCGCGGGGCGGGCCCGGCGCGGGGCGGGCCCGGCGCGGGGCGCGGGAGAAGCCGGGAAGCGGGAGAAACCCGGGGAGCGCCATGGAACGTGCGAGGGGCATACCGCCCGGACCACCTGAACCACCCGAACACAAGGCGCCGTGGTGGCAGAGGCTCGGGGTGTTCGTGATGTCGGCCGTCGCCCCGTTCACGGGGCTCCAGGCGGGCCAGGCGCCTGCGCCCGCGGGGGAGCCGCCGGGCATCTCCGTCGTCCAGCGCCGGGACGACGAGCCCGAGGGTCTCGACCCCGAGCGGTGGGAACCGCGCGAGGACGACGTCGAGCGGCTGTGCGCGGCGCTGGCGCGGCTCGACTACCCGTCCGGGTTCGCCGAGGCCGACATCGCCTACAGGCTCGCCGAGGAGTTCCTGCGCCAGGTGCATCTGACGCGCAGGCGCGGACACGCGTGGGGGGAGTCGGCGGCGCGGTGCCGGGAACTCGCCGGTGCGGCGTTCCACGACGTGGTGGCGGGGCCTCCCGGGCACGCGGGGGCGCCGCGCGACACGGCGCCGGGTGGGCCGGAACCGGGGCTCCAGGTGCTCGGCGCCACGCCCGTGGGGGAGCCGGGTCCGGGCGTGGAGCCCTTCGGCGACGAGGCGGTGATCGCGCTGGTGTCGCAGGGGATGCGCGAGGGCCTCCGGTCGGCGGGTCTGCCGGCCGGGCTGTCGGACCGCTGCGCCGAGACGGCCGCCCACCACGCGCCGCGCACGCCCGGAGCGGACCCGTCCTGACCGGGACGGGCTCCGGCACCGCCGGTCAGCGGGTGCGGAGGGGGGCCGTCTCGGAGCGGAAGCCGTGGCCCAGCTCCGGGCCGAGGCCGTGGTAGTGGCGGAAGTTGTAGACGAGCGGGCTCCACCGGGCCGGGTCGACGTACTGCGTGTCCGGGACGGTGACGGCCGGGTCGGCGTGGACGTGCACGACCTCCGCCTCCACCGTCCAGAACGAGCCGTCCGCGCTGCGGGTGCGCTGCCGTACGCGGGCCTCCAGCTGGAGCGGGCACTGCGCGACGCGCGGCGGCCGGACCCGTACCGACGCCTGCGGGGTCAGTCCGGCGGCGGCGAACTTGTCCGGCTCGTACCGGTAGACGGGCCGCTTCTCCGGCGGTACCGGGTCGGCGCCGGTCAGCGGGGCCAGGCGCTCCACGGCCGGCCACAGGTCCGGCGACGGCAGGTTGACGACGAGGCCGTGGCGGTCGGCCAGGTTGTGCGCGGTGCGGCTGTCCCGGCCCAGGCCGAGCACCACCGTCTGGCCGAGCGCCCACGCGGACGAGAACGCCGCCAGGTTGGGCGTGCCGTCCGGGTTCTCGGTGGTGAGCAGTACGACCGGGGTGCCGAAGTACAGGACGCTGGGCGTGATGGTGCGGTGCGGACGGGCGGGGGCCTCGGTGGTGGTGCCGTTCATGTCCCCGACCCTAGGAGCCGGACACTTCGGCGGCCGTCGAAGCGTCCGGGGGCGGGACCTGTAGGGGGCTGGGGGCCCGTAGGGGGGCCGGGGCCCGTAGGGGGCCGGGGCCCGTAGGGGGCGGGGGCCCGTAGGGGGCGGGGGCCCGTAAGGGCCGTAAGGGGGCAAGGCGCCCGTAAGGGCCCGTAGGGCCTTCAGGGGTGTCTCGTCGCGCGCGCCCCTGGGGGCGGCTCCCCGCCGGGCGGGCTCGCGCGCCCGGCTCACGGGGCGGGTGCCGTCACGCCCCGCAGGCCGAAGAAGTACGTCGTCACGAAGCCCGCCGCGTACCCGGCCAGCAGCCCCGCCGCGTAGGCCCCGACCGTGGCCAGGGCGCCGCCCGGACCGGACAGCAGCGGGAACAGCGCCCAGCCCGAGGGGCCGATCGCCGTCGACCCGACCGTGTCGCCCCACATCCCGAACAGGCCGATCACTCCCCCGCCGACCGCCCCGCCCACGCACGCCGTCGCGAACGGGCGGCCCAGCGGCAGCGTCACGCCGTAGATGAGCGGTTCGCCGACGCCCAGCAGGCCCGCCGGGAGCGCCGAGCGGATCGTGCGGCGCAGGCCCTCGGCGCGCCGCAGCCGCACGTACACGGCGAGCGCCGCGCCCACCTGGCCGGCGCCCGCCATCGCGAGGACCGGCAGCAGGGCCGTGTACCCCTGCTGCTCGATCAGCGTGGCGTGCAGCGGGATCAGCGCCTGGTGCAGGCCCAGCATGACGAGCGGCAGGAACAGCCCGCCCAGCACGAAACCGGCCGCCGCCCCACCCTGCGCGAGGAGCCCGTCGGTGGCCGTGCCGATGGCCGCCGCGACCTTCCCGGCCGCGTACATCAGCCCGTACACGGTCACCAGCCCCGCGACGAGGACCGTCAGGGTGGGGGTGACCAGCACGTCCAGCGCCTCGGGCACCCGGTGGCGGCACCACTTCTCGACGCGCGTCGCCAGGAACGCCGCCGCCAGCGCGCCCAGCACCCCGCCCTGGCCGGGCGCCAGGGGCTGCCCGAACACCTCGACCTCGGCCACCCCCGCGTACACCACGATCGCCGCGACCGCCCCGCCCAGGACGGGCGTCCCGCCGAACTCCTGCGCCGTGTTGTAGCCGACGAACACCGCGATGAGCGCCATGAACCCGGACGCGATGACGGTCAGGGCGGGCGTGAGGGAGGGCAGCGCGCCGAGGTTGACGAGCAGGCCGTTCAGACCGGCGATGACGCCGCAGCCGATGAGCGCGGGGATGAGCGGCACGAAGACGTTCGCGACGCGGCGCAGGGCGCGGCGCACCGGGCGGGCCTCGTGGGGCGGGTCGGTGGCGGGGGCCGCCTGTGTGCCGGGCGGGGTCTGCGGGGGCGCCGCCGCCGACCGTGCGAGCAGCGCCTGGAACTCCGGGGTGACCCGGGCGACCGTGCCGGGG
Source organism: Streptomyces fradiae ATCC 10745 = DSM 40063 (assembly GCF_008704425.1). Lineage (NCBI taxonomy): Bacteria > Bacillati > Actinomycetota > Actinomycetes > Kitasatosporales > Streptomycetaceae > Streptomyces > Streptomyces fradiae. The sequence continues at coordinate 2,964,089 of NZ_CP023696.1, forward strand.
CCCAGCACGATCTGGTACGCCGCCCCCTCCTCCACCACGCCCAGCACCGCCGGGTGCGCGCGCACCTCGGCGTCCCGCACGAGGGCCCGGTCGTGGAGGGTGAGGCGCAGGCGGGTCATGCAGTGCGCGACCGCCCCGACGTTCGCCGCGCCGCCCACGAGCGGGAGGAGGGCGGCGGCCGTCGCCTGGTGGGGGGTGGTGGCCGTCGCCTGGTGGGGGGTGGCGGGGGTGGCGGCTTCGGTGGGTGGGGCGGGGGCGGCCGGCGGAGGGAGGCCGTCCGGCGGGGTGGGGCCGCCGGGTGGGGTGGGGCCGCCGGGTGGGGCGGAGCCGCCGGGTGGGGCGGAGCCGCCGGGTGGGGCGGAGCCGGCCGGCGGGGCGGGGCGTTGTGGGCCGGACGGGTCGTCCGGGGTGGGGTCCGACGAGTGGGGGTCTTCGGTCGTCGTCATGGGGGCCTCGCGTGCGGGGGTGCGTCAGGGGGCCGCCGCCAGTGCGGCGCGGAGATGACCGTGGTGCTCCGCGAGGAGGCGCGCGGCGGTCGGTGCGTCGACCCCGCCCAGCAGGACGAGCACGGCGTGCTTCACCTCGCCGCCCGTCGCCTCCAGGGCGCGCGCTATCTCCTCGTCGGAGGCGCCCGTGGCCTGCGCGACGATCCGGTGCGAGCGGGCCCGCAGCTTGGCGTTGGTGGCGCGGACGTCCACCATCAGGTTCCCGTACGTCTTGCCGAGGCGGATCATGGTGATCGTCGAGATCATGTTGAGGACGAGCTTCTGCGCCGTACCGGACTTCAGGCGCGTCGAGCCGCTGATGAACTCCGGCCCGACGACCACCTCGACCGCCAGGTCGGCCGCCGCCGCGAGGGCGCTGCCCGTGTTGCAGGCGAGGCCCACCGTCAGGGCGCCCGCGTCCCGCCCGTACTCGACGGCCCCCAGCGCGTACGGGGTGCGGCCCGACGCGGACACGCCGACCACCGTGTCCCGCTCGGAGAGGCCCAGCGCCTTCAGGTCCTCGTGGGCGAGGGCGGCGGAGTCCTCGGCGCCCTCCACCGACCGTACGAGCGCGTCGGGGCCGCCCGCGATGAGGCCGACGACCTGCGACGGGTCGGCGTTGAAGGTGGGCGGGCACTCGCTGGCGTCCAGCACCCCGAGCCGCCCGGCCGTGCCCGCGCCCGCGTAGACGAGGCGCCCGCCGCGCGCCATGCGGGCCGCGATGGCGTCGACGGCCGCCGCGATCCGCGGGAGCTGCGCGGCCACCGCCTCGGGCACGGCGCGGTCGCCGGCGTTCATGGCGCGGGCGATGTCGAGGGTGGGCCACGTGTCGACGTCCGCCAGGTCGGGGCGGAACTCCTCGGTGGCGAGGGTGCCCAACTGGGCTCGGAGGGTTGCGGGTTCCCGGACGGGGTCGTTCATGCGCGGCTCTCTCGGTGCTCGGCGGGATCGGCGTCGTCGGGGTGCGCGGATGGGCGGGACCGGGTCGGACGGTGGGTGGTGGACGGTGGTGCGGGCGGGCGGGTGGTGCCGGCGGTGCGGGTGGTGTGGGCCGGTTCAGCGCGGGTGGGTGCGCTGGCGCGGGGTGCGGCGGTGGGCCAGCGCCTCGTACGACGCGGAGAGCGCGGGCGCGGCCGTCGCGTACGTCCGCTGCGTGACACACGTGAAGAGGCAGTCCACCACCAGCAGTTGGCTCGTGCGGGACGACATGGCCGCCGGTCTCAGCTCCGTCTCGCGCGCCGTGGACGTGGTCAGCAGGTGGTCCGCGTACTGCGCGACCGGGCCGTCCGGGCGGCCGGTGACGGCGACGGTGGTGGCGCCGCGCTCGAAGGCGACGCGCAGCGGTTCGATGACGTCGGCGGTGGCGCCCGAGTGGGTGATGGCGACGGCCACGTCCCCCGTGCGGAGCTGCACCGCGCCGGTCACGGCGACGTGCGGGTCGCTGTGGGCGTGCGCGACCAGCCCTATGCGCAGCAGCTTCTGCGCCAGGTCCTGGGCGACCAGGCCGGAGGCACCGATCCCGTACACGTCGATCCGGCGGGCGTCCGCGAGGGCGGTGACGGCGGCGGCGAGCTGCGCCGTGTCGAGCGCGGCGGCCGTGTCGGCGAGGGTCTGCTGCTCGTCGCGGGCGAGCTTGGCGACGACGGCCTCGACCGGGTCGTCCACGGTGATGTCGGACGTGACGGCCGGCGGCCGGCCCGAGGTGCGCTGCGCGGCCAGCCCGGCGAGGGCGAGGCGCAGGTCCCGGTAGCCGGGGTAGCCGAGGGCGCGGGCGGTGCGGACGACGGTCGCCTCGCTGGTGCCCGTGCGTTCGGCGAGACCGGTGACGGTGAGCGCGGCGCAGCCCGCCGGGTCGGCCGCGACGGCCTCGGCGACGCGCTGCATGGACCGCGTCATGGACGGGGCGAGGGCGCGGACCTTCGCGGCGAGCGGATCGGGCGCCGCGCCGACGGGGGCGGGGGCGGGGCCGGGGGCGGTGGGGCCGACGTGCGTACCGGGGCGGGCGGGCGTGCCGGGGGCGACGTGGGCGGAGGGGTCGGCGGGCGTGCCGGGGGCGGAGGGGGCGCCGGGCGTGCCGCCGGCCGGTGCGGGCGGCCCGGGCGGCAGGGCCCCGGTGAAAGTTTCCTTCAGCTCCTCGGTCACCCTTGAAACGTATTTTCAGCGATGGTGGCCGTCAACCCCGCGCGTCAGAATGGCCGTATGACCGAGCCCGGCCCCCTGGAGCAGGCGCTGCACGCCGCACGCGCGCTGGTCCTCGCCGACCTGACCGCCCGCGATGTCGCCGAGGCGGAGATCGTCTCGCTCGTCGAGGACGCGGTGGCAGGCCGCCGCTGGTGGGTCGAGCAGTGGCCCGAGGGCGCCGGGTACGTCGCCGGGCTGGTCGCGCAGGACGTGCAGGACGCACTGCTGGAGCGGTACGGGCGCTGGCCGCTGTGCCCGGTGTGCGACGCGGGCGACCCGCACGCGCTGGACGTGGAGCCCGAGCTGGGCCCGGACCCGCACTGGGTGTGCGGGCGGGCCGGTGTGGTGGTCGCCCCGGTGGGCGGCCTCGCGTGACCCTGTACATCGACCCGCCGAACTGGCCGGGGCGCGGCCGCATGTGGTCGCACCTGGTCAGCGACGTGTCGTTCGAGGAACTGCACGCGGGGGCCGCCGCGATCGGCTGCCCCCCGCGCGCCTTCGACGGCGACCACTACGACATCCCGGCCGAGCGGTACGCCGACGCGGTGGCGGCGGGCGCCGTCGAGGTGGGGTCGAAGGAACTGGTACGGCGCCTCACGGCGGCGGGGCTGCGCCGCCCGAAGGGGCGCCCCCGCGCGTGAGGCGAGCCCGCGCGTGAGGCGAGCCCTCGCGTGAGGCGAGCCCTCGCGTGAGGCGGCGCGGCACCGTCCTGGCGGCGGCCCCGCACGGAAGCGGCACCACCCGCGCGGCGGCCCATGCGGGCAGGGGCCCCGTGCACGGGCGGGCGGCCGGGCTCAGCCCTGGACGGCGTCCGGGCCCTTGCCGGTGGCGGCGCACACCTGCACGCCGGCCGCCCCGCCACGGGCGTCCCCGCCACGACCGTCCCCGACGATCCCGCCGGGAGCGGCCATCCCGCCGGGAACCTCCCCGGCCACCCCGCCACGGGCGCTCCCGCCCGCCGCGCCGCCCGTCACGATCCGGCTCGGCGTACGGCGGTCCTCCCGGCGGTGCAGCCGCAGCGCCACGGCCACCGTCCCCAGCGCGACGAGCGTCATGGCCCCGCCCGCCCACGCGGTCGCCGGGTACCCGAGGCCCGCGTCGATGACGGTCCCGCCGAGCCACGGCCCGCCGGTGTTGCCCAGGTTGAAGGCGGCGGTCGTGGTGGCGCCCGCCAGGGTCGGGGCGGCACCGGCCACGTTGAACATGCGGGCGTTCAGCGCGGGCGCCGTGTAGAACGCGGACACGCCCAGCAGGAAGGCCAGCGCCACGGCGGCGACCGGGTTCCCGGCGAACAGCGCCAGCGCGGCGAGCAGCACCGTGGACGCCGCGATGCCGCTCAGCAGCACGCCGAACAGGTGCGCGTCCGCGACCCGCCCGCCGATCGCCGTCCCGACGAGCGCGCCGGCCCCGAACAGCCCGAGCACGGTCGGCACCCACCCGGAGGCGAGCCCGGCCACGTCGGTGAGGAGCGGCGCCAGGTAGGAGAACGCGCAGAAGACCCCGCCCGCCGCCAGGGCGGTGACGACCACGGCGAGCCACACCTGCCGGTCGCGGTAGATGGTCAGCTCACGCCGCAGCTCCGGCTTCCGCTCCGGCAGCGGGATGTGCGGGATGCGGGTGACCACGCCGACCAGGGCGACGGCGGACGCGGCGCCGACCGCCCAGAACGCCGACCGCCACCCCAGGTGCTCACCGAGGAACGCGCCCGCCGGGACGCCCAGCACGTTGGCGATGGACAGGCCGCCGATCATGACGGCCATGGCGCGGGCCCGCGCCCCCGGCCGGACCATCGCGATGGCGACGGCCGCGCCGACGGCCCAGAAGCCGGCGCACGCCAGCGCGCTCACCACGCGGGAGGCGAACAGCACCTCGTACGAGGGGGCCAGCGCGCCCGCGACCTGGCCGACGCCGAAGGTGGCGATCAGGGCGACGAGCGTGGTCTTGCGGGGCAGCCTCAGCGTCGCGACGGCGAGCAGCGGGGCGCCGACGACCATGCCGATGGCGAAGGCGGATATCAGCAGCCCGGCCTGCGGAATGGACACGTCCATGTCGTCCGCGATGGGCGGGAGCAGCCCGGACAGCATGAACTCGCTGGTGCCGAGCGCGAAGACGGACAGGCCGAGGATGTACACGGCCGCCGGCATCCGCCCGGACGCGGCGGCATCCGGTGAGGCGGGGGAGTCCGGTGAGGCTGCGGCATCCGATGAGGCGGCGGAGTCCGGTGTGGCTGCGGAGTCCGGTGAGGCGGGGGCGGCGGCGGGCGGGTGATCGTCGTCGGTGGGCATGTTGGATGGCAACACCACCGAAACGATCAGGATTCCCGCCCGCACGCCGGGCCGCCCGCCCGTCCACCGGCCGGGTGCCGGCCCTCCGGCCGTGCGGACGGTGCGGGGCGGGCCGGTACGGCTACCCGCCCAGCAGCCCCAGTTCCGTCGCGAGGTTGCGGCGGGCGGTCGGCTCCCAGTGCTCGGCGCCGTACGGGGTGCGGAACAGCCTCGGCAGGGTGAGGAGTCGGCGGAGCACCGCCGCGCGGCCCTGGCGGAACGCGTCGTCCGGCACGAAGCCGTACTCCTCCCGTACGGCCGCCGCGTACGCCGCGTACGCCTCCGGGTCTCCGGCCAGCACGGCGAGGTCGGCGTCGCACAGGACCTCGCCGTCGCGGTCGCCGGGCGCCGGGTCGTGGGTGACGGTGAGCCGGACGAGCCGGGCGGCCTCGGCCGTACGGGACGGTCCGACGCCCAGCTCGGGCAGGGCGCGCTCGGCGAGGCGGGCGCTGCGCTCCTCGTTGGTGTCCCGCTCGGGCAGGTACACCGCGTCGTGGAACCAGGCGGCGAGCTGGACGGCGGGGAGGTCGTCGGCGTAACCGGCCAGGTCGTCGACGCGGCGCAGGACGGCGAGGAGGTGGTCGGTGGTGTGGTAGCGGCGCTGGGGCTCCGCCCACCGGCGCAGCAGCTCGTCGGCGTACCGGGCGGGGGGCGGGGCGGCGGCGCTTCCGGAACCGGCTACGGCGCCGTCACCGGCTCCACTCCCGGCCCCGGGACCCGCCTCGGCACCGGCTTCGGCACCGGCTTCTGCGGGGTGCCCGGCCCGCGCCCGGCGGACGGTCTCCTCCCAGCGCAGGCGCAGTTCCTCGTGGGCGGGGTGCGGGGACAGCGGGGCGGCCATGGGCCCATTGTGCCGGTGGACCGGTGGACCGGGGGCGGTACGGCCTTCCCGTACCGCCCCCGCGTACCGCTCCGGCCCTTCGCCGCCCCGCCCCGCCCCGCCTCACGCGCCCTTGAAGCGCCGCAGCCGCAGGCTGTTGCCGACGACGAACACCGAGGAGAAGGCCATCGCCGCGCCCGCGATCATCGGGTTGAGGAAGCCCAGCGCGGCCAGCGGCAGCGCGGCGACGTTGTAGGCGAACGCCCAGAACAGGTTGCCCTTGATGGTGGCGAGGGTGCGGCGGGACAGCCGGATCGCGTCGGCGGCGGCGCGCAGGTCGCCCCGGACGAGCGTCAGGTCGCCGGCCTCGATGGCCGCGTCGGTGCCGGTGCCCATCGCGAGGCCCAGGTCGGCCTGGGCGAGGGCGGCGGCGTCGTTGACCCCGTCGCCGACCATGGCGACGCTGCGGCCCTCGGCCTGGAGGCGCTTGACGACGTCGACCTTGTCCTCGGGCATGACCTCGGCGATGACGTGCTCCGGCTCGATGCCGACCTCGGCGGCGACCGCGCGGGCGACGGCCTCGTTGTCGCCGGTGAGCAGCACGGGCGTGAGGCCCAGGGCGCGCAGCCGGCGGATCGCCTCCGCGCTGGTGTCCTTGACCGCGTCGGCGACCTCCAGGACCGCGCGGGCCTCGCCGTCCCAGGCGACCGCGATGGCGGTGCGCCCGGCGGCCTCGGCGGCGTCCTTCGCGGCGGCGAGCGGCGCGGGCAGGGCGATGGACCACTCGGCGAGCAGCTTCTCGCGCCCGACGAGGACGGCGTGCCCGTCGACGACGCCCTGGACGCCGAGGCCGGGGACGTTCGCGAAGTCCTCGGGTACGGCCAGATCGCCCACCGCGTCGGCGGCGCCCGCGGCGACGGCGCGGGCGATGGGGTGCTCGGAGGCGTTCTCCAGGGCGCCGGCGAGGCGCAGCACCTCCGCCTCGTCCGCGTCCGGGGCGGTGTGGACGGCCAGGAGGGTCATGCGGCCGGTGGTGACGGTGCCGGTCTTGTCGAGGACGACCGTGTCGGCCTTGCGGGTGTTCTCCAGGACCTCGGGGCCCTTGATGAGGATGCCGAGCTGGGCGCCGCGGCCGGTGCCGACCATGAGCGCGGTGGGCGTGGCGAGGCCGAGGGCGCACGGGCAGGCGATGATCAGCACGGCGACGGCCGCGGTGAACGCGGCGGTGATCCCGGCGCCCGAGAGCAGCCAGACGAGGAGGGTGCCGAGGGCGAGGAGGATGACGACGGGGACGAAGACGGCGGAGATGCGGTCGGCGAGGCGCTGCGCGGCGGCCTTGCCGTTCTGGGCGTCCTCGACGAGCTTGGCCATGCGGGCGAGCTGGGTGTCGGCGCCGACGCGGGTGGCCTCGACGACGAGCCGGCCGCCGGCGTTGAGGGTGGCGCCGGTGACGGTGTCGCCGGGGGCGACCTCGACGGGGACGGACTCGCCGGTCAGCATGGAGGCGTCGACGGCGCTGGTGCCCTCGACGACGGTGCCGTCGGTGGCGATCTTCTCGCCGGGGCGGACGGTGAACCGGTCGCCGACCTGGAGTTCCGCGGTGGGTACGCGCACCTCGCGGCCGTCGCGCAGGACGGTGACCTCCTTGGCGCCCAGCTCCATCAGGGCGCGCAGGGCGGCGCCGGCGCGGCGCTTGGAGCGGGCCTCGAAGTACCGCCCGGCGAGGATGAAGGTGGTGACGCCGGCGGCGGCCTCCAGGTAGATGTTGCCGCTGCCGTCGCCTCGGGAGATCGTCAGCTCGAAGGGGTGGCGCATGCCGTGCATGCCGGCGGTGCCGAAGAACAGCGCCCACACCGACCACAGGAACGCGGCGGCCGTGCCGACCGAGATCAGCGTGTCCATGGTGGCGGCGCCGTGCCGGAGGTTGGTCCAGGCGGCGCGGTGGAAGGGCCATCCGGCGTAGAGGACGACGGGCGCGGCGAGGGTGAGGGAGAGCCACTGCCAGTTGTCGAACTGGAGGGGCGGGACCATCGCCATGGCGACGACCGGGACGGAGAGGAAGAGGGCGATCAGCAGGCGCTGGCGCAGCTCGGCCAGCTCGTGGTCGCCGGTCTCCTCCGCGCCCCCGCCGGTCGCGGCGGACGCGCCGGTCGCGGCGGACGCGCCGGGCGCTCCGGCCGGGGCGGGCGGGGCGGGCGGCCGGGCGGTGTAGCCGGTGGCCTCGACGGTGGCGACGAGGTCGTCCACCGAGACGGCGGCGTCCCGGTAGGTGACCTTGGCCTTCTCGGTGGCGTAGTTGACGGTGGCCTCGACGCCGTCCATGCGGTTGAGCTTCTTCTCGATGCGCGCGGCGCAGGAGGCGCAGGTCATGCCGCCGATGGCCAGCTCCACCTCGGCGGTGCCGGGTGCGGTCACGGGACCACTCATCTCACTCTCCAATACCCAGGGGGGGTATACCAACGTGGCCAGTGTATACCCCCTCCGGGTAAACAGGACACCCCTGCGCCCGGCGGCCCGCCACGCATTAGCATTGGACTAGACCTGTAGACGTGTAAACAGCCGTGCGCCGAGATTGGGGTCCGATGAGCAACCGTGCACTCCTGGAGGTGATCGCCCTCGACGCGGAGGACGCGATCGCCGCCCAGGCCGGAGGGGCGGACCGGCTGGAGCTGGTCACCGACATGGCCGCCGACGGGCTGACCCCGTCCCGCGAGACGTACGCCCGCGTCCGGGCCGCCGTGGACGTGCCGCTGCGCGTGATGCTGCGCCTCGCGGACGGCTTCGCCGCCGGGGACGTGGACGCGCTGGCGAGGGTGGCCGGGGACCTGCGCTCCGAGGGCGCCGACGAGTTCGTGCTGGGCTTCCTCGACGGGGACGGCCACGCCGACCTGGCCGCGCTGGAACGGCTCGCCGCGGAGCTGGACGGCTGCCGGTGGACCTTCCACCGGGCCATCGACCACTGCGCCGACCGGGACGCCCTGCGCCGCCTGCTCGCCGACCTGCCGGGCCTCGACACCTACCTGACGGCCGGCTCCCCGGCGGGCGTCGACACCGGGCTGCCCGTCCTGGCGGCCGAGGCCGAGGCGTCCCGCCGGGGCGGGACGGGGTACGAACCCCGGCTGCTGGTCGGCGGCGGACTGCGCCTCGACCACGTGCCGGAGCTGCTGGCCGCGGGCGTGGACGCCTTCCACATCGGCGGCGCGGCCCGCGCGGCCGGCTGGACGTCCCCGGTGGCGCAGGGTGCGGTGGCCGCCTGGCGCCGGGCCCTGGACGCGGAGGTCCCGGTCGGGACGGTGGCGTAACGGCACGGCGCCCTCGGGGCGGCGCCGGGCACCCGCCCGGACCCCGCCCCGGGGGCACGCGGCGCCCGTATCCTGACCACGTACCGCCGGTCGCCGCGCCCACCGCGAGCGCCGGACGGATCGAGGCGGGAGGACATGGGCATGCTCCGCGGCCACACCGGCCCCTGGACCGTCGCCGACCTCCTGGCCCTGCCCGAAGACCGCACCACCCGCTACGAGTTGCTGGGGGATTCCCTCGTCCGGTCCCCCGCACCCGGCATCCGCCGTCAGCGGGCCTCGCTCAGGCTGGCGATGCTCCTGCACACGGCGGCCGAGGCCGCCGACGCGCCGGTCGAGGTACTGGAGGCGATCAACGTCATCCTGCCGTCCGGCCTGGTGGTGCCGGACCTGGTGGTGGCGGACGACGGCGCGACCGCCGAGGACGGGGTCAGCGTCGACGCCGAGGGCGTGCAGCTCGTGGTCGAGCTGGTCTCCCCCGGCAACAGAACCGTGGACCGCGAGTTCAAGCCGATGCTCTACGCCGAGGCGGCCATCCCGCACTTCTGGCGGCTCGAGTTCGACCCGGCGCCGATGCTCGTGGTGTACGAGCTGGAGGGCGGCAGGTACGTCGAGCGGACGACGGCGCTCGCGGGCGCGGCGACCCGGCTGGACGCGCCGTTCCCGGTGGAGATCGACCCGGCCGCCCTCTCCCGCCGGTAGGCACCGGCAGGTTCCGCGCGGGCCCCGGCCGAGAGCGGAAGCGACGTTCCCACCGTCCCGGTCATGACCTGGCCGCCCACCGCGCGGCCTGCCCCGTTCAAGCGACCGAAGACCTCGTTCCCGCCCGGCAGCCGCCACCGCACGGTAGCGTCGGGCCCACCACCCACCGTTCGGACGGGACGCAGGACGGACGATGAGCACAGCCCCCGACTACCACGGCATCGACGACCCCGAACGCGCGCTGAAGTACGCCGTCCAGCACATCCGGGGCGGTCGAGCCCAGATCATCGAGGGAATCATCGAGCCCGTGTCGCCGACCTGGGACCACGAAGCCGCAGCCGAGACCATCCGCGACCAGATCCGGCCCCGCGCCCGCGAACTCGGCTGCGTCACCGGATCCGGCAACCTCGACCTCCCCGGCTCCTCGAACTGGTACGTGCCGGACATCGCCGTCGTCCCCGCCGCCCAGGCCAAGGGCGCCACCGCGCTCCTCCCCGAGGACACCCTTCTCATCGTGGAGGTCACCTCCGAGTCCGACCGGGACACCGACCGGGTCGTGAAGCGCAAGCGCTACGCCGAGTACCACGCCCCGCTGTACCTGGTCGTCGACCGGCAGGAGAAGAGCGTCACGCTGTACTCGGAGCCCGGCCGCCTCGGCTACACCCGCGTCGACGGTCCCCACCCCTTCGGCGCCCGAATCCCGCTTCCCGACCCCTTCGGCATCGACCTCGACACCACCGACCTGACCTGACGCCCCGGCCCCTGCCCCCCGCTTGGGACCCGGCGCCTCCACCGGCCACGCCCCGCCCGGGTCCTCAGCGGCGCCGGGCCCGCCAGAGGAGGTACGCCGCCGTGGCCAGGGCCGCCGCGCGGAGGGTCCACGGCCAGGTCTCCGACACCGCGCGGGTGAAGGCGTCGCCACCCGCCGCGACGGGGTCGCCCCAGCGGCCGTCCATGCGGCCCCACAGCCAGACCGCCGCGCCCGCCGCGACCGCGCCCGGCAGCACCAGCACGCCCCACTTCGCCTGCGGCCTGGTCAGGCGCCGCGTCGCGTACGCCAGCAGCCACCCCGCCGCGAGCGCGAACCAGGAGCCGGTGACCGTGCCCACCACCAGGCAGCCCGCCGCCAGCAGCAGCACCGGGTCGCCGAGCCGCCGGGCGGCGGCGGGCGCGTCGGCCGCCGCCCCCTTGCGGCGGAGCGGCAGCAGCCGCAGGACCCGCGCCGCGCCGCCCGCGACGGCGGCCTCCTTCACCACGGCGGCCGGCGTACCGGCCGCACCCTTCCCGCCGGCCCCGTCCGCACCACCCGCCCCGCCCGACGCGCCCGACGCGCCCGGCTTCCTCGCGGGCAGCAGGGCGCGCAGGCCGTGCCGCTTCGGGGGGTCCGGGGGCGCGGGTGCGGGAGGGTCCTTCGGCCTCGGCGGGGCCAGCAGCTCCGGCACCTCCACCCCGCCCGTGAAGCCCGGCACCACGCTCCACCAGTCCGGTTCCGGCCCCGCGTCCGGGTCGCGCGGCTCCGGGGCGTCCGTGCCGCGCTGCCCCGGCACCGCCAGGCCGCCGTCCCGCACCGCCGACACCACCGCGTCGGGCGTGCCCAGCCGGGCCAGGATGCGGCGCACCTCGGCCGGGCTGTCCGTACCGCCCCCGCCGTCGCCCCGCTGCCGGGCGATCTCGTCCCGCAGCGACGCCACCAGGCTCATCCGCGCCTTGGCCGGGACCTGCCGCTGCTGGGCCAGGTCCCCGACCCTGCTCAGGTAGTCGAAGACCAGCTGGTCGCTCTCGATGCCCACCGCGCCCCTCGCCCCTCCATGCGGCCCGCCGGCCTGATTCCTCATGTCCCGCCGTCCCGCTGTCCCGGGCCCCGGGCCGCCTCGGGCCCCGGGCCGTCTCGGGCCCCGGGCCTCGGGCCGCGGCGTCCCACTGCCCCGGTGTCCGCGTTCCGCACGCTCCGACGGCCCGGAGGACCGATGGCCCCCGCGGCCCGCCGGCCCGGCGGCCCTGTGGCCCCGTATCCACGTCCCGACGTCCCGACGTCCCGACGTTAGCGCCTGAGGCGGGCGCCATGGGGCTAACGTGGTGCGGATGGCGACCGGCGACACCGAGCGGGAGGCGCACGTGTCCGAGGACCACGGCGGTACGGCGGCGCCCCGCACCCTGGCGGAGGCGCTGCGGGCGCGGGGCGACGAGGGGCTGGCCGCGCTGCTGCGGGCCCGTCCCGACCTGCTCACGCCCGTACCGGGCGACCTGACCCAGCTCGCCACGCGGGCCGGCACGCGGGCGTCCGTCGTCCGGGCCCTGGAGCGGCTGGACCGGTTCACCCTCCAGACCGCGGAGGCCCTGGCCGTCGCACCGGACCCCGTTCCGTACCCGGTGCTGCGCGCCCTGATGGCCGGGGAGGGCGGCGACCCGCCCGTCGAGGCGGCGCTGCCGGGCGCCGTCGCGGTCCTGCGCGAGCAGGCCCTGGTGTGGGGCGGCGACGACCGGCTCCGCCTCGTGCGCACCGCCCGCGAACTGCTCGCCCCGTCCCCGCAGCACCCCTCCCCCACCGGGCTCGGCCCGACCGTCGCGGAGGCCACCGCCGGGATGTCGCCGGGCCGGCTCCAGGAGATCCTGCGGGCCGTCGACCTGCCCTCCACCCACGACCCGGTCTCGGCGGTCGCCGCGCTGACCGCGCTCTTCACCGACCGCGCCCGCATGGACGCCCTCCTCGACCAGGCCCCGGCCGACGCGCTCGGCGTGCTGGACCGCCTCGTGTGGGGCCCTCCGTACGGCGAGGTCACCGCCAACCCGACACCGCCCGTGCGCTGGCTGCGCGACCGGGGCCTGCTGCTGCCCGCCACCGCCCGGACGGTCGCGCTCCCCCGCGAGGTGGCGCTGCACCTGCGGGGCGGCCGGGCGCACCGCACGCCCGAGCCGGTGCCGCCGCCGGTCGCCCCGGCCCGCGAGTACCGTCCACAGGTGGTGGACAGCACGGCGGCGGGCCAGGCGTACACGGCGCTCGCCACCGCCGAGGAGCTGCTGAAGAAGTGGGGCGAGGGCGGCCCGTCCGTGCTGCGCGCCGGCGGCCTGTCGGTGCGCGACCTGAAGCGCGCCGCCGTCCTGCTGGACGTGGCGGAGCCGGTCGCGGCGTTCTGGCTGGAGCTGCTGTACGCGGCGGGGCTGCTCGCCTCGGACGGCCAGGCCGACGAGCGGTACGCGCCGACGCCCGCGTACGACGAGTGGCTTGAGCTGCCGGCCGCGCGCCGCTGGGCCCGGCTGGCCGCCACCTGGCTCACCGCGACCCGCACCCCCGGCCTGGTCGGCGGCCAGGACGCGAAGGGCCGCACCCTGTCCGCGCTCGGGCCCGACCTGGACCGGGGCGCCGCGCCCGAGGTGCGCCGCCGGGTCCTGGAACTGCTCGCCGCGCTGCCACCGGGCGCGGCGCCCGAACCCGAGGCGGTCCTGGCCCGGCTGCGCTGGGAGCGCCCCCTGCGCGGGGCCGGCGAGGCCGGTGCGGAACTGCGCGCCCGCCTCGCCACCTGGGCCCTCGACGAGGCGGAGCGGCTCGGCGTCACGGGCCGGGGCGCCCTCTCGGCCCACGGCCGCGCCCTGCTCGGGGCCGCGCCGGGGCACGGGGGCGCCGGCGTGGGGGCCGGCACCGCGGAGGCCCCGGATGCGCCCGCACCGGCCGCCGCCGGTATCCCCGGCGCCCCGCCCGCACCGTCCGGCCCGCCCGCGCCGTCCGCCCCGCCCGCACCGTCCGGCCCGCCCGCGCCGGGCATCCCGTCCACGGGCGTCCCCAGCACCGTCACCACCCCCACCACCCCCACCACCCCCGAGGCACCCGCCCCCACCGCCCCCGAGGCGCCCCCCGCCGGCGCACCCGAACCACCCCACGCCCCCAACGCACACCCGCACACCCCGCAAGCCCCACACACCCCGCAAGCCCCGCAGGCCCAGCCGCCCGCCCCGGCCACCGGCCCCCGCCCGGACCCCGAGGAGGCCGCGGTCGCGCTCCTCGCCCCGCTCCTGCCCGAGCCGGTCGACCACGTCCTCCTCCAGGCCGACCTGACCGCCGTCGCGCCCGGCCCGCTGCGCCGCCCGCTCGCCGACGCCCTCGCGGTCCTCGCGGACGTCGAGTCCAAGGGCGGCGCGACCGTGTACCGCTTCACGCCCGGCTCCGTGCGCCGCGCGCTCGACGCCGGGCAGTCCGCCGCCGACCTGCACGCCTTCCTGGCCGCGCACTCCCGCACACCCGTGCCGCAGCCCCTCTCCTACCTGGTCGACGACGTGGCCCGCCGCCACGGCCACCTCCGCGTGGGCGCCGCCTCGTCGTACGTGCGCTGCGACGACGACACGGTCCTCGGGGAGATCCTGGCCGACAAGCGTTCCGCGTCGCTGCGCCTGCGCCGCCTCGCGCCGACCGTCCTCGCCGCGCAGGCCGACCCGGCGGCCCTGCTGGCCGGGCTGCGGTCCATGGGGTTCGCCCCGGCGGCCGAGGGCGACGAGGGGGACGTGCTGATCACCCGCGCCCCCGCCCGCCGCACCCCGCCCCGGACGCCGCCCGCCCCCGTCCCGGAGGGCCCGCCGCTGCCCGACGCCACCCTCCTCGGGGCCGCCGTCCGCGCGATCCGCGCCGGAGACCTGGCCGCCACCGTCCCCCGCAGGGAACCGGCCGAGCCGGCGGAGCCGGCCGCCGCCCGCCAGGGCCCCGGCAGGGCCGGACTGCCCCGCACCTCGGCGGCGGAGACCCTGGCGACCGTCCAGGCGGCGGCGCTGACCAACTCGGCGGTGTGGATCGGGTACGTCAACGCCGACGGCGCCGCCAGCCAGCGCGTGATCGCCCCGGTACGGGTGGAGGGCGGCTTCGTCACGGCGTACGACCACACCGCGGACGAGGTCCGCACGTACGCCCTGCACCGGATCACGGGCGTGGCGGAGCTGGCCGACGAGTAACCGGCCCGAAGGCGGGAGGGCGGCGCGTCAGCCCACCTCCCGCCCGCGCGAAGGCACCGCGCCGCCCCCGACGCACACCCGACGGCCGCCTCCCGGCAGGCGCCCCCGGGCCCATCCCCGCCCCACGCCCGATACGGCACACTGGAGAGCTGGCCGCGTCCCCGAGGCCGAGGCCGTACGGAAAGGGTGAGGCGTGAACGGACCGCTGATCGTCCATGCGATCAAGCTGGATGCACATACCTAGCACGTTGGGGCAGGTAGCGGATAGGCCCACCTGGAAAAGAGCGCGCTAAGCGCGCTTCACGCTCTCGGGCGGGACCAGCCACTCACGGCCCCCGCCCTCTGGCCACAGGAACGCTGTAGGGCGCTTCCGGCGCTCGCCCGGCAGGCCGGCGGGGTCCTCGTAGTCCGGAATCACGTCGCGCAGGATGCCGACCCGTCCCGCGCCATCTTCCACGCGTCGCCCGATGTCCTCTGCGGTGACCATCAGTGCCCCTCGGGGTGCCGCCGCATGAAGACGTTGCAGTCGGACACCGTGGCCATGTCGCCCCCGGCACGGGCGCGGGAGCGCACGTTGGCCAGCTCGATGCATCCCGCGCACCCGTCGACAGGGTCCGGTTCCCGATCCAGGTTCAGCGGCAGTTCGACAGGCGTAGCGCTGTATCGCGTGGGCTCACTCATGGCGCGATGGTCGCGCCGGTCGTCAGGACGAAGGAACCTCGTACGTTTCCCACTTTGGGACGTCCTACCACGTGTAAAACGTCCCTGGGAACGTCCGAAATCCGAGGGGGCGCAGCATGTCCAACGAGCGACTTCGAACCGTCATGGAGGCAGGTGGCTGGACACATGCGGCCTTGGCTGGCGTCACAGGTGTCGACCCCAAGTCCGTGGAACGGTGGGTCAATCTCGGGCGTACTCCGCGCCGGGCAACGGCGCTGGCGGCAGCGGAAGCGCTCGGGGAAGACGTGCATGCCCTGTGGCCGGCACTCCGGCAGGCGCGTGCCGCACGTGCTGTCAGCCCCGAACTCGTCGCTCTGTACGGACAGCGGGCGGATCTCCCCGTGTCGGTCTTCGTCGATCTCCTCTCCCAGGCGCGGCAGCGGATCGACGTGCTGGTGTACGCGGCCGTCTTCCTGCACGAGGCGTACCCCCGCCTCAACGACCTCCTGCGCGAACGGGCCGGCGAAGGCTGCGCGATCCGCATCGCGGTGGGTGACGCCGACGACCCCAACGTCCAGCAACGCGGACGGGAAGAGAAGTTCGGCCACGGCATCGAGTCCCGCTGCCGACTCGCGCTCCTGCATTACCGGCCTCTCGCGGACGTACCGGGAATCGAGCTGCGCACCCATGGAACGACCCTCTACAACAGCCTGTACCGCGCCGACGATCAGATGCTGGTCAACGCGCACGTGTGGGGCGTCAACGCCTACGGTGCGCCGGTGTGGCACCTCCGGCGCCACGGCGACGGGTGCATGTTCGACACCTACGCGGGGAGCTTCGACGCCGTATGGGAAACGGCCCGCCCCGTGGAAGGCTGAGCGCCGTGGCCCGAACCGAGTACTACGACGATCCCAACGCCCCCCGGCCGAACAGCCTGGTCGTGGCAGCCTCTGCCGTCGTCACCGATGAGGACGGCCGCGTACTTCTCCAGCGGCGCCGGGACAACGACTTGTGGGCGCTGCCGGGCGGAGCCATGGACATGGACGATTCCCTCCCCGGCACGGCCGTGCGAGAGGTCCAGGAGGAGACCGGTCTGGATGTCGAGATCACGGGACTCGTCGGCACGTACACCGACCCCCGCCATGTCATCGCGTACAGCGACGGAGAGGTACGCCGGCAGTTCAACGTCTGCTTCACCGCCCGGGTCGTCGGCGGCACCCTGGCCATCTCCGACGAGAGCACGGAACTCCGCTTCGTGGCGCCAGAAGAACTCGATTCGCTTCCGATGCATCACACGCAACGGCTGCGTATCCGGCACTTCCTGGAGCACCGCGCCGCCCCGTACCTGGGATAGGGCTACCGGTCGCGGTGGCGTCACTCCCCCAGCCGACTACGTGCACCGGCCAGCAGTTCATCAGGAGTAGAAGCCCTGGCCATAGTCCTCCCGCCTCAGAGTGAAGTCGTCCGGACGATCACGACGAAGCTCCTCGTATCGCTGCGCGAAGATGTCGATCGCTTCATGAAGCGTGCAGTCCAATGCTTCGCGGATCGTCATGAGCGCAGAGATGATCCTTTGCTCCAGGATGTCGCGGTCCAGACTCTCGGGCAGATGCTCCATGGCGCCGTGACCCTACCCGGCACGGATGGCCAACCCCCAGGGCAGGGTATAACTGCCCACGGAAACCCCCTGATCAGCCACGCGAGAGTTTCCGCTCCCACACGCGCTGGTCAAGGGTTGAAGGGGGCCACCGCCCACCCCCTCGCACGCAAACGGATGCGGCTCTGGCTTCCGACCGCCCACTCCCACACGCGCAGCGTGCGTGGCTCACCCTCAGTGGCGCAGGGCTGCGATGGCGCAATGACGGATCGAGCCCTTGGTCTGTTTTTCTCTTATTTTTCTATGTGCAATCAAAAAAGTAGGGAAAACCGTCATTCCGTCATCACCCTGCCGCTGAGAGAGCAGCAAACCGGCGGCACCCCCTGGGAGCGCGGACGGCCCGCCGCCAGGGCTTCCCCAGCAACGGGCCGCGAACAGTCGCCAGGAGAGCTCAGAACAGCTCAAGCGTCTGAGCCGCTGCGCGCTGTACGACCGCTTCGACGTCCTTGCCGTCGGCGTCCGCCCGGCGGATCTCGCCGTCCTCGCCGAAGTAGACCGCGAGGCGGGAAGTGTCCAATCTCGGGCCGCCCTTGCGGGACATGCCGACCTCGACGTACGCCCCCGCGTTCAGCAGCAGATCGCGCTTGCCCGCCGTGTCCGCGTCCTTCCAGAGCTGTGCGTGAGTCCGGCCGGTCGGAACCGTCTCCACGCCCGCAGGCTTCGCGGTGCGCTGCTTCTCGTTCAGCGAAGCCAAGCGTTCCTCCAGCTTGGCGTACTGAGCCGCGTACCTCGTGGCACCCTCCTCACCCTTGAACAGGCCACGGTCGTACCGGTCCTTCTCCAGGTCCTCCAGCGCTTCCCTGGCCTGCCGGATCTGCGGGCGGAAGTCCTCGCCCACGTGCTCCACCATGCGCACCACGGGGAAGGCGCCGAACTTCTCCAGGAACAGCGCCGTGACGTGCTGTTCCATGCCCTCACCGGCGATGCTCACGCCGTAGCAAGTCAGCTCCGCGCCTGCCTGCCGGGCCTTCAGCCGGCCGATGCACCGATAGCGGATGCGCCCCTTGGCGACGTACGTGTACATGCGGTTGTGGCACACCGCGCAGTAGACGATCCCCCGCAGCAGCGCCGTTCCCTCGCGTCGCCGGTCGCCCGGATTGGCTCGCCGGCTCAGCTCGTCCTGCAACGCCTGCCAGGTGTCCATGTCCAGGATCGGCGTGCGGTTGACCAGCGGCAGCCCGTCCGTCATCAGGATCGGCTTGCCGTCCTCGATCACCTGCCCCAGCAACTGAGGGTTGCCGAGAAGGCTGCGCAAGGTGGAGGGGTACCACCGCTTGGAGTCGCTGCGCTTGCCCGTGGTCTGCCGCGACGAGTGGCCGGGCGAGGGCTTGTCGGACTCCGTGAGGTCCACTGCGATCTTGAGCAGCGAGTCCTTGTTGAGGACCCGTTCCACGATCTCGTGAATCGTCTTCGCTTCCTCGGGGTTGACCTCCAGGATCTTCCCCGCACCTTCAGGGTTGGGGGCCGCCCGGTACCCGTACGGCACCCTGCCGCCCGTATAGCGGCCCTCCCGCCGCAGGTGTTCATGGGCGCTGGAGACGCGCATCCCGATGGTGTCGGACTCCAGCTCTGCGAAGACCGCGATCACCTTCGCCATGGCGCGCCCCATGGAAGAGGTGAGGTCCAGCGGCTCACTGGCGGACGCGAGAGCCACGCTCTCCGCCTGGGTGACCTTCATGATCTCCGCGAAGTCCACCGTGGAGCGCGCCAGGCGGTCGATCTTGAAAAACACGATCACGTCGAACTCGGCGAGGCGGGCCAGTATCCGCTGAAGCCCGGGACGGTCCAGGCCGCGCGAGTAGCCCGAGACGTCGATGTCCTCCTCGACGGCTATGACCTGCCAGCCACGGGCCGCGCACAGTGCCTCACAGGCCGCACGCTGCCGCTCGGGCGAGGTAGAGTTTTCTGTTTCCCGCGAAAGGCGGACATAGATGGCCGCGCGCATTCCTGGCGCATTGGCTGAGACGCCCTTCGGGCGACGGGCACGGGGCAAGGCCCGGGCCGTAGCGGTGGCAGGTGTGGTGTCTGTCACGCGACGATCCTATCTGCGGAGGTATGTGTGTCCTGCCTGATCGTCCAGAGCGACAAGACGCTCCTGCTCGAAGTCGACCACGAGCGCGCCGACGCCTGCCGCCGCGCCATCGCCCCGTTCGCGGAGCTGGAGCGGGCGCCCGAGCACATCCACACGTACCGGGTGACCCCGCTCGGCCTGTGGAACGCGCGCGCCGCCGGGCACGACGCGGAGCAGGTCGTCGACGCCCTCGTCGAGTTCTCCCGCTACCCGGTGCCGCACGCGCTGCTGGTGGACGTGGCGGAGACGATGGCCCGGTACGGGCGGCTCACCCTCAGCAGGCACCCGGTGCACGGGCTGGTCCTCACCTCCACCGACCGCCCCGTCCTGGAGGAGGTGCTCCGGTCGAAGCGCATCAAGCCGCTGGTCGGGGAGCGCATCGACCCGGACACGGTCGCCGTGCACCCCTCCGAGCGCGGCCAGATCAAGCAGACCCTCCTCAAGCTGGGCTGGCCCGCCGAGGACCTCGCCGGGTACGTCGACGGGGAGGCCCACCGGATCGACCTGGACGAGTCGGGCTGGGCGCTGCGCCCCTACCAGCAGCAGGCCGTCGAGGGCTTCTGGCACGGCGGTTCGGGCGTCGTGGTGCTGCCGTGCGGCGCGGGCAAGACCCTCGTCGGGGCGGGTGCCATGGCCAAGGCGAAGGCGACGACCCTGATCCTCGTCACCAACACGGTCTCGGCCCGGCAGTGGAAGCACGAGCTGGTGCGGCGCACCTCGCTCACCGAGGACGAGATCGGCGAGTACAGCGGCACGCGCAAGGAGATCCGCCCGGTCACCATCGCCACGTACCAGGTGCTGACGACGAAGCGGAAGGGCGTCTACCCGCACCTGGAGCTGTTCGACTCCCGCGACTGGGGCCTGATCGTCTACGACGAGGTGCACCTGCTGCCGGCGCCGGTGTTCAAGTTCACCGCCGACCTCCAGGCGCGACGGCGCCTCGGCCTGACGGCGACGCTCGTACGGGAGGACGGCCGCGAGTCGGACGTGTTCTCCCTCATCGGCCCGAAGCGGTTCGACGCGCCGTGGAAGGAGATCGAGGCGCAGGGGTACATCGCGCCCGCCGACTGCGTGGAGGTGCGCGTCGACCTCACGGAGTCGGAGCGGCTGGCGTACGCGACGGCGGAGACGGAGGAGAAGTACCGCTTCTGCGCGACGACCGACACGAAGCGCCGGGTCACCGAGGCGATCGTACGGAAGTTCGCGGGCCAGCAGATCCTGGTGATCGGCCAGTACATCGACCAGCTCGACGAGCTGGGCGAGCACCTGGGGGCGCCCGTCATCAAGGGCGAGACGCCGAACGCGCAGCGGGAGAAGCTGTTCGACGCGTTCCGGAACGGGGAGATCAGCGTGCTGGTCGTCTCGAAGGTCGCGAACTTCTCCATCGACCTGCCGGAGGCGACGGTCGCGATCCAGGTGTCGGGCACGTTCGGATCGCGCCAGGAGGAGGCGCAGCGGCTCGGCCGGGTGCTGCGGCCGAAGGCGGACGGCCACCAGGCGCACTTCTACTCGGTGGTGGCGCGGGACACCATCGACCAGGACTTCGCGGCCCACCGCCAGCGCTTCCTGGCGGAGCAGGGCTACGCGTACCGCATCATGGACGCGAGCGACCTGCTGAGCGAGGCGTAGACCCGCCGCGGCACAGGCAGGCTGCCGCCCACGGCCCCGGCGGTTCGCCGTGCGGTCGCGGTGCCCGCGAGCGAGCCGGTGGTCGCCCACCCCTGCTGCGCCTGCGGGCCGCGCGTACGGCCGGGGCACGGCCCAGGCGGGGCGCGCCCCACCGGTGGAACCGGACGGCGGGCGCCACCGCTCGGGCCGCAGGGGCGCGGCCTCACAGGTAGATCTGCCGCGCGCAGCCACGGCAGTACGTCTTCCCGCCGCGGTGCTCGGTCGTCCGGTGCTCACACCCGCCGGTCACGGCGACGTACGCGGGTACGGCGAGCGTGGCGGCCCGCCTCGTCCGCTCCCCGTCTCCTCCGTCCCGTTCGTACGCCTGGGCGCGGACCATGTGGTCCAGCTCGGCGAGGCACGGACCGCAGGCGTAGACGTTCCCCGTCGCACCCGGCGTGGTCACCGAACCGACCCACAGCACGGCCACGCCCGTGCGGCGGCAGAACAGCCAGCACATCCCCGTGTTCCAAGGGTTCCCGTCGCCCGGCCGCGCCACCAGCGGCCACGCGTCGCGCCACGGGCGCTCCACGGCCGGGGTGAACATCACCGCGCACCCCCCGCCGTCCGCGCCCGGAGTACGGCGGCGAGCGCGCGGGCCGTCTCCACGTTGCAGCGCCCCAGCTCGATCAGCCCGAGCGGGGCGGACCCGGCGCACGAGACGGGGTCCAGCCCCAGGGACGGCAGGCACACCCCGACCGCCTTCAGCGCCGCGCCCAGCTCGTCGCACGCCCTCTCGGCCTCCTGGACCCTGTCGTCCGTCCGCCGCTGCCCGTCCGTCCTCGCCATGCCTGCCACTCCGTACACCGTTGGTCGCTCGTCCGCGTGCTCTGCGTGACCTTCCGCTCACACGATGACGGCCGGGTGCTTACGCTCGCCAGGTCTGGACCCATGCCAACGCAGGTGGAATGCGAGGGAGTTGAACAGGTGAGCGAAGCCGCCGACCAGGCCCGGGGCCCCGCGAACGGTGCCGCGTACTTCGGGGAGGAGACGAGGGCGCTGCGGGAGGCCCTCGGACTGTCCCAGGAGAGGTTCGCGGAGCGGCTGCACTACCGGCAGGCGCAGGTCAGCAAGGTCGAGAACGGCACCGTACTCGCGTCGGATGCCTTCGCGGAGGCCATGGACCGGGTGGCGGGAACGCCGGGCGTGTACGCGCGTCTGCGGGCCAAGTTGAGCAAGCAGGGGCACCCGGAGTGGTTCGTACCGTACGTCACCTTGGAGGAGTCCGCGAGCGCCATCACGGACTACTCGTGCACGTTCCTCATGGGGCTGTTGCAGACTGCGGAGTACGCCACGGCCGTCTTCCGCGCCGCTCACCCGCGTGAGTCGGAGGACACCATCAAAGAGCGCGTGGAGCTGCGAATGAGGCGCCAGGCGGTCATGGAACGCGACGAGCCTCCACTCCTGTGGGTGGTGGTCCACGAGGCCGTCCTGCGCACCCGTGTCGGCGGCCGGGCGGTCATGACCGCGCAGTTGGAGCACCTGACCGCGCTGACGGCGTCCCCCCACATCACGGTCCAGGTGCTGCCCTACTCGGCGGGAGCGGCACCCAGTCATCTGCCGTTCACCCTGCTCTCCTCGAGCGGGGCGCCACACTCCGTCTACACCGAGAGCGCCACCCATGGCGGTCAGATGGACGACACAACTAGCGTGGTGGCGGGGGCAGTCGGAATGTTCGACCGGCTCCGCATGGCGGCGCTCTCCGAGGACGCGTCGCTGACCCTGATTCGCCAGATCACGGAGGACCACGCCACATGAACAGCACTTCCGTCCCCCAGCCCCCGCGCTGGGTCAAGAGCACCTACAGCGGCGGCGACGGGGGCCAGTGCGTCGAATGGGCGCCGGGCCACGCGCGCGCGACGGGCGAGTTCCTGGTCCGAGACAGCAAGAACCCGGACGGCCCCCGGCTGACCCTGGGCCGCGGCGCCTTCACCGGCCTCGTGGAGCTAGCCAAGCGGCACGGCTGACCCTGATCCGGGCGAGGCGTCCCGCCGGTGGAGACCAGGCGGTGGCGCCCGCCTCGGGTCCGCTCCGCACAGCGCCGCGCGGCGCGCCGGGTCAGCGTCGCCTGACCCCCGCCGCGTCCGCGTCGTAGTCGCCCAGGACCGCGACGCCGAACGCCGCGGCCGTGAAGACCCGCACCGCGCGCAGCGCCCCGCCGAACCCGGACGCGGGCGGTACCGGCGGTACGGGCCGTGTCCCGGCGCCGGGCGCCTGCGGGGTGCGGGGGCCGGTACGGGTCGCGGGGGTGAAGGTCGCTGTACTCATGCCTCCATGCTGCTGCCCGGAGCCCCCCACCCTCATCACCTTGCAGGCGGAAACCCCCGCACGCCCGCGTACGACTCCAGGCATACGGCGTCCCCTACGGGACGTACGCCCCGCGTATCGGCCGGCCCACCCCCGGCACGGCCCTCAGTCGGCGGGGCGGAACAGCCGGTCACCCCTGGCGGCGAGCGCCAGGACGCCGACGTGGACGGCGGCGAGGGCCAGGAGCGCTTCCACGCCGAGCGCGCCCGTCCCCGGAGAAGGCTCCCTCGTCCACAGGTAGAGGGCGTACTGCGCTTCCTCCGGGAGCCGCAGCCACGCGGCCACCCATGTCTGCGGGTGCAGCGGGGTGATGCCGTCGATGCCGACGACCGGGGCGAGCACGACCACGGGCCCGAGAGCGCCCGCCATCGTCCCCACGACCTTGCGGGTGAGGGCGGCCGCCGCGAACGCAACCGCGACGAAGAGGGCCTGGACCACCAGGGACCTGGCCACGGCCTGCGCG
This sequence comes from Streptomyces fradiae ATCC 10745 = DSM 40063, assembly GCF_008704425.1. NCBI lineage: Bacteria > Bacillati > Actinomycetota > Actinomycetes > Kitasatosporales > Streptomycetaceae > Streptomyces > Streptomyces fradiae. Next base: position 2,987,661 of record NZ_CP023696.1, read on the forward strand.
GCGGCCCCCCAGCCGGGGCCGTCGCCCGTGGCGAAGCCCGTCACCCCGGCGGCCGTCCGGCCCGCGGCGAACAGCACGGTGGCCAGGACGACCGTGAACGCGCTCGTCAGCAGCAGGGCGACCACCGCCTTCAGGACGATCAGCCGGGCCCGCCCCGGCCGGCTCGCCAGCAGGGACGGCCACATACCGGACTCGCACTCGACCGCGTACAGGGCACTCGCCAGCGCGGCGGCGACGACCAGGCCGAGGAAGGTCCCCGAGTGCTGGGCCGCCGCCCACATGGCTCCCGCCGGCTCGTCGAGGTACGTGGCGGGGGCGCCGTCCCTGAAGTGCCGGTAGGCGTTCCGGTAGCCGTACAGGGCCATCGCCGCCGCGGCGAGCACGGCCCCGGCGGCCGTGAGGAGGACCACCGGAGACAGCGCGGCCTTGCGCAGCTCGGCGTACCAGCCGGACCACCCGGTCATGTGACCTCGTTCCCGCGCTGGGCGGCGCGCGTGATCCACCAGATCCCCAGGGCGGTGACCAGGACCGTGGGCAGGGCCCGAAGGAGCGAGGGGACGGTGCTGACGGGCTCCGGGCCCCACCAGACGTTCCACAGCACGTCGCCGGGGTGGAAGGCCATCACGTCGGCGACGATGCCGCCGGGCAGCCAGCCCCACAGCCAGGCGGCGCCCGAACCGAGCATGAGCAGGACGAGCAGGGCCCCGGACCGCGCGATCCCGCCGGCCTGGCTGCGCGCCAGGGCGGTGAGCGCGACGGCGACGACGCTCCAGACGGCGGTGACGACCAGCGCCCCGCCCACGAGGCGCAGCCCTTGCAGCAGATCCTCTCCCGGCGGGAGGTGGAACGCGTGGAGCGGGTAGTCCGGCCGCCCCTTCACCAGGCCGAACACGGCGACGGCCGCTCCGGCGCAACACAGGGCCGCGGTCGTGGTGAGCCACAGGGCGGCGGCCTTGGCCCCGATGTGCGCCCGGATGCGCGGGTCGGCCAGCAGGAGGTTCCCGGCGGTCCGGTTGTCGTACTCGCCGCCCATCGACTGCGCGGCTAGGAGTACCAGAACCACAAGGCCGGGGAAGGAGGCGAACGCCTGCGCGGCCCAGCCGAAGGCGCCGGGCACGGTCTGCGCCCGCGCGGCCTCGGCGGCCTTCTCACGTGAGTCGGCCACCCATTCCTCGCTGAGCTGCCGCTCCCTCTCCCCGGTCCTGGTGCAGTACTCGGGCCCCAGCTTCGGATTGAGCTCCAGACAACTCCGGTACGACTCGCCGCTCTCGATGTTCCGCAGACTCTCGTGGGCCCGCTGCACGGTGCCCGACCAGTAGTCCTGGGCGTAGAACGCCGTCGTCACACAGCCGACGCTCAGGAGGGCGAACAGCAGGAGCGTCAGCGGGCGCAGGGCGGTCTTGCGCAACTCCGCGCGCACGTGCCAGATCGTCACCAGGACCCCTTGTGCCCACTGATCCGGAAGAACCAGTCCTCCAGCGACTCGGCCCCGCCCAGGCCGATCTCGTCCAGTGCTCCGCTGGCGACCACGGTGCCCCGGTCCATGACCACGACGCGGTCGCAGACCCGCTGCACCTCGTCGAGCTGGTGGCTGGAGACCAGGACGGCGGTACCGCTCTCCGCCTCGCGGCGGATCAGCTCGCGGACCATGACCACGGCGTGCGGGTCCAGCGCGTTGGTGGGCTCGTCCAGGACCAGCAGGCGCGGCCCGCGCATCAGGGCGGCGGCCAGAGCGAGGCGCTGGCGCATGCCCTGCGAGTACGCGCGGATGCGCTTGCGGGCCTCGTCCTCCAGGCCGACGCGCCGGAGCGCGGCGAGCGGCTCGCCCCGGTCCGGCAGGCCGGACGAGTGCAGCAGGCTGCGCAGCTGGGCGGGCCCGGTCATCCACCGGTAGAACGCCGGCGTGTCCAGGGCGGCGCCCACCTGCCGGGCGACGGCGGGTGAGTACGGCGGCTGCTCGCCGAGAACGCGTACGGCCCCTGCCGTCGGCTTGACCAGCCCGCAGGCCATGCGCATGAGGGTCGTCTTCCCGGCCCCGTTGGCGCCGAGGAGCCCGACCACCTCGCCGGGCGCCACATCCAGCGTCACGTCCGAGACGGCGGTCTGCGAACCGTAGGTCTTGCTGACGGAGCGGCAGGCCAGTACGGCCTGCCGCTCCTGCTCGTGGAACGTCACGGAGTGGCTGCCTCGGTGGTGGTGTGGCGGTGCGGAGGGCCGACGGGGAAGGGTGGGGTGGCGGTTGCGGGCGGTGTCGGTCGTTCCCCGGCCCGTTCCCGGTACGCGCCGCGGATCTTCCGGCGGCTCGGCGTTCGGCTGCCGCCATCATGGGAGCCGGTGGGCGCCGCCCACCACTCGCCGGCCGGTGATTGGCCGGAACACTCGCTCATCCGCACGGGTGTGGCGCGTTGCCGTGCCCGCCCCGGCGGCGCCGACGCGGGCTCCCGGAAAACGGTTCGCGTGACCCTCCGGAGCCTCATTACACTCTCCGGCTTGCCCGCCTCCCCCGTCGGGAGCGCCGCCCTCCGGTCGGAAACCGGACGGCCCCTCGTCGACCGACCCCGCCAAGCGCCCGGAGGCACCGCCATGTCCGCGACCGCTCCCACCCCGGACCCCGTCCCAGGCCCCCTCGACCGCGAGCGGGCCCACCTCGCCGCGTCCCGCGCCGCGCTGCGGGCCATGCGGGAGGACGTGGAGGCGCTGGACATCCGCGACGTGACCGCCAACTGGGTGAACGCCGCCGTGCTGGAGCGGCAGATCGAGGACCGCGTCAAGGCCCTGGCCGACCTGGCGCACACGCCGCTGTTCTTCGGGCGGCTCGACTACCTGCCCACCACCCAGGAGGGCGGCCGGTTCTACATCGGGCGGCGGCACGTCCACGACGCGCAGGGCGACCCGATGGTGATCGACTGGCGCGCCCCGGTCTCGCAGCCGTTCTACCGGGCGTCCCGGCGGGACCCGCGGGACGTGCGGCTGCGGCGCCGGTTCGGGTACACGGGCGGCGACCTCACCGCGTACGAGGACGAGCACCTCACCGACCCCGCCGAGGCGGAGACCGTCAGCCGGCTGCTCCAGCAGGAGATCGAGCGGCCGCGCGTCGGCCCGATGCGGGACATCGTCGCCACCATCCAGCCCGAGCAGGACGAGATCGTCCGCGGCGGGCTGTCCGGCACGGTGTGCGTGCAGGGCGGCCCCGGCACCGGCAAGACCGCCGTGGGCCTGCACCGGGTCGCCTACCTGCTCTACGCCCACCGGGAGCGCCTGGCCCGCACCGGCACGCTCGTCATCGGCCCGAACCGCTCCTTCCTCCGCTACATCGAGCAGGTGCTGCCCGCCCTCGGTGAGCTGGAGGTGCGGCAGGCGACCGTGGACGACCTGGTCGGCGGGCACGTCGAGGTGCGCGGCGCCGACGACCCGGCGGCGGCCGTCGTGAAGGGCGACGCGCGCATGGCGGAGGTCCTGCGCCGCGCCGTCCGCTCCCACGTCACCCTGCCGACCGAGCCGGTGATCGTGGTGCGCGGGTCGCGGCGGTGGCGGGTCCCCGCCTATGAGGTGGAGGAGATCGTCACCGAGCTGCTGGCGCGCGACATCCGGTACGGCGCCGCCCGCGAGGCCCTGCCGCAGCGCATCGCGCACGCCGTGCTGGTGCGGATGGAGGCCGCCGGGGAGGCCCCCGACGACCGGGTGCAGGACCAGGTGGCGCGCAACGCGGCGGTGAAGGCCGCCGTCAAGGCGATCTGGCCGCCGGTCGACCCGGCGAAGCTGGTGCTGCGCCTGCTGTCGGACCCGGCCTTCCTGGCGGAGCACGCGGACGGCGTCCTCGACGAGGACGAGCGGAAGGCCGTCCTGTGGGCCAGGCCGCCCAGGAGCGTGAGGTCCGCGAGGTGGTCGCCGGCCGACGCGGTCCTGGTCGACGAGGCCGCCGACTTGGTGGCCCGCACCCCGTCGCTGGGCCATGTCGTCCTGGACGAGGCGCAGGACCTGTCGCCCATGCAGTACCGGGCGGTGGGGCGCCGCTGCTCGACCGGCTCGGCGACCGTGCTCGGCGACCTGGCGCAGGGCACCACGCCGTGGGCGACGCGCGGCTGGGCGGAGGCGCTGGCGCACCTGGGCAAGCCGGACGCGCTGGTGGAGGAGCTGACGGCCGGCTTCCGCGTGCCGCGCGAGGTCATCGCGTACGCCTCCCGGCTGCTGCCGCACATCGCGCCGGGCCTCGCCGAGGTCCGCTCGGTGCGGGAGAACCCGGGCTCCCTGGAGGTGCGGGGGGTGGCCGCCGAGCGGCGGGACGCGGAGGTCCTCGGGGCGTGCGCGGCGTTCCTGCGGGAGGAGGGCTCCGTGGGGCTGATCGCCGCCGATCCGCGCGTCCCCGCCCTGGAGGAGGCGCTGCGGGCGGCCGGGGTGCCGTTCCTGTCGCCGGGCGAGGAGACCACGCCGGACGTGCGGCTGACGCTGGTCCCGGCGTCGCTGGCGAAGGGCCTGGAGTACGACTACGTGGTGCTGGACGAGCCGTCGGCGGTGGTCGCAGCGGAGCCGGACGACCGCATGGGCCTGCGCCGCCTGTACGTGGCCCTGACACGGGCGGTCTCGGGCCTGAAGGTCGTGCACGCCGCGCCGCTGCCGGAGCAGCTCGCGGGGTGAGGGGCGGGGGCGGGGGCGGGGGCAGAGGTTGGGCGGGGGGCTTGGGGCGCCCGGTCGTGGGGTGCGCGCGGGCCGGTGCCGGAGGGGCTGGCGGTGTGGGGGCGGCGGTGTGGGGGCGGTGTGGGGGCGCCCTGCCGCCGCCGGGCCGAAGGGCCGGGGACCGGCGGACGAATTCCGGCCGAAGGCGAGAAGGCGAGCTACATGTAGGCGGCACGCGAATGGCGGCTCGGGGCAGAATGCGGGCATGCCTCTCACCGTCGGGTTCGACCTCGATATGACCCTGATCGACTCCCGCCCCGGTATCCACGCCACCTACCGGGAGCTTTCGGCGCGCACGGGGGTGTGGATCGACGCCGACCTGGCGGTCTCCCGCCTCGGGCCGCCGCTCGAGCACGAGCTGGCGCACTGGTTCCCGGAGGAGCTCATTCCGGAGATGGTCGCCGCGTACCGTGAGATCTACCCCACACACGCCATCGCGCCGTCCCTCGCGCTGCCCGGCGCGGGGGATGCGATTCAAGCCGTTCGCGCGGCGGGCGGCAGGAGCGTCGTCGTCACCGCGAAGAACGAGCCGCACGCCAAACTGCACCTCGAGCACCTCCGCCTGGAACCGGACGCGGTGATCGGCTGGCTGTGGGCCGAGGCGAAGGCGGAGGCGCTGCGCGAGCACGACGCGACCGTGTACGTCGGCGACCACCTGGGCGACATCCGCGGCGCCCGCGCGGCGGGCGCCCTCGCCGTGTCGGTGGCGACGGGACCGTACGACGAGGAGGCCCTGCGCGCGGCCGGCGCGGATGTCGTCCTGCCTGATCTGACGGCCTTTCCGGCCTGGTGGGCGGCCTACGCGGAGGGCGCGGCCTCTCTGGCCTGACGCCGCTGCGCGGCGATGGAGCGGAGCACTCCGGCGCCGGCGACGAGGAAGCCGACGCCCATGAGCATCGCCACCAGGTACACGAACGTGGGGAACGGGTCGGTCCCCAGGAAGAGCGGCGCGACGGTGACGAGCGTGGCGATCGCGCCGATGATGAACAGGACCGCTCCGACCCGAATGAGCCCGTCCCCCGGGAGGGCGCCGTCCGCGTGGGTTTCACTACGCATTCGGCCAGGGTAGTTCCCCGGCCGGGGGAACGTACCGGCGGCGTCTTGTCACGGGGGCCGGGACCATTAGCCTTAACGCCTTGAGCCGCCCAGCGCGGACCCATCGAGTACGAGGACGAGGACAGGACGTGCCTACCGGCAAGGTCAAGTGGTTCAACAGCGAGAAGGGCTTCGGCTTTCTCTCCCGCGACGACGGCGGCGACGTCTTCGTGCACTCGTCGGTGCTCCCTGCCGGAGTCGACGGCCTGAAGCCGGGCCAGCGTGTGGAGTTCGGCGTCGTCGCCGGGCAGCGCGGCGACCAGGCGCTGTCGGTGACGGTCCTCGACCCGACCCCGTCGGTGGCGGCGGCGCAGCGGCGCAAGCCGGACGAGCTGGCGTCGATCGTGCAGGACCTGACGACGCTGCTGGAGAACATCACGCCGATGCTGGAGCGGGGCCGGTACCCCGACAAGGCGCACGGCAAGAAGATCGCCGGTCTGCTGCGGGCGGTCGCGGACCAGCTCGACGTCTGACCCTTCCGGATCTCCCCCCGCGCCTCCCGCTCCCCGTACGGGTGACACGCGGCCGCCCCTGCGGCGGCCCGCCCCCGTGCGGGGTGCGTGCGTGCGGGGGTGTGTGTGCGTGCGGGGGTGTGTGCGTGCCGGGACGCGCTTGGGCCGGGGCGCGTGGCGGCGGGCGTGGCGGGCCGGGACGGGTCCGGGCGGGTCCGGGCGGGTCGGGTCTGCGGTGGGTCCGGGCGGGTCGGGTCCGCGGTGGCCCGGCGCCGAAGGGCCGTCCGTACCGCCGTCCCGTACCACCCCGCGCACCCCGGGTGGCGCGCCCCGCTTCCGGGCGCGGTCGCCCGGTGGCGGGGCCGGCCGGGCGCGGTCGCCCGGTGCCCGGCGGGCGCGGCGGGCCACCGGGCCGGGGCGCGTCAGGAGTGGCCGAGGTCCTCGGAGGCCGGGTCCGCGACCGTGGGCACCGAGCCGGCGGACGGCGTCGGGTGCAGCGGGAACTCGTCCGTCGCCATCGAGTCCAGCACGGGCCCCGCGGGCCGGGGCGTCTTCGGCATGACCGCCGCCTCGGAGTGGCCGCCGCACCCGTAGTCCAGGGAGACGACCCGGCCGTCCGCCGGCGAGAACTCGTTGGCGCACACCCCGAACGCCTGCCCCAGCGATCCCCCGATCGCCATCAGGAAGCCGCACGACACGCACGACGCGGGCGCCGCCTGCGCCATCGGCGTCTTCGCGCCGAACGCCTCGTCCCACCGGTCGGCCGCCATGTTCCGCCCGTACCGGGACAGCACGCGCGCCCGGCGCATGCCCAGCTCCTCCGCGACGGCCGCGATGGCGCCCCGCGACGGCGTGGAGACGACGAACTCGGCGTCCTCCGCGTCGGCCCGCTCCGTCATCTCCTCCGACACGGCCGAGTCCGGCAGCGGCTCGTCCTCGCCGGTGTAGGCGGGCTCCAGACGCAGGTCGTCGGCCTCGGTCGGCAGCAGGTCGCCCGGCCCGAGGTCACCGGGGCGCAGCCGCTCGCTCCACGGCACCCACTCGGGCGCCAGCAGCGCGTCCGGCCCCGGCAGCAGGACGGTCTCGTCCAGGGTGACGTTCTTGGCGCGGGACGCCCGCGCGACGGTCACCGCCCAGCGCCAGCCCCGGTAGCCCGGTTCGGCGCACTCGAAGAAGTGCGTGACGACCCGGTCCCCTTCGGGCACCGCCTCCACGTACTCGCCGACGACGCCGGGCGCCGCCGCCTCCTCGGCGGCCTCGCGGGCGAGGTCCACCGCCTCGGCGCACAGGCGGTCCAGGGCCGGGGCACGCCGGGCACGGCTTCGCGTCGTCGCAGCACTCACAGGTTCGCTTCTCTCCTACGCCGTCTTAACGGTGCGCCGGCCGATGCGCGACTGCACGGGCGGCGGACGGAGCGGACCCGGGGACCGCATCGACGTCCGCGCCCGACGTGCTCGGGCACACCTCATGTCATCCATTCTGCGGGATGCCGAAGAGGCGCGTGGCCGAGACCTTTTCCGCCGGTGGCGCGCTACGCACGCTACCCCCTCAACCGCCTGCCGCCCACATGGCCGCCCCAAGTCGGCCGTCGCGGACGGCGGCGGTGGGGCACTATGGCGACGTGGCAGCCGCGCGGTGGTCCCGGAAACCGTCGCCGCAGCGCCCCGGCCGGACCGGGCGCGCTGGGCGGGCCGGGCGCGTCGGAGGGACCTGGCGCGCCGGAGGACCGGGGGCGGGTGAGCGGCCGGATCCCACCGGGCGGCCGGAGCCCCATGGGCGGCCGAGCCCGGTCGAACCGGAACCCACCACCGGGCAGCCCCACCGCGTCGACGGAGCCGAACCCGTCGGGCGGCCGGACCCCGCCGACCCAACGGACACCGCCGGCCCAACGGACACCGCCGGCCCAACGGACACCGCCGGCCCAACAGCCCCTAGCGACCCACCGGTCCCCGCCGACCCAACGGACCCCGCACACCCCCCAGGCCCCATCGGTCCGCCGGACCCCACCAGTCGGCCGAAACGCGCCGGTAGGTTCCGTGCGGCGGCCCGCGGTCTGGGCCGGGCCGCCCGCCTGCCCTTCACCTCCACCGCCCGCGGCATCCGCCGCGCCACCCACGCGCAGGGCGCGGGCGAGTCCGGCCTCGGCAAGCTCATCGAACTGCACGCCGTGAACGGCGCGGGCGACGTGATGATCACCGTGGCGCTCGCCTCGACCGTGTTCTTCTCCGTGCCGACCGACGAGGCGCGCGGCCGGGTCGCCCTGTACCTGGCCATCACGCTCGCCCCGTTCGCCCTGCTCGCCCCCGTCATCGGCCCCCTCCTCGACCATGTGCCGCACGGCCGGCGCGCGGCGATGGCGGGCGCCATGGCGTTCCGCGCGTTCCTCGCCGTCGCCCTGTCGGGGGTGGTCGCGACCGGCGGCCTGGAGCTGTACCCGGAGGCGCTCGGCGTGCTCGTGGCGTCGAAGGCGTACGGGGTGGTCCGCTCCGCCGTCGTACCGCGCCTGCTGCCGCCCCGCTTCTCCCTGGTGAAGGCGAACTCGCGGGTCACCCTCGCGGGGCTCCTCGCGACGGGCGCCGCGGCACCCGTCGCGGTCGGGCTGCACCGGATCGGGCCGCAGTGGCCGCTGTACGGGGCGTGCGCGCTGTTCGCGGCCGGCACGGTCCTGGCCTTCACGCTGCCGCACAAGGTGGACTCCGCGAAGGGCGAGCGGAGGGCGCGCATCCTCGTCCACGACGAGCGGAAGGCGGGGCTGCGCACGGTCGGCCCGGCCGTCCTGCACGCCCTCCAGGCCAACGCGGCGGTGCGCGGGCTGGCCGGGTTCCTGATCTTCTTCCTGGCGTTCCTGCTGCGGGTGGACCCGATCGGCGGGCAGAGCGCGGCCGTCTCGCTCGCGGTGGTGGGGGTCGCCGCAGGGGTGGGCAACGCCTGCGGCACGGCGGTCGGGGCGTGGCTCAGGGACCGCGCGCCGGAGGCGATCATCGCCACGATGCTGGTGCTGCTGCTGGCCGCGACGGTCGCGGCGGCCGTCTTCTTCAGCGGCGCGCTGGTCGCCCTGCTGGGCGCCGTCGCGGGGCTGGCGCAGGCCCTGTCGAAGCTCTCCCTCGACGCGCTGATCCAGCGGGACGTGCCGGAGTCGGTGCGCACGTCGGCGTTCGCCCGCTCCGAGACGCTGCTCCAGATGGCGTGGGTGGTGGGCGGCGCGCTCGGCATCGTCCTGCCGCTCAACGGCACGCTGGGCATGGCCGTGGCGGCGGCCATCCTCGCCGCCGGGGCCGCCGTGGCGGGCCGGGGCCTCCTGCACGAGGCCCGCCACCACCCCCGGCCGGCCCACCCCTCACCCCCCGGCCCGGCTCCCGGTCCGGCCCCCGGCCCGGCTCCCGGTCCGGCCCCCGGCCCGGCTCCTGGGTCGGCTCCCGGCTCCGCCGACCGTCCGGCTCCCGGCCCCGCGCCCGGCTCGGCGGCGGACCCGGACGCGACCCGCTGACCACCGGCCCTCCGCCCCGGCGACGCCGCGAGGCGAGGCGAGGCGAGCGGAACGAAGCGAACCGGAACAGACCAGACCGGACCGATCAGAACAGGTCAGGTCAGAACAGGTCAGGTCAGGTCAGAACAGGTCAGGTCAGGTCAGGTCAGGTCAGCCACGGCACCACACCGCAGCCCACCGCACCGCACCGCAGGGCACCGCAAGGCGGCCGGGGCGTGGCGAGAGCCGGGGCAGAGCGGGGCGACCGGCTCCGCTGGAACCGGGGGCCGGGACCGGCACGGATCGGGCGGGACACGTACCAGGACATGGCGAGAAATGTCCGGTGCGGGGACACGGGGGAGCCCCACCGTGCGGTGGGCCGCCGGGTGAGGTGTGCGCGCCGCGCGAGCCCCGCATGCGCCTGCGGCGGCCGGGACCGATAGCCTTCGGCCCATGACCGTTGCGTTCTTCTCCGGAAAGGCCCGCCGGGCCGGCGTCGCTCTGGGTGCCGTCTCCGCCGGCCTGCTCGTCCTCTCCGCTTGCGGCTCCAAGCCGACGCCGATCGCGACCGTGACGGTCGGCTCCGACTCGTACAACACCGAGGCGGCCGAAAACTGCTACGACGAGGGCGGCCTCAAGGAGTCCCGCGTCCAGGAGTGCCTCAGCGCCAAGGGCGGCGAGGAGGTCGAGGTGTCCGTCGACGACCGGATCCGCTTCGGCGTCGACCCGGAGATCGCCGAGAACGGCTGGACGATCTTCCTGGACGGGGAGCGCGCCGAGCAGGAGCCGTACACGAAGACGTACCGCTCGATCAGCGCCAGCTCGTTCTTCGCGCCCGGCATGGGCGGCCAGACCAGCCCCAACGTCCGGGTGGCGCTCCTGGAGACCGACGCGAAGACGAAGAAGGCCATCGGCGTCTACCGCTTCGTCCTCAAGAAGGTGTGACCCTGCGCGTCCTGGTCGTGACCGCCGTGGCGGCGGAGGCCCACTCCGTCGCCGGCGGACTCGTCGACTGCGCGGCGCGGTCCTCCCGGCCGCTGCCGAGCGGCCACACCGTGACGAGCCACCTGCTCACGGGGCGCAGCCTCGACCGGCTGACCGGTGCCGCCGCGCCCGCCGTGGACGTGCTGGCGGCCGGTGTCGGGCCCGCCGCCGCCGCGGTCGGCGCCGCGACGGCGCTGGCCACCGCCCCGTACCCGTACGACCTGGTGATCAGCGCAGGGATCGGTGGCGGGTTCGCGCCGCGCGCCCCGCTCGGGTCCCTCGTCGTCGCCGACAGCATCGTCGCCGCCGACCTGGGCGCCGACACGCCCGACGGCTACCTCCCGGTGGAGGAGCTGGGCTTCGGCCGCTCCGTCCACACCCCGCCGGCCGCGCTGTGCGACCGGGTCGCGGAGGCCGTGCGCGGCGCCGGGCTGCCGTGCCTCACGGCGCCCGTCCTGACGGTGTCCACCGTCACCGGCACCGCCGCCCGCACCGCCGAGCTCACCGCCCGCCATCCGCGCGCCGGGGCGGAGGCCATGGAGGGCTTCGGCGTCGCCGAGGCCGCCGCCGCGCACGGTGTGCCGGCCGTCGAGATCCGCGCCGTCTCCAACGCGGTCGGCCCGCGCGACCGCGCCGCATGGCGCGTCGGTGCGGCGCTGGACGCGCTGCGCACGGCGTTCGAACCGCTCAGCACCCGCGTCTTCAGGGAGGAGTGAGGGCCAGTGGTGACGCGCATCGCGTACTCCCCCTGCCCGAACGACACGTTCGTCTTCCACGCGTGGGCGCACGGCCTGGTGCCGGGCGCTCCGGAGCTGGACGTCACCTTCGCCGACATCGACGTCACCAACGGCATGGCGGAGCGCGGCGAACTGGACGTCCTCAAGGTCTCGTACGCCGTACTGCCCTGGGTCCTCGACGAGTACGCCCTCCTGCCGTGCGGCGGGGCGCTGGGGCGGGGCTGCGGCCCGCTGGTCCTGGCGCGGGAGCCGGGGCTGGACCTGTCGGGGCGGACCGTGGCGGTGCCCAGCGAGCGGTCGACGGCCTATCTGCTGTTCCGGCTGTGGGCGGCGCAGGCCGTGCCGGGCGGCGGGGTCGGCGAGGTCGTCGTGATGCCGTTCCACGAGATCATGCCGGCGGTGCGGGACGGGAAGGTCGACGCGGGCCTCGTGATCCACGAGGCGCGGTTCACCTACCAGGACTACGGGCTGCACCGCCTCGCGGACATGGGCGAGCACTGGGAGGCCACGACCGGGCACCCCATCCCGCTGGGCGCCATCATCGCCAAGCGCTCGCTGGGCGCGCGGGCGCTGCGGGGCCTCGCGGACGCGGCGCGGGAGTCGGTGCGGCGGGCGTGGGCCTCACCGTCGGCGTCGGCCGAGTACGTGCGGGCGCACGCCCAGGAGATGGCGCCGGACGTGGCGCGGCGCCACATCGACCTGTACGTCAACGACTTCACGGAGGACCTGGGGCCCGCCGGCTACGAGGCCGTGCACGCCCTGCTGTCCCGCGCGGCCTCCCAGGGCCTGGTCCCACCGGTCCCCCCGGCCTCCCTCGCCTTCCCCTGACGCCCCCTCCCCGGACTCACCGGCCGGCACCACCGCGCGTCGGGCCCCTGCGGCACGTCGCCGTCGCCACTCCCCCACAGCGCCCCACGTAGCCGTACGGGCGGAGCCGTGCGCGTCCGACCGATGGGCCCGCGCCCGTCCGTACGGGCGGGCCCAGAAGAGGCCGAGACGGCGCGGGGCGTGCTCCCCCGCGGTCCGACCGCGCCGCCCCGCTGCCCGGCCGCGCAGCGCTCTGACCGGGGGCGGGGGGCGCACCAGTCACGGTCCCCGCCGTCGCCCAGCCCCTGCCGGGGGCGGTCGCCGGTCGGGCCCGCACGCGGTCCGGCGGCCGAGCCGCCGAGCGGCCCAGCGGCCCAGCGGCCCAGCGGCCCAGCGGCCCAGCGGCCGAGGGTGGGGCCGTCGGAGTCGGCGCCGTCAGCGGGTGGGCGGCAAGGGGTGAACGGGCGGGTGCGGGGCGCTCACGTGATCGTCTCCTCGCCGGCGTTGCTGAAGGCGGTCACGCGCAGCCGGGTCACCGAGGCGGGGAAGCCCTCCGGCAGGGAGATGCGCACCCGGTGCGTGCGCGACTCCCCCGCCGGGAGCGTCGCCGTCGTGAGGCGGGCCGTGTGGCCGATGGGCCGCCAGGAGCCGTCCTCCGCCAGCAGGGACACGTTCACGTCGCCGCCGGAGAGCGTGCCGCCCTCGGCGGCCACGGACAGGTTGTCCGTGGCGTCCTCCGCGTCCCCGCCGGTCGTGTTGAGGACCGTCACCGTGAGGGTCAGCGGGTCGTCGCCCGTGCGGAGCGTACGGGTGGCTCCCGCCTCGCCCAGGACGACGGTGACCGCGCGGGAACCGGCCTGCGGCCCCCCGTCCGGGCCCGAGCCCGGACCGGTCCCCCCGGTCCCGTCGGCCGTATCGCTGCCTTCACTTGGATAGACGTGCGGCCCCCTCCGGGGTTGCAGGTCGCCCCGCAAGATTTTCCGGAAGTTCTTCGCGACCCCCGCGCACCCCTGCTGACCTGCGCGTTCATGGGGACGGCGGGGTGCGCGGTACCTTCGGCCGCAGACCGGTTTCGTACGTCGAGGAGAGCGGAGCACATCGTGAGCGTGAGGGCGACGGCGGCGGGCGAGGGCACCGACCCGTTCGGGACCGCGCGGTTGCGGCGCGGAGTGCTCGACGCGTGGGGCGCCGGTCCCGCGCGGTTCCGGGAGGACGCCAACGCCGAGGAGGAGCTGAGCCTCGGCGGCTACCGCGACCGGCTCGTGGTGGAGCTCGCGCAGAACGCCGCCGACGCCGCGGCCCGCGCCGGGGCGCCGGGCCGCCTCCGGCTCACCCTCCACCCCGCCGGCGCGGACGGCCCGGCGGTGCTCGCCGCCGCCAACACGGGCGCCCCGCTGGACGCGACGGGCGTCGAGTCGCTGTCCACGCTCCGCGCCTCCGCCAAGCGGGAGGGCCACGAGGGCGCGGTCGGCCGGTTCGGGGTCGGCTTCGCCGCGGTCCTCGCCGTCACCGACGAGCCCGCGGTCATCGGTCGGCACGGCGGTGTGCGCTGGTCCCTGGCGGAGGCCCGCGACATGGCCGCCGAGGCCGCGAAGGCCAGCCCCGGCCTCGGCGACGAACTGCGCCGCCGCGACGGCCACGTGCCCCTGCTGCGCCTGCCGCTGCCCGCCGAGGGCACCCCGCCCACCGGCTACGACACGGTGGTCGTCCTCCCGCTGCGCGACGCCGCCGCCGTGGACCTGGTGGAGCGGCTGCTCGCCGGGATCGGCGACACGCTGCTGCTCACCCTGCCGGGCCTCGCCGAGATCGTCGTGGAGACCCCGGCCGGCACGCGGACCCTCACGCGCGGGCGCGACGAGGAGTACACGATCGTGGACGACTCCGCGCGCGGCACCACCCGCTGGCGGACCGTCACCCGCACCGGCGCGACCCCGCCCGAGCTGCTCAGGGACCGCCCCGTCGAGGAGCGGCTGCGCCCGCACTGGTCGGTGACCTGGGCCGTCCCCGCCGACGCGGACGGCGCGCCCGTCCGCCCGGACACCGCGCCCGTCGTGCACGCGCCGACGCCGACCGACGAGCCCCTGACCGTACCGGCGCTGCTCATCGCGTCGTTCCCGCTGGACTCCACGCGCCGCCACCCCGCGCCCGGTCCGCTCACCGACTTCGTCGTGGCCCGCGCCGCCGAGGCGTACGCCGAACTCCTCGCCGCCTGGCGTCCCGTGACGACCGGCACCATCGACCTGGTGCCCGGACCGCTCGGCAAGGGCGTCCTGGACGGCGCGATCCGCGGCGCGGTGCTGGAGCTGCTGCCCCGCGTCCCGTTCCTCGCCCCGGCCGCCCCCTCCGAGGAGCTGGTGGCGCTGCGCCCGTTCGAGGCGGAGGTCGTCGAGGGCGCCGGCGCGGACACCGTACGGGTCCTGGCGGAGGTGCTGCCCACGCTGCTGCCCGCCGGGCTGGAGCGGCGCGCCGAGCTGCGGGCACTGGGCGTGGCACGGCTGCCGCTGGGTGACGCGATCGACCGGCTGGCGGGCACCGAGCGGGCACCCGGGTGGTGGCACCGGCTGTACGACTCGCTGGCGGGCGTCGACCCGGACCGGCTGACCGGCCTGCCGGTGCCGCTGGCCGACAACCGGACCACCATCGGCCCCCGGCAGGTCCTGCTGCCGCTGCCCGACACCCCGGTGGACCTCGCCCGGCTCGGGCTGAAGGTCGCCCACCCCGACGCGGCGCACCCGCTCCTGGAGAAGCTGGGCGCCCTGCCGGCCACCCCGCGCGCGGTGCTGACGACCCCGCAGGTGCGGGCGGCGGTCGCGGCGTCCCTGGACGCCGACGAGGTGTGGGACGAGAACGGGGTGGACGCCGAGGAGCTGGCGGAGATCGTCCTCGCGCTGGTGCGGGACGCGGGCCTGGAGCCGGGCGACGAGCCGTGGCTCGGCGCGCTGGCGCTGCCGGACGAGGACGGGGAGCCGGCGCCGGCCGGCGAGCTGGTGCTGCCCGGCAGCGCGTTCGCCTCCGTCATGCGGGAGGGCGAGCTGGCGCTGTGCGACGAGGAGCTGGCGGCCCGCTGGGGCGAGCGGCCGCTCGCCGCGTGCGGTGTGCTGGCCGACTTCGCGCTCGTACGGGCGAGCGACGTGGTGCTGGACCCGGACGAGCTGGAGCCCCGCGACGCCGACTACGCGGAGCCGGACGACGTGGGCCTGCTGGACGCCGTGGACGTGTGGTGCGAGGACGTGCTGGACCGGCTGCCCGAGGCCCCGGTGCCGCCGGTCGCGACGGAGGTCGTCGCCGTACGGGACCTCGACCTGGTCGACGACGACGCCTGGCCGCGCGCGCTGGCCCTGCTGTCCCGGCCGCCGCTGCGGGACGCGCTGACCCAGCCGGTGCGGGTGCTGCTGCCGGACGGTACGACCGAGACGGTCCGCCCATACACGGCGTGGTGGCTGCGCGACCACCCGGTGCTGGACGGCCGCCGCCCGGCGGGCCTGCGCGCGGCGGGCGCCGACCCGCTACTGGAGGGCCTCTACGAGTCGGTGGACACCACGGGCTTCGACGACGCGCAGGTGCTGCGCGCCCTGGGCGTGCGGACGTCGGTGGCCGCCCTGCTGGACGAGCCGGGCGGCGCGGCGGAGCTGCTGGGCCGGCTCGCGGACCCGGACCGCGAGGTCACGGGGGCCCAGCTGCACGGGCTGTACTCGGCGCTGGCGGAGCTGGACCCGGAGCAGGTGACGCTCCCGGAGGAGCTGCGGGCCGTCGTGGACGGCGAGGTGCGGGTGGTGGACGCGGCGGACGCGGTGGTCGCGGACGCGCCGGACCTGCTGCCGCTGGCCGGCGGGCTGCCGCTGCTGCCGGTGGCGCCGTCACGGGCGGCCGACCTGGCGGAGCTGCTCCAGGTGCGGCGGCTGGGCGAGGCCGTGGTGGCGGAGGTGTCGACGGACGGCGAGGAGCACGAGGTCCCCGCGCCGGTGCACGCGCTGCTCGGCCCGGCCACCCCGGCGACGTACGTGGAGCACGAGGAGCTGGTGGCCGGCGGGGTGGAGCTGGACTGGCGGATCACCCCGGACGGCACCCTGCACGCGGCGACGCTGGAGGGCGTGGCGGCGGGGCTGGCCTGGGCGGCGGGGCAGTGGCCGCGCCGGTTCGAGGTGGCGGCGCTGCTGGAGGACCCGTCGCGCACGGAGGAACTGGCCCGGGACCGCTGGTTCGACTGAGCCGGGAACGGGCGGGGAGCCGGCTCGGGCCGGAGTGCTCGGGCTCCGGCCGAGGCCGGCTCCAGCCGAGGCCGGGGGTCAGCCGAGGCCGGCTCCAACCGAGGCCGGGGTCAGCCGAGGCCGGCTCCAACCGAGGCCGGGGGTCAGCCGAGGCCGGCTCCAGCCGGGCCGTGCGGGTACGAGGGTGCCGGCGCCGCGGAGCACCCCGGACGGTGCCGGCTGAGGGGTGCTCCCGGGCGGGGGTGGACGACCGGAGTACCCCTCAGCCCGGCCCCCGGGCCCACCCGCCCGGCCCCGGACCGTCCGGCCCGCCCGGCCCCCAGCCCGCCCGTCCGGCCCCCGGCCCCACCGGGCCCCTGGTCACCACCCTCCCCGCCCCTCACGCCGGAACGCGCCGCTCCACCCACCGCCACGCGACCTCCAGCAGCGCCGCTCCCGCCACGGCGATACCGGCCGCGGCCCACGGCATCGTCGTGCCCACCAGCCGCAGCGCGAAGAACTCCTGCAGCCAGGGCACGACGAGCACCAGCAGGAACGCCCCGCCCATCGCCGCGACCAGCACCACCCGCCACCACGTGTACGGCCGGGCGATGATCGCCAGCACCCACAGCGAGACCAGGAACAGCGTCAGGGTCGCCGCGCTGGTCTCGGCCTCGAGGGCGCCCGGCCCGCTGTAGTGGTGCCCGGCGAGCAGGTACGAGGTGAAGGTGGCCGCCGCCGCGATGAGCCCGGCCGGCAGGGCGTACCGCATGACGCGCCGCACGAAGTGCGGCTGGGCGCGCTCCTTGTTGGGGGCGAGCGCCAGGAAGAAGGCGGGCACGCCGATGGTGAGCGTGGACAGCAGGGTCAGGTGCCGGGGCAGGAACGGGTACTCGACCTGGGCGACGACGACGAGGACGGCGAGCAGCACCGAGTAGGCGGTCTTCGTCAGGAACAGCGTCGCCACGCGCGTGATGTTGCCGATGACGCGCCGCCCCTCGGCGACGACGTGCGGCAGGGTGGCGAAGCTGTTGTCGAGGAGGACGATCTGGGCGACCGCGCGGGTGGCCTCGGAGCCGGAGCCCATGCTGACGCCGATGTCGGCGTCCTTGAGGGCGAGCACGTCGTTGACCCCGTCGCCGGTCATGGCCACGGTGTGGCCGCGCGACTGGAGGGCGCCGACCATGTCGCGCTTCTGCTGCGGGGTGACCCGCCCGAAGACGACGCCCTCCTCCAGGGCGCGGGCCATCTCCTCGGGCCGCTCGGGCAGGTGCCGCGCGTCGACGGGCCGGTCGGCGCCGGGCAGGTCCAGCTTGGCGGCGACGGCGCCGACGGAGACCGCGTTGTCGCCGGAGATGACCTTGGCGGCGACGTCCTGGTCGGCGAAGTAGGCGAGGGTGTCGGAGGCGTCGGGGCGCAGTCGCTGTTCGAGGACGACGAGGGCGGCGGCCCGCGCCGTGCCGGGGGTCTTCGGGTCGTCCAGCTCGCCGGTGACCCGCGCGAGGAGCAGGACGCGCATGCCGCGCCGGTTGAGGGAGTCGGTCTCGGCGAGGGCGGGGTCGCCGTCGGGGAGGAGGACGTCGGGGGCGCCGAGGAGCCAGGAGCTGCTCTGCCCGTCGCCCTCGCTGAAGGTGGCGCCGCTGTACTTGCGGGCGGAGGAGAAGGGCAGGGCCTCCGTGCAGCGCCAGTCGTCGGTGTCGGGGTAGGCGTCGATGACGGCCTGGAGGGAGGCGTTGGGGCGGGGGTCGGAGTCCCCGACGGCGCCGAGGACCTTCCGTACGTACGCCTCGTCGAAACCGTCCAGGGGCCGCAGCTCGGCGACGTCCATGCCGCCCTCGGTGAGGGTGCCGGTCTTGTCCAGGCAGACCACGTCGACGCGGGCGAGCCCCTCGATGGCGGGCAGCTCCTGTACGAGGCACTGCCTGCGGCCGAGCCGGATGACGCCGATGGCGAAGGCGACGGAGGTCAGGAGGACGAGGCCCTCGGGGATCATCGGCACGATGCCGCCGACCGTGCGGGCGACGGAGTCCTTGAGGTCGGTGTCCTTGACGACGAGCTGGCTCACGATGAGCGCGGTGGCGGTCGGGACCATCATCCAGGTGACGTACTTGAGGATGGTGGAGATGCCGGAGCGCAGCTCGGAGTGGACGAGGGTGAAGCGGGACGCCTCCTCGGCGAGCTGGGCGGCGTAGGCCTCGCGGCCGACTTTGGTGGCGGTGAAGGCGCCGCCGCCGGCGACGACGAAGCTGCCGGACATGACGGGGTCGCCGGGCTTCTTCAGCACGGGGTCGGCCTCGCCGGTGAGCAGCGACTCGTCGACCTCCAGGCTGTCGGACTCCGCGACGGCGCCGTCGACCACGACCTTGTCACCGGGCCCCAGCTCCACGAGGTCGCCGAGGACGATCTCGGAGACGGACACCTCGACGGGCGCGCCGTCCCGGCGGACGGTCGGTTTCGCCTCGCCGATGACGGCGAGGGAGTCGAGGGTCCTCTTGGCGCGCAGCTCCTGCACGATGCCGATGCCGGTGTTGGCGACGATGACGAAGCCGAAGAGGCTGTCCTGAATGGGCGCGACGACCAGCATGACCGCCCAGAGCAGGCCGATGATGGCGTTGAAGCGGGTGAGGACGTTGCCCCGGACGATGTCGAGCACGGACCGGGAGGACCGTACGGGGACGTCGTTGACCTCGCCCCGCCGGACCCGCGCCGCCACCTCGGCGGCGGTCAGCCCGTCCGGCCGGTACGGCACGTCCGCGCCCCCGGCGGCTCCCACGATGGCGTCCTCGGTCCCGGCCCGCTGCGTCATGTGTCCGACGGTACGGCCGGAGCACGGCGGCCACCCGCGAAACGGGCGCGGGATCCGACCCTGGTAGGACGAGAACCCTCCCGGGGCACTACACGCGCCGCCCCCGCCGCTCCCGTCCGGAGGACCGCACCGGCCGGGGCGCCCCGAGGCACCCGGCCCGCATGACCCGCCCCGCGGCCCGCCCGGCCCGCCCCGTCACTCCGGCCCGCCCCGTCACTCCGGCCCGACGGACCACCGGCTCCACCGGACCACCCGGCCCGACCGGACCACCCGGACCATCGGACCACCCGGCCCGACCGGTCCTCCGCCGGGTCAGGGCGCGGCGGGGCCGGCGGGCGCGGCGGGTGCGGTCCCCGCGGGGGCTCCGGGCCCCGCCGGGCCGCCGCCGGAGCCGCCCCCGCCGCCCGGTGCGCCGGGAGTGCCCGGCCCGCCCGGCCCGGAGGCCGCGCGCCGGAGCGCGGCGTCCCGCCGGCGGACGTACCAGATGCCGATGAGGCCCAGGCCCGCGCCCGCGAGGCAGGTCCACACCCACCAGTCGAGGTCGCGGTCGGCGAACCAGCCGTAGAAGGGGACCTGCACCAGGAAGAGGACGAACCACAGGATCGTGCCGCCGGTGATGGTGGCGACGACCGGCCCCTCCAGGGGCTCGGGCGCCTCGTGCGAAGGGGTCCACTTGGCCATGTCCACATGGTAAGCGGCGGACCGTTCTACGCGCGGAGATAGCGATCTTCCAGTCATATGTTCATACTGAAACCGTTTGCCGTAGCCCGGCTATTCTCGTACGAACACACAATGAGCCGCCGCCGACCGGCTGACGGCCCCACCATCCCCGCATCACGAGGTTCCGCATGCCCTCCTCGGTCACCGCTCCCCCGGCTGCGCCCGGGCAGCAGCCGACCGGCTCCAGCAGCCCGCTGGACCGGTTCTTCAAGATCTCGGAGCGTGGCTCCACCATCGGCCGGGAGGTACGCGGCGGCTTCGCGACCTTCTTCGCGATGGCCTACATCATCGTGCTGAACCCGATCATCCTCGGCAGCGCCAAGGACATGTACGGGCACCAGCTGGACAGCGGCGAGCTGGTCACGGCGACCGTGCTGAGCGCGGCCTTCACGACGCTCCTCATGGGCGTGATCGGCAACGTCCCGATCGCCCTCGCCGCCGGCCTCGGCGTCAACACGGTCGTCGCCCTCCAGCTGGCGCCGCGCATGGCGTGGGCGGACGCGATGGGCATGGTCGTCATCGCCGGCCTCATCGTGATGCTCCTCGTCGCGACCGGCCTGCGGGAGCGCGTGATGAGCGCCGTCCCGGTGGGCCTGCGCAAGGGCATCGCCATCGGCATCGGCCTGTTCATCATGCTGATCGGCCTGGTGGACGCCGGCTTCGTCTCGCGCATCCCGGACATCGCCCGCACCACCGTCCCGCTCCAGCTCGGCGCGGACGGCCACCTCGGCGGCTGGCCCGTCCTGATCTTCGCGGTCGGCACGCTGCTCACCCTGGCGCTGATCATCCGCAGGGTGCCGGGGGCCATCCTCATCTCGATCGTCGCCATGACGGTCGCCGCGATGGTCGTGAACGCGGTCGCCGAGGTCCCGTCCTGGGGCCTGACCACGCCCACCTGGCCGGGCAACCCGGTCGCCACCCCGGACTTCGGCCTGCTCGGGCAGGTCAGCCTGCTCGGCGGCTTCGAGAAGGTGGGGCTGCTCACCGGCTCGCTGTTCGTCTTCACCGTCCTGCTGTCCTGCTTCTTCGACGCCATGGGCACGATCCTCGGCGTCGGCGACGAGGCGAAGCTGATGGACGAGAAGGGCGAGTTCCCCGGCATCAACAAGGTCCTCCTCGTGGACGGCCTCGCCGTCGCCACGGGCGGCCTCACCTCGTCGTCCGCCACCACCTGCTACGTCGAGTCCACCGCGGGCGTCGGCGAGGGCGCCCGTACGGGCCTCGCCTCCGTCGTCACGGGCGGCCTGTTCGGCGTGGCGCTCTTCTTCACGCCGCTCGCCACGATGGTCCCGTCGCAGGCGGCGACGCCCGCGCTGATCGCGGTCGGCTTCCTCATCCTCGCCGGGTCGATCAAGGACATCGACTGGAGCGACTTCACCATCGCCGTCCCGGCGTTCCTGGCGATGACGATGATGCCGTTCACGTACTCGATCACCAACGGCATCGGCATCGGCTTCATCTCGTTCAGCGTCCTGCGCCTCGCCGCGGGCCGCGGACGCGAGGTCCCGCCCGCGATGTACGCGGTGTCGGCGGTGTTCGTCTTCTACTACGCCATGCCGGCCCTGGGCCTCACATAGCGGCCCCGGCGCCGCGGCCCGGACGCCGGACGGCCCGGCCCACCAACGCGGCCCCGCCCACCACGGGCGGGGCCGCGCGGCGTCACGTCGCGCCGTAGAACCGCTCCGTCTCGTCGACGGCCGCGTGGAACCGCTCGTCGAAGTCCTCGCGAACAAGCGTCCGGACGACATAGTCCTGGACGCTCATCCCGCTTCTCGCCGCGTGCTGCCGGAGCCGCTCCAGCAGCTCCCCGTCCATCCGCAGGCTGAGCACTGTCGATCCCATGCCGCCCAGGGTCCCGGCCCGCACTCCGCGCCCGCGCGCATTCTCGTCGGATAATCACTCCTACGAGTGACCCACCCTCCCGCCGGACGGCGGCCTCCGGTACGGCCGCCCGGCTGCGGCGGCCTCGATACGGCGATGAACGGCCATCCCCCGCCCCGCCGCGCCAAGGGGCACGTGCACGAGATGCGACGGCCAGGCAGCCTCGATGGTGAGCCGGGCCCGGGTGCCCTGGGCCAGCCAGCGGTGGATGAGCTGCTCGTAGGCGGTCACCACCTGCCGGGTGGCCCACTGGGCGGTCTCCCGGTCGGGATAAGAAGCGGAACCGGTCAGCGCGGGGGGCATCCTCTCAAACCACCTGGTCGGCGGCTGGGCCGTCAGTCGGAGAACGTCCAGAACAGCCCGACCTCGGTGCCCGACACGACGACGAGGCCGCAGTCCTCCATCAGGACGCTCAGCGGGCTGTACCCCAGGCTCTGCAACGTGAAGTCGAGGGTGCCGGGCGCGCTGCCGGTCTTGCTGACGTTGGTGTGATAGGCGGCCTCGTCGCCGTAGCGAGCCAGGATGGTGCGCGCCATCGCCCTCAGCTCATCCTCGGACTCGTCGAAGTACCGGAGGTTGTCCAGGGTGCAGCCGGCCTCGGTGAGGGCCAAAAGCAGGTTCTCGGCACTGTCCCTGTCGATCTCCTTGAGGCGCGGCGCGACGTACTCCGGGGGGTGACTGGCGAAGGGCCACATCGGGTTCGCCTCCCGCTCGGCGTCCTTCTCCGCGTCGTCGACACGGGCCCACCCCCGGGGATCCGGCACCGCCCGGGCCATCAGCGCGAGGACGTCGAGCGTCCAGTACTGGTGGCGGCGCGATCCGGTGGCGATGTACGCGGACGCGTCCCTGTACAGGTGGCGTACCGCGGCTTCCCAGGAGGTCCGGTCGGTGAACATGTGGTGCGAGTCTTCCTCGGAGGGCTAGGGCTTGGAGGGCATCGACGTCATGACGGTGAAGGGCGGGTTGCGGCTGCTGTCGTACCTGATGCGCGTGTCGATGCCGGTCACGTCGTACGCCTTGGCATCCATCCCGCCTCCCTTGTAGCCGGACTTCGGGTCGTCGGGTCGACCGGCTGCTTGGGCACGCTTCCGCCACTGGTCTCGCCGTTCGGCGTGCGTCTTGCCGACGTGCTTGTCGAGTGTGTGGCCGTGCTCGAAGTACTCGTTGGCGGTGAGGTTGAGGTCGTACTTCCCTGTGGAGTCCACCTTCAGCCAGACCTGCGACTCCTTGAACTCCTCCAGGGCGCGCACGCCGAAGCCCTGGGCGCGGGCGACGCCGGCCTCGAACTTGGGAGCGCTCAGGTACGCCTCCTCAAGCGGCCCCTTCAGCGCTTCCATGCGGGCGGTCAGCCCGTCCAGGATGCCGGTGTACGTGTCCACGATCCGGTTGAGCTTCGCCGTGTTGATGTCGAGGATGGCCTTGACGTCGAACGAGAGGACCAGGCCCGCGCCCTTGCCGACGACGGAGGTGACGCCGGTGACAAGGCTCTTGGGGCTCGTCGACCTGGCCATGTCCTCGGCGATCTCCTTGGCCGCCACCAGCATGGCACGATGGATCTCGTCCGCGACATCGCGGTTCGGATCGACGGCCGCCTCGGCGTACTCGCGCAGGATGGTGGCGATGTCGTCGGCGGACGACGCCGACTACGCGCCGGGCCTCGCAGAGCTGCGCATGGAGGTCGATCCCCCGAGGCCCTCGCCCCAGCGCGCGGCCGGCCATGGCCGCCGGCCGCCTCACCGCTCGCACGCGGACTCTGGCCCTCCCGCAGAGGTCAGGGGGTGACATCCCTCACCACAGGCGCCGGTCGGATCATCGGACTGGTCTTTAGACAGAGTAATGAGTTAGGCTAAAGAACATGCCTGACCTGTCCCACGGCCACCCCGGCGGCGACGACGCCGACGCAGCCGCTGTGAACGCGCTCCGCTCCGCCGTCATGCGGCTGTCCCGGCGGCTGAAGCACCAGCGCGTCGACGAGTCGCTGAGCCCCACCGAGATGTCGGTGCTCGGCACGCTCGCCCGCTGCGGCTCGGCCACCCCCGGCGAGCTGGCCCGCAAGGAGCACGTCCAGCCGCCGTCCATGACGCGCATCGTCGCGCTGCTGGAGGCCAAGGGACTGGTGAGGCTGGAGCCGCATCCGGACGACCGCCGCCAGAAGGTGGTCAGCCAGACCGAGCGGGCCGAGGCCATGCTCGAGGAGTCCCGCCGCAGGCGGAACGCCTGGCTGGCCTCCCTCGCCGAGGGTCTGGACGAGGACGAGTGGGCCAGGCTGCGCGCCGCCGCCCCCGTACTGGAGAAGCTCGCGCACCTGTAGGACGACCCGAGCCGAGGAGGCGACCCCTTTTGAGTACGGGAACCGGAGAACTCTCCGCCCCCGGACACAACCCCCACCCCGCCGACCGCACCACCCGCGCCCCGCACCGCGCCGCAGGCGGCACGTTCGCCTCGCTGAAGGTACGGAACTACCGCCTCTTCTTCACCGGGGCCATCGTCTCCAACACGGGGACCTGGATGGCCCGCATCACCCAGGACTGGCTGGTCCTGAGCCTCACCGGCTCCGCCGCCGCCGTCGGCGTCACCACGGCGCTGCAGTTCCTCCCGATGCTGCTGTTCGGCCTGTACGGCGGAGTGATCGCCGACCGGTACCCCAAGCGGCGCCTCCTCGTCCTGAGCCAGGGCGCCCTCGGCCTGTGCGGCATCGCCCTCGCCGTGCTCACCCTCTCCGGGCACGTCCAGGTGTGGCACGTGTACCTGGTGGCCTTCCTGCTCGGCATGGTCACCGTCGTCGACAACCCGGCCCGCCAGTCCTTCGTCTCCGAGATGGTCGGCCCCGACCAGCTCCGCAACGCCGTCAGCCTGAACTCGGCGAACTTCCAGTCGGCCCGCCTCGTCGGCCCCGCCGTCGCCGGTCTGCTGATCGCCTCCGTCGGCAGCGGCTGGGCGTTCCTCGTCAACGGCCTGTCGTTCCTGGCCCCCCTGGCCGCGCTGCTGATGATGCGGCCCGCCGAGCTGCACCCCACCGCCCGCGTCCCGCGCGGCAAGGGCCAGCTCCGGGAGGGCCTGCGGTACGTCGCCGGGCGCCCCGACCTGATCTGGCCGATCGCCCTGGTCGGCTTCATCGGCACGTTCGGGTTCAACTTCCCGATCTGGCTGACCGCCTTCGCCGACGGCGTCTTCCACGTCGGACCCGGCATGTACGGCCTCCTCAACACCCTCATGGCCGTCGGCTCCCTGGCGGGCGCCCTGCTGTCGGCCCGGCGCGGCACGTCCCGGCTGCGGCTGCTGATCGGCGCCGCCGCCGTCTTCGGCGTCCTGGAGATCGCCGCCGCGATGAGCCCCGGCTTCTGGCTGTTCACGCTGCTGCTGGTGCCGATCGGCATGTTCGGGCTGACCGTGAACGTGACGGCCAACTCCTTCGTGCAGCTCGCGACCGACCCCGAGATGCGGGGCCGGGTGATGAGCCTCTACATGATGGTCTTCGCCGGCGGTACGCCGCTGGGCGCGCCGCTGCTGGGCTGGGTCACCGACACGTACGGCGCCCGCGTGGGCTTCGCGACCGGCGGCGCCGTGTCGCTGGCCGCCGCCGTCGTGATCGGCGCGCTGCTGTCCCGCTCGACCGGGCTGCGGATGCGGGTGGAGCTGCGGCCGGGCCGCCGCGTACGGCACCCGCAGGTGCGTTTCGTGCCCCGCGCGGGGCGTGAAGGGCGTGAAGAGGGCGCCCGCCTCGCCGCCACGGCGTGACAGACTCGCCGTATGAGGCTTTTCGCCGCCGTACTGCCGCCGCCCGCGGCGGTCGAGGAACTGGCCGCCCTGGTGGGGGAGCTGCGGAGGATGCCGGGCGCGGACGCGCTGCGCTGGACGGGCCGCCCGAGCTGGCACTACACGCTGGCGTTCATGGGCGAGGTGGACGAGGCCGTCCTGCCCGAGCTGTCGGAGCGGCTCGGCCGCGCCGCGCACCGCACGCCGCCGTTCCCGCTGCGCGTCCACGGGGGCGGGCGGTTCGGCCGCCGCGCCCTGTGGGCCGGCGCGGCGGGCGGCCTCGACGACATGCGGCTGCTCGCGGAGCGCTCCGACGCGGCGGCCCGGCGCTCGGGCGTCGCGATGGAGGAGCCCCGCCGGTACCAGCCCCACCTCACGCTCGCCCGCAGCCGCGCCGACGCGGACCTGCGGCCGTTCGTCGAGGCGCTGGAGCACTTCCGGGGTAGCCGCTGGGAGGTCGCCGCGCTGGACCTGGTCCGCAGCAACCCGCCCGCCCCCGGGGTGCCGGGCGAGGCGCCCCGCTACGAGACGCTCGCCACGTGGCCCCTGGGCGGGCCGGCCCCGGGGGCCGGTTAACCTCGAAGGGTGGACCCGAAGACCCGTAACCGCGTCATGGCCGCCGTGCTCGTGCTGATGTTCGCCGTCGTCGCCGTGGCGGCGGCAGCAGGCCGGTAACCCGCCCGCGCCGCCCCCGCCCGCGCGACGCGCCGGCCCGCGCCCGGCCCGCCCGCACGCGCCCCCGTACGCGGCCCGCCCGGATCCGTACGCACTCCGTACACGCCCGGCCCCGGGCGGGGGCCCGGCCTGACGGGCGTCCGGACCCCCCGCCCCGTACGCCGGTGCCAGGCCCTACGAGCCGGGGCCCCGCGAGCCTGGAGCCCCGCGCCAAGGCGCCCGGCCGCGGGCGGCACCTCGCCTTACCAGGCGAACGCCTCCGGGGACGGTCCCGGACCGGGGAAGACGCGGTCCAGTTCGGTCAGGACCTCCTCCGTCAGTTCGAGCTGCGAGGCCCGCACCGCCGAGGCGAGCTGGTCCGTCGTGCGCGGGCCGACGATCGGGCCCGTGACACCGGGGCGGGTGAGCAGCCACGCCAGCGCCACCTCGCCCGGCTCCAGCCCGTGCTTCTCCAGCAGCGTCTCGTACGCCTGGACCTTCTCCCGCATGTCGGTGTCCCTCAGCGCGTCCGCCGACCGGCCCGACCGGGCGCGCGGCGACGCGCCGCCCTCGCGCTCCTTGCGCAGGACGCCGCCCAGCAGGCCGCCGTGGAGCGGTGACCAGGGGATGACGCCGAGCCCGTAGTCGCGGGCCGCCGGGATGACCTCCATCTCGGCGCGCCGCTCCGCCAGGTTGTACAGGCACTGCTCGCTGACCAGACCGACCATGCCGCGCCGCGCGGCGGCCTCGTTGGCCTGCGCGATCTTGTAGCCGGGGAAGTTGCTCGACCCCGCGTACAGCACCTTGCCCTGCTGGATCAGTACGTCGATCGCCTGCCAGATCTCCTCGAAGGGCGTCCGGCGGTCGATGTGGTGGAACTGGTACAGGTCGATGTAGTCCGTCCTCAGCCGCTTGAGGCTGCCCTCGACGGCCCGCCTGATGTTCACGGCGGACAGCCGGTCGTGGTTGGGCCAGACCTCCCCGTCGGGCGCCATCGAGCCGTACACCTTCGTGGCGAGGACGACCTTGTCCCGCCGGCGGGAACCGCCCGCGAACCAGGAGCCGATGATCTCCTCGGTGCGGCCCTTGTCGTCGCCCCAGCCGTAGACGTTGGCCGTGTCGAAGAAGTTGACACCGGCGTCGAGCGCCGCGTCCATGATGGCGTGGCTGTCCGCCTCGTCCGTCTGGGGTCCGAAGTTCATCGTGCCGAGGACGAGTCGGCTGACCTTGAGTCCGGTGCGTCCGAGCTGCGTGTACTTCATGGGAGACAAGCCAACGCCTTGGAGCCCACTCCATGCAAGGCCGCCTCCGGCCCTCCGGCCATACGGCGCGAAGGGGGGGGCCGGTCGGCCGGTGGGGTGGTTCCGGGGGCGGGTGGCGTAGCCCCGCTTTCGCGGGGGGCGGGAGCCTTCGAGGGTGGTGGGGACGGACCGGAAGGCTCACGGAGGGGAGGCGGGGATGGCTCGCATGGCGGTCTGGCGATGGGCGCTCGTCGGCTCGCTGCTGCCGCCGCTCCTCGTGGCGGTGATGCTCCTGTCGCTGCCCTCCGCCCCGTCCGCCGCCGCCGACGGCGCGGGCGCCGGGGCCCTCACCCTGTCCGTCACCGTCAACGGGCTGCCTGGCCGCGCCGCCGAGGACCGCGGCGTTCCCGCCGGCCACCCCGTCGTCAAGCGGTACGTGGTGACGAACCGGTCCGGCGCCGACCTGCACCGCGTCACCGTCACCGACCCGGCCGCCCCCGGCCGGGCCCTGGTCTGCCCGGGCGGGCCCCGCTTCCGGCTGCGGGGCAT
Source organism: Streptomyces fradiae ATCC 10745 = DSM 40063 (assembly GCF_008704425.1). Lineage (NCBI taxonomy): Bacteria > Bacillati > Actinomycetota > Actinomycetes > Kitasatosporales > Streptomycetaceae > Streptomyces > Streptomyces fradiae. Next base: position 3,015,670 of record NZ_CP023696.1, read on the forward strand.
GGCCGGCGTCGTCTGCACGTCCCGCGTCCCGGCCGCGCCAGGCCGCCACACCACCACGGCCCGCGTCCGCGCCGACATCCCCTCCGTGGGCCTGCGGCCGACGGCCAGCACGACCACCGGCTACCGGGGGGTCGGCGGCGCCTCCGTGGCCGTGCCCTCGGCGGGGAGCGCGCCGCCCCCACCGTAGGCGGCCGGCCGCTCCCCGCCGCCGTCACTTCCGCGCCCCCTCCAGCGCGGCGGCCAGCCGGACCGCCGTGTCCAGGTTGCACCGGCCCAGCTCCACCAGCGGATACGGTGCCTCGCTCGTGACCGTCACCAGGTCCACCCGCAGCGACGGCAGGACCACACCGACCCTGAGCAGCTCGTCCCGCAAGCGGTCCACCGTCTCCTCCGCAGCCCGCAGCCGCTCCGCCATGGCACGCACCTCCATACGCTCTGTGAACGATCTCCCTACACAGCGTGGTCAATGAGGGGGCGCCCTGAACGGAGTCGCCGCCCCGACAACCCCATCTGACTAACCGGACTTGCGCGGCGGCCCCCGCGCCCCCGCCCGGCCGCCCCGCCGGGAACGCCCGAGGGCGGCGGCTCCGGGTGGGAGCCGCCGCCCTCGGGACGGAACGCGCGGGCGCGGGACCGACCGGCGGCGACCGGTCAGGCGCGGGGCCCGTCAGACGCGGGGCCCGTCAGACGCGGGGCCCGTCAGACGCGGGGCCCGTCAGTCGCAGGGCCGTCAGTCGCAGGGCCTGTCAGGCGACGCGGTCGCGGCCGGCCTCGTCGGGCCAGCACTCGACACCGGTCAGGTCCGGCAGGCGGCTCGCCGTGAACACCGGGTCGCGGCCCTCGCGGCGCTGCGCCTGGTAGTCCTCCAGCAGGCGGAAGGCCACCACCGACAGCGGGACGATCGCCGCCAGGTTGACCAGCGCCATGAAGCCCATGAAGACGTCCGCCAGGTTCCACACGACGCTGACCGTGCCGAGCGCGCCGAGGAAGACGGTGACCAGGACGAGCGTCCGGTACGCGGGCAGCGCCCAGCGCTTGGTCGTCATGTACTCGATGTTCGACTCGCCGTAGTAGTAGTTCCCGATCAGCGTCGAGAAGCACAGCATGAAGACGACGACGGTCAGCGCGTGGCCGGCCCAGGCGCCGAGCGTGGACTCCAGCGCGGACTGCGTCAGGTCGGCGCCCTGGCGGCCGGCCAGCGTCGGGTTGGTCGTCAGGATGATGAAGGCGGTCATCGTGCAGATCAGCAGGGTGTCGAAGAAGACGCCCAGCGCCTGTACGAGGCCCTGCTTGACCGGGTGGGTGACCTCGGCGGCGGCGCCCGCGTTGGGGGCGGAGCCGAGACCGGCCTCGTTGGAGAACATGCCGCGCCGGATGCCGTTCTGGATCGCCGCGCCGACGGCGCCGCCCGCGACCTCGCGGAAGCCGAACGCCCCGCCGACGATGTCCGCGAACACGCGCGGGATGTCGCCGACGTTCAGCAGGACGACGATCGCGCCCAGGACCAGGTACAGGATCGCCATCACGGGCACCAGCCACTGGGTGACCGAGGCGATGCGGCGCACGCCGCCGAAGATGACCAGACCCAGCAGGAGGGCGACGGCCGCGCCGATCACCGGGGCGAGCCCGTCGGCGCTCTCGGCGCCCAGGGAGCCGCTGACGACGGCGGTGATGGTGTTGGACTGCACGGCGTTGAAGACGAAGCCGAAGGTCACGGTGATCGTCACGGCGAAGAGCAGGCCCAGCCACGGCTTCTTGAGGCCGCGCCGCATGTAGTACGCGGGGCCGCCGCGGTACGTGCCGTCCTCGTCGCGCACCTTGTACAGCTGCGCCAGCGTCGACTCGACGAACGCGGAGGCCGCGCCGACGAGGGCCATGACCCACATCCAGAAGACCGCGCCGGCGCCGCCGAGCGTGATCGCTCCCGCGACACCCGCGATGTTGCCCGTACCGACGCGGGCCGCGGCGGAGATGGTGAAGGCCCCGAACGACGAGACGGGCTTGCCGCCGCCCCCTGCGGACTCGGGCGCCGGGTCCTTCAGCACGCGGAACATCTCGGGAAGGAGCCGGATCTGCACACCGCGGGACCGCAGGGTGAACCAGAGGCCCGCGAGCACGACGACCGGAATGAGCAGATAGGTCCAGAAGACGTCGTTGACGTCGACGATCAGGGAGTCGAGGGTCTGCACGGGATTCCTTGTGGGGTCGGCTGCACAAGGGCCTCCCACCCGGGGAGACCCGCCCCATCGTCACATGAACAGACAATCAGCCGTAACCACGCCCGGCTTTAAGTGAAATGCCCCACTCTGCCCCTGTGTGCCTCGGTACCTTCTCCGGTCAGCCCCGGACGAACGACCCGGACGACTCCGTACGGAACGAGCCCGGACGGCGAAAGGGGCGGTACCCCCGCACCGGGGGTACCGCCCTCTGACGTCCTACTGGACTGGTCCGATCCGCGAGGATCAGAAGTCCATGTCACCGCCCGGCATGCCGCCGCCGGCCGGCGCGGCGGCCTTCTCCGGCTTGTCGGCGATGACGGCCTCGGTGGTGAGGAACAGCGCGGCGATCGACGCGGCGTTCTGCAGCGCGGAGCGCGTCACCTTGGCCGGGTCGATGATGCCCTCGGCGACCAGGTCGACGTACTCGCCGGTCGCGGCGTTGAGGCCGTGGCCCGGGGTGAGGTTGCGGACCTTCTCCACCACGACGCCGCCCTCGAGGCCGGCGTTGACGGCGATCTGCTTGAGCGGGGCCTCCAGGGCGGCCTTGACGGCGGCGGCACCGGTGGCCTCGTCGCCGTCCAGCTCCAGCTTGTCGAAGACGGCGGACGCCTGGAGCAGGGCCACGCCACCACCGGCGACGATGCCCTCCTCGACGGCGGCCTTGGCGTTGCGCACCGCGTCCTCGATGCGGTGCTTGCGCTCCTTCAGCTCGACCTCGGTGGCGGCACCGGCCTTGATGACGGCCACGCCGCCGGCCAGCTTCGCCAGGCGCTCCTGGAGCTTCTCGCGGTCGTAGTCCGAGTCGGAGTTCTCGATCTCGGCGCGGATCTGGTTGACGCGGCCCTGGACCTGCTCGCTGTCGCCGGCACCGTCGACGATCGTCGTCTCGTCCTTGGTGATGACGACCTTGCGGGCGCGGCCCAGGAGGTCCAGACCGGCGTTCTCCAGCTTGAGGCCGACCTCCTCGGAGATGACCTGGCCACCCGTGAGGATGGCGATGTCGCCGAGCATGGCCTTGCGGCGGTCGCCGAAGCCCGGGGCCTTGACGGCGACGGACTTGAACGTGCCGCGGATCTTGTTGACGACCAGCGTGGAGAGCGCCTCGCCCTCGACGTCCTCGGCGATGATCAGCAGCGGCTTGCCGGACTGCATGACCTTCTCCAGCAGCGGGAGGAGGTCCTTCACCGCGGAGACCTTGGAGTTGACGATGAGGATGTACGGGTCCTCGAGGACGGCCTCCATGCGCTCCATGTCGGTCGCGAAGTACGCCGAGATGTAGCCCTTGTCGAAGCGCATGCCCTCGGTGAGCTCGAGCTCCAGACCGAAGGTGTTGGACTCCTCGACGGTGATGACGCCTTCCTTGCCGACCTTGTCCATGGCCTCGGCGATCAGCTCGCCGATCTGGGTGTCGGCGGCGGAGATGGACGCGGTGGAGGCGATCTGCTCCTTGGTCTCCACGTCCTTCGCCTGCTCCAGCAGCGCACCGGAGACGGCCTCGACGGCCTTCTCGATGCCGCGCTTCAGGGCCATCGGGTTGGCGCCGGCGGCGACGTTGCGCAGGCCCTCGCGGACCAGCGCCTGGGCGAGCACGGTCGCGGTGGTCGTACCGTCACCGGCGACGTCGTCCGTCTTCTTGGCGACTTCCTTGACCAGCTCGGCGCCGATCTTCTCGTACGGGTCCTCGAGCTCGATCTCCTTGGCGATGGAGACACCATCGTTGGTGATCGTGGGGGCGCCCCACTTCTTCTCGAGGACGACGTTGCGACCCTTGGGGCCAAGGGTGACCTTGACGGCGTCGGCGAGCTGGTTCATCCCGCGCTCGAGACCGCGCCGTGCCTCCTCGTCGAACGCGATGATCTTGGCCATGTGAAGTGGTCCTCCCGGACTGGGGTGGATTGCTCCGGACCGCGCTGGCGCCCGCGACGGACGGCCCGTGTGCCGTGTGGTTCCTTGCCCCACACGCCCCTCGGGCCTCACCGACGAGGTCCTTCGTTGTCACTCTCATGCGCAGAGTGCTAACGCCAATGATTAGCACTCGCCCTAGGAGAGTGCAAGCGCCTCACGGCGGCACGGGCCCCGGCAAGCCGGTTTCCGGCGCCCTGCCGGACCCGCCCGCGCCGCGCGCGCCGTCCGGAATGTCCGCTTCCGCAGGCGCGTACGCCCCCCGTGACCCCGCACACCAGGACGCGGTCCCCTCCAGCGGGCCGAGGCGCGCACCCGCCGGGGCGCGGAGGCGTCCGACGGGACGCGGAAGCGTCCGCCGGGGCGCGGAGGCGCCGACGGACCAAAGGGCGCATCCACCGGACCAAGGGGCGCATCCACCGAGCCGAGAGCCGCACCCACCGGGCGAGGGCCTCACCCGCCGGGCCGGGCGGGCGCCGTCAGCCGGGGCCCGACCCCCGGAGCCCCCCGCACACCCCCACCACCCCCGGGGCGCCCCGAGCGCCCCCGCCGCCCGCCCGGGGCGCACCCGGCCGCTCCAGGTCCCGGACAGGCCGGAGGGCCCGCACCCCTCAGGGTGCGGGCCCTCCTTGAATGCCGTTGGCCGGAACGCGTCGTGCCTAGACGGCGATCTTGACCATGTCCGCCTGCGGACCCTTCTGGCCCTGCGAGATCTCGAACTCGACCCGCTGGCCCTCCTCCAGGGTGCGGTAGCCATCCATCTGGATCGCGCTGTAGTGCACGAAGACATCCGCACCACCGTCGACCGCGATGAAGCCGTACCCCTTCTCCGCGTTGAACCACTTGACGGTGCCCTGAGCCATGCCTAACTCCCCTATTACTGGCCCTTGCACAGGACCGCACTTCGCGGACCCGGGTCAGACCTCGCCCACTGACAGGGGTGGGCGTGCGCCGGAACGCGTCGACCGCGGCTGAATGTATCTGCCCAACTGCCCTCTGCAACAGGTCAATCGGACGAGAAATCCGAGCACGGGTGAACGGAAAAGGCGGCCGGAATCGGCGGAATCCAGGGCAAGTCGGGCCGACAAAAGGCGCATAACACTCGGACGTCCACACGAGTTTGGCTACTTCTGGTCGGACCCCGGCGCGTTCTCATATGCGCCCGGCACAGGCGGGGCGGGGAACCGGGCCCACTCTATCGCGCCCGGCCCACCGCTCCCGCCACGCGACGGCACCCCCGTACCCCGCCCGGTCGTGGCCGTGGCGGGGTACGGGGGTGCGGGGTGCGCGGGGTCCCGGGGGCGGCGCCCGACGCGGGGCGCGCCGGTGGGCCGGGGGCGGGGTCAGCCGCCGGCGACCGCCGGGATGATGGAGACGCCGGCGCCCTGCGGGGTCGCCGTGTCGAGGCCCTGCTCGAAGCGGACGTCGTCGTCGTTGACGTAGACGTTCACGAAGCGGCGCAGCTTGCCCTGGTCGTCCAGGACGCGGGCGGCGATGCCCGGGTGGTTCTTCTCCAGGGACTCGATGACCTCGGCGAGGGTGCTGCCCTCCGCCGGCACCTCGGCCTGTCCGCCCGTGTAGGTGCGCAGGATGGTGGGGATGCGGACGTTGACGCTCATGTTCGTGTCTCCGGGGTGTCAGTGGGCGAGGCCGGCGTCGCGGAACGCGTCCAGGCTCGGGCGGATCGTCGTGGTGGGGCCGGTCGTCGGGGCGACCGCGTCCAGGGTCTTCAGACCGTCGCCGGTGTTGAGGACGACGGTGGTGAGGGCCGGGTCCAGCGCGCCGGTCTCGATGAGCTTGCGGGTGACGCCGACGGTCACCCCGCCGGCCGTCTCGGCGAAGATGCCCTCGGTGCGGGCGAGCAGCTTGATGGCGTCGACGATCCGCGCGTCGTCCACGTCCTCGACGGCGCCGCCCGTGCGGCGGGCGATGTCCAGGACGTACGGGCCGTCGGCCGGGTTGCCGATGGCGAGGGACTTGGCGATGGTGTCCGGCTTCTGGGGGCGCACGACGTCGTGGCCGGCCTTGAAGGCGGCCGAGACCGGGGAGCAGCCCTCGGCCTGGGCGCCGAAGATCTTGTACGGGCGGTCCTCGACGAGGCCGAGCGCGATCAGCTCCCGCAGCCCCTTGTCGATCTTGGTGAGCTGGGAACCGGAGGCGATGGGGACGACGATCTGGTCCGGCAGCCGCCAGCCGAGCTGCTCGCAGATCTCGTACGCGAGGGTCTTGGAGCCCTCCGCGTAGTACGGCCGCAGGTTGACGTTGACGAAGCCCCAGCCCTCGCCGAGCGGGTCGCCGATGAGCTCCGAGCAGAAGCGGTTGACGTCGTCGTACGTGCCCTCGATGCCGACCAGGTCGCCGCCGTACACCGCGGCCATGACGACCTTGCCCTGCTCCAGGTCGTGCGGGATGAACACGCAGGAGCGCAGGCCGGCGCGTGCGGCGGCGGCGCCGACCGCGCCCGCCAGGTTGCCCGTGGAGGAGCAGGAGAGGGTGGTGAAGCCGAAGGCGCGCGCGGCCTCCAGGGCCTGGGCGACCACGCGGTCCTTGAAGGAGTGCGTGGGGTTGCCGGAGTCGTCCTTGACGTAGAGGCCGCCGGTCACGCCGAGTTCGCGGGCGAGGTTGTCGGCCTTGACGAGCGGGGTCCAGCCGGGGTTGAGGTTCGGCTTGTCCGCGACGTCCGCGGGGACGGGGAGCAGCGGGGCGTAGCGCCAGATGCTGGCGGGGCCGGACTCGATGCGCTTGCGCAGCTGCTCCGGGTCTCCGGCCGGCAGGTCGTAGGCGACCTCGAGCGGGCCGAAACAGTGGGCGCAGGCGAAGATCGGGCCGAGCGGGAAGCGCTCGCCGCACTCGCGGCAGGAGAGCCCGGCGGCGGGGCCGAGGTCGACGGAGGGGGTACCCGAGGGGGTGGTGGGTGCGGCGGTCTGCACAGCCATGGGAGGCGAGGCCCTTTCTCCTCATCTTCCTCACTGACGCGTGTCGTCGTGAGACGGAATTGGCACCTTCCCGAGCCGGGGGACCTCGCGTGAACGTGCGAGAACCGACTGGAGGGTTGCCGGGGCTTCATCGGGCCGTGTCCCTCTGCCCCTCTGGATGAGCGGTATGCGGTTGTCGGCGCGGGGACCCCGGCATGCGGTGGTCTCGCGCGTTGTTCAAGACTGTAACCGACGGGGCGGGGGTCTGAGACAGGCGTCCGCACCGCGAGATGGATCACATACCCGCCCGTAACGACCGAGAGACCGAGGAGTGGCGCGCGTGCTGGAAGAGGTGGAGCGCTGGCTGGGCCGGCGGTCCTGGTCCGTGGCCGACCGGCCGATCGACCGGCTGCTCGCCGCGAAACGGGCCCACGGCACGACCGTGAGCGTCGTCCTGCCCGCGCTGAACGAGGAGGCGACGGTCGGGGACATCGTCGCCGTGATCCGCCGGGACCTGATGTCGGAGGCGGTGCCGCTCGTCGACGAGCTGGTGGTCCTGGACTCGGGCTCCACGGACCGGACGGCGGAGGTGGCCGCGAAGGCGGGCGCGCGGGTGGTGGCGCGGGACGAGGTGCTGCCCCGCATCCCCGCCGTGCCCGGCAAGGGCGAGGTGCTGTGGCGCTCCCTGCTGGTGACGGACGGGGACGTCGTGTGCTTCGTCGACTCCGACCTGCGGGAGTTCGACGCGGACTTCGTGACGGGGATCGTCGGGCCGCTGCTGACGGAGCCGGACGTGCAGTTCGTGAAGGCGATGTACGACCGGCCGTTCACCGGCGCGGGCGCGGGCGCGGCCGGTGGGGCGGACCGGGGCGGTGCCGGCACCGGGCCGGGCGGCGCGGCCGGGGCCGAGGGGGCTGCCGGGGCTGCCGGGATCGGGGCCGGCGGGGCTGCCGGTGCCGGTGCCGGTGCGGACGGGGGCGCCGGGCAGGGCGGGCGGGTGACGGAGCTGGTGGCGCGCCCGCTGCTGAACCTGCACTGGCCGCTGCTGGCCGGGTTCGTACAGCCGCTGGGCGGCGAGTACGCGGCCCGGCGCTCGCTGCTGGAGCGGTTGCCGTTCCCGGTGGGGTACGGGGTGGAGCTGGGGCTCCTGGTGGACGCGCTGCACCTGGTGGGGCTGGACGCGCTGGCGCAGGTGGACGTGGGCGTGCGGCTGCACCGGCACCAGGACGAGCGGGCGCTCGGCCGGATGGCGGCGGCGATCTACCGGACGGCGCAGCTCCGGCTGTCGCGCGGGCACCTCGTACGCCCCCGGCTCACGCAGTTCGACCGCACCGAGGCCGGGTTCACCCCGCGCACCCACCCGGTGGACACGGAGGAGCGGCCGCCGATGCGGGAGGTCGCGGAGTACGTGCGGAGCCGCCGCGTGGCTTGATTTCCGCACGTTTGAGCGTTTCCCGGTCGGGCTAGGTTCGCCTCATGGTCTCGGACATCCTGGTGGCATCGAATCGTGGTCCGGTCAGCTACGCGCTGCGCGAGGACGGGGCGCTGGAGGCCCGGCGCGGCGGCGGGGGCCTGGTGTCGGGGCTCTCCGCGATCGGGCCCGACGCGGGCGCGGTCTGGGTGTGCGCAGCGCTCGGTGAGGGCGACCGGGAGGCGGTGCGGCGCGGCGTCGGCGAGACGGGTGTCCGGATGCTGGACGTGGACGCGCTGGCGGGCGAGGGGACGCACGCCGACGCGTACAACGGCATCGCCAACTCGGTGCTGTGGTTCGTCCACCACATGCTGTACCAGACGCCGATGGAGCCCGTCTTCGACGCGGCCTTCCGCCGCCGGTGGGAGGCGTACCGGGCGTACAACCGGGCGTTCGCGCAGGCCCTCGCGGCGGAGGCGGCGCCCGGCGCGGCGGTCCTGATCCAGGACTACCACCTGACGCTGGCGCCCGGCATGCTCCGCGCGCTCCGCCCCGACCTGCGGATCGGGCACTTCTCGCACACCCCGTGGGCGCCGCCGGAGTACTTCGGCCTGCTCCCCGACGACATCGCCCGCGAGCTGCTCGAGGGCATGCTCGGCGCGGACCGGCTCGGCTTCCTCACCCACCGCTGGGCGGACGCGTTCGCCGCGTGCTGCGCGCGCGTGGTGGGCGGCACGGGGCGGACGGAGATCGGGGTGCACGGGCTGGGCGCGGACGCCGCCTTCCTGCGCGGCCGGTCGCGGCAGGAGGACGTCGAGGAGCGGATGGCGGCGCTGCGGCAGCAGATCGGCGGCGCCGACCGGAAGACGGTCATCCGCGTGGACCGCACGGAGCTGTCCAAGAACATCGTGCGCGGGCTGCTGGCCTTCCGCGAGCTGCTGGCGGCGCGCCCGGAGTGGCGCGGGCGGGTCGTGCACATCGCCTTCGCGTACCCGTCCCGCCAGGACCTGGAGGTCTACCGGCGGTACACGGCGGAGGTCTCGCGGGTGGCCGAGGAGATCAACGCCGAGTACGGCACGGAGACGTGGACGCCCGTCCTGCTCCACGTGAAGGACGACTTCGCCCGGTCGCTCGCCGCCTACCGCCTGGCGGACGTGGCGCTGGTCAACCCCATCCGGGACGGGATGAACCTGGTCGCCAAGGAGGTGCCGGTCGTCTCCGACGAGGGCTGCGCCCTGGTGCTGTCCCGCGAGGCGGGGGCGTTCGAGGAGCTGGGCGCCGACGCGGTGGCGGTCAACCCGTACGACGTCACCGCGACGGCCGAGGCGCTGCACGAGGCGCTGTCGATGCCCCCGGCCGACCGGGCGGACCGCACCAAGCGCCTGGCCGCCGCGGCCACGGCCCTGCCGCCGCAGCGCTGGTTCCTGGACCAGCTGGAGGCCCTGCGCGCCGCACCGTCGCCGGCCGTCTGACGCCCCGGCGGCCGGCCGTCTGACGCCCCGGCGGCCGGCCGCGGTCGGCCCCGGTCGGCTTCGCCGGGCGGGACGCGCCGGGCCGGCGAGACGGCCTGCGGGCGACCGGGCGACCGGGCGACCGGGCGACCGGCGGGATGTACCGGCCCGCGGGCCGCCCGGCCGACGGGCGTACCGGCCCGGGGGCCGGTCAGGCGGGCATGGCCTCCGCCAGGGCGGCGAGGAAGGCGACGACCTGTGCCGGGCCGTCCAGGGTGAGGTCGGCGCGGGCGGCCAGGGCCTGCACCTCGTCGCTGCCGCTGCACACCAGCAGGCCCGGCACCCCGTCGGCGCGCAGCTTCTCGACCGCCGCGAACGCCGGGAGGTCGCCCAGGTCGTCGCCCGCGTACACCACGGCCCGCGCGCCCGTCTCCCGTACGTGCTCCAGGAGCGCCCGGCCCTTGTCCATGCCCGGCGGGCGCAGCTCCAGGACCATCCGGCCCGGTTCGACGACCAGGCCGTGGCGGGTGGCCAGGTCGGTGAGGGGCCCCGTCAGGGCGTCGAACGCGGCCTGCGGGTCGGCGGCGCGGCGGGTGTGGACGGCGACCGCGCGGCCCTTCTCCTCGATCCAGGTGCCGGGCCACGCGCCGGCCCGCTCCAGGACGCCGGGGAGTTCGGCCCGTACGGCGGTGACCCCGGGGTGCTCGGGGGCGGCGCGGACCTCGCCGGTGGCGGCGTCCCAGCGTTCGGCGCCGTAGTGGCCGAGGACGACGAGGTGGTCGAGGCCGGGCACCCCGGCGAAGCCGCCGTACCGCACGGCGACCCCGGCGGGGCGGCCGGTGACGACGGCGACGGAGGCGACGCGCGGGGCGAGGGCGGCGAGCGCCGGGACGGCTCCGGGGTGGGCGCGCGCCTGCTCGGGATCGGCGACGATGGGCGCCAGGGTGCCGTCGAAGTCGACCGCGACGGTGGCGGCCGAGGGGTCCGCCAGGAGGGCGGCCAGGGCGTCGCGCCCGGCGGCGGTCACGGGACGGGGAAGCGGGTTGCTGGGCATGTGTGCGTACCTATCCACGACCCTCCCCCACCACACCTGGCGACCGCCGTACCGGCACCCGCCGGGCCGAAGGGCCGCGAGGCCGAAGGGCCGCCGACCCGCCGGGCCGCCCGGTCAGCGGCGGGACTCGCGGGAGGCGCGCAGCCGGCGCAGCCGGTTGACCGTGACCGGATCGTGGGCCAGCGCCCGCTCGTCGTCCAGCAGCGCGTTGAGCAGCTGGTAGTACCGGACCGGGGACAGGTCCAGCTGCTCCCGGATCGCGCGCTCCTTGGCGCCGGGGCCCGGCCAGGAGCGGCGCTCCATGGCGAGCACCGCGCGCTCGCGGTCGTTCAGCCCGGGGGGGCGCCGTTCGGTCATGACGGGAACCCTAACTACCCCGCCGACGTCTCCGCTGCCCTGGCGTCCCGCGCGATGTCCTCCAGCACGGCCCGCGGGTTGCCGCCGGGGGCGACGGCCCGGCCGATGTTCTTCTTCACGCTCTCGCTCACCCGCGCCCACGACGTCTCGCCCACCGGGTACAGCTCCGATCCGGCCAGCTCCTCCAGGAACGGGCGGAGCGCCGCGTGCTCGGAGTCCGCCTCCATGGCGTCGCTGGCGCTGACGGTCACGGGCAGCAGGTCGTACCGGTCGGAGAAGTCCAGCACGTTCTTGTCGTTGTAGACGAAGTCGAGGAAGGCCCCGATCTCCTTGCGGTGGCCGTTCTGCTTGAACGCCATCATCCAGTCGGCGACGCCCAGCGTCGCCTTCGCCTTGCCGTCGATGCCGGGCAGCGGGACGGTGCCCACCTTCACCCCGGCCTTGCGGGCCGTGTCCATCAGCGTGGGGTGCCCGTTCAGCATGCCGACCTCGCCGCGCACGAACGCGTCGAACGCCTGCTGCCGGTCGAGTTCGCCGGGCGCGACCGGGCCCGTGAGGCCGGCGCCGACCAGCTTCTCCTTGAGCCACGTCATCGTCTCGACGTTCGCGGGCGAGTCGATCTGGTACGCCGTGCCGGTCGCGTCGCGGTAGCCGCCGCCCCCGCCGAGCAGCCACATCATGGTCTCGGCCTGGGACTCCTCGGAGCCGAGCGGCAGCGCGAAGGGGTACTTCACGTCCTTGGCCTTGAGCTTCGCGGCGGCCTCGCGCAGGCCGTCCCAGTCGGCGGGCGGCTCGGCCCCGGCCTGGTCGAGCAGTTCCTCGTTGAAGAAGAGCATGCGGGTGCTCGCGCCGAACGGCAGGCCGTACTGGACGCGCTCCACCTCGCCGGCCTGCCGCAGCAGGGGCAGGAAGTTGGCCTGGGTGGGCACGGAGACGAGGTTGTCGACCGGGTACAGCTTGCCGGCGCGCGCGTAGTCGGCGTAGGCGCCTATCTGCGCCAGGTCGGGCGCCTCGCCGCGCTCGACCATCGCCGCGACCTCGCGGTCGACGTCCTTCCAGGACAGGACGTTGACGTCGATCTTCACGCCGGGCGTCTTCTGCTCGTAGGCGCGGGCGAGTGCGTCCCAGTACTTCTTCGACGTGTTGGCGTCGGTGCTGCCGTAGTCGGCGGCGACGAGCTTGAGGGTGACCCCCTCGGAGCCGCCCGTCCCGCAGCCCGACAGCGTCGCTGTGATCGTCAGTGCGGCCAACACCGCGGTCGTTCCCTTGTAGCGGCGCACTGCCCTACCACCCTCGCTCGCGAGCTGCGATTTTCCTCCCGGAAGGATAAGAGGTCTACACCTAGGTCTAAACCACGGGGCTCGGCGGTGGCCGGTTGGGTACGGTCCGGTCGTCCGCAGACAGCGACGCGAGGGAGTGACGCGCATGTCCCGTACAGCCGCCGAGATCGCCACCCAGCCGCAGCTCTGGCGCCGCGCCGCCGCCGAAGCCGCCCGCTCCGCCGGGGCGGGCCGCTCCCGCCGGGCGTCAGACTCGGGCGGGCCGTCAGGCTCGGGCGGGCCGTCAGGCTCGGGCGGGGCGCCCGGCCCGGGCGGGGTGCTGCCCCGCGCCGGGGAGCGCGTCGCCGTGACCGGGTGCGGCACCTCCTGGTTCATGGCGCTCGCCTACGCGGCGCTGCGGGAGGCGGCCGGTCAGGGCGAGACCGACGCGTTCGCCGCGTCCGAGTTCCCGGCCGGGCGGGCCGGGAACTACGACCGGGTGGTGGCGCTCACCCGGTCCGGTACGACGACGGAGGTGCTCCAGCTGCTCGCGCGGCTGCGCGGCACGACCCGCACGGCGGCGCTCACCGCCGACCCCGGCACCCCGGTGGTGGACGCGGCGGACGAGGTCGCGGTGCTGGACTGGGCGGACGAGGAGTCGGTGGTGCAGACCCGGTTCGCGACGACCGCCCTGGCGTACCTGCGGGCCGGGCTCGGCGCCGTACCGGGGGTCAAGCCGGTGGAGGAGGCCGCGCTCGACGCGGAGCTGGCGGTGACGGAGCCGCTGCCGGAGGCGCTGCTCGCGGCCGAGCAGTGGACGTTCCTGGGACGGGGGTGGACCTACGGGCTGGCACTGGAGGCGGCGCTGAAGATGCGGGAGGCGGCGGGCGCCTGGACGGAGGCGTACCCGGCCATGGAGTACCGGCACGGCCCCATCGCGATCACCGGCCCGCACCGGGTGGCGTGGGTGTTCGGCGCCCTGCCGGAGGGGCTGGCGGCGGACGTGGCGCGGGTCGGCGGGACCCTGCACGCCCACGCGTCGGCGGACCCGCTGGCCGACCTGGTCCGCGCGCAGCGCCTCGCGGTGGCGCTGGCGGAGGCGCGGGGCCTGGACCCGGACCGCCCGCGCAACCTGACCCGCAGCGTGATCCTCCCCTGACGCCCCGGCCCGGCGGGGGCCGCCCGGCCGCCCTCCCGGAGGCCGGACCCGACGTCGCCCCCGAAGGCCGGGGCCCGCCGCGCCCTGACCGGCCCGGCCGCGCCCTGCCCGAGCGGGGCATGACCGAGCGGGGCATGACCGGCCGCGACCGGTGCGGGGCCTCTTCGCCCCAGGCGGGTGCGGTCCGGGCCGGGCCCGGCAGTCGGCCGGGTACGGCCGCGCCGCCGGGTGGTACGGAGCCGGTACGGGCCGCACGGGAGCCGGTACGGGCCGCGCACCGGCCGGGACAGGAGCCGGTACAGCCGCGCCGCCGATGCGCGACCGGGGCGGGGCCGGCACGCGGCGGGGTACGGGGCCGGCACCGAAGCCTGTCGCGCACGCGCCGGCCGGTGAGCACCGGCGCACGCACCCGCCCGGTGCCTGCGCCGTACCGGGCCGGCACGGCGCAGGCACCGGCCCGCTTCGGAGCCGCCCACCGAGCGGCGCCCGTTCCGGCGCCGCGCGGACGCCCCGTACGGGTTCGGGCGGACGCCCCGTACGGGTTCGCGCGGACGCCCCGTACGGGGCCGGGTACGCGACCCGTGCCCGGCCCGGTCCGCCCCGGGCGTCCCACGCCGGGCCCCCGCGCCCCGCCCGTTCGGCGGGATCTTCGGGTGATCGGATTTGTATGCCCGGGTAACAATCCACTGAAGTGGACTAGACCTTTCACGTCCGTCGGGCGACACTGTTCCGCGTGAGACACGTCATCGCCCTCGATGTGGGCGGCACCGGCATGAAGGCCGCCCTGGTCGGAGCCGACGGGGCACTGCTGCACGAGGCGCGGCGGGCGACCGGCCGCGAACGCGGCCCCGACGCCGTCGTCGCGTCCATCCTCGGCTTCGCCGCCGACCTGCTCGCCCTCGGCGAGGAGCGGTACGGCACGCGCGCCGAGGCCGCCGGGGTCGCCGTGCCCGGCATCGTCGACCCGGACGGCGGCATAGCCGTCTACGCGGCGAACCTCGGCTGGCGCGACGTCCCGCTGCGCGCCCTGCTGGGCGAGCGGCTCGGCGGCCTGCCTGTGGCGCTCGGCCACGACGTGCGCACCGGCGGCCTCGCCGAGGGGCGCGTCGGCGCGGGCCGGGGCGCCGACCGGTTCCTGTTCGTCCCGCTGGGCACCGGCATCGCGGGCGCCATCGGCATCGACGGCGCCATCGAGGCGGGCGCGCACGGCTGCGCCGGCGAGATCGGCCACATCGTCGTACGCCCCGGCGGCCCCGCCTGCGGCTGCGGGCAGTACGGCTGCCTGGAGACCCTGGCGTCGGCCTCGGCCGTGACCCGCGCCTGGGCGGAGGCCGGCGGCGACCCCGACGCGGACGCCGCCGACTGCGCGAAGGCCGTCGAATCGGGCGACCCGCGGGCCCTGCGGGTCTGGCGGGACGCGGTGGACGCCCTCGCCGACGGACTGGTCACCGCGCTCACCCTGCTGGACCCCCGCACCCTGATCATCGGTGGCGGTCTCGCCGAGGCGGGGGAAACCTTGTTCACACCGCTGCGGGCCGCGGTCGCGGAGCGGATCACGTTCCAGCGCCCGCCCGTCATCGTGCCCGCGGCCCTCGGGGACACCGCCGGCTGCCTGGGCGCGGGACTCCTCGCCTGGGACCTGCTCGCCACCGACCTGGAGGTATCCGCCTGATGGCCGTTCACGCCGACCGCAAGGTCCTCGCCGGGGCCCGTGTGGTGCTGCCGACCGGCGTCGCCGAGGACGGGCGGGTCGCCGTCGAGGGCGCCCGCATCGCCGACGCGGCCGCACTCCCCGCCGACGCGCCCGCGCTGGACCTCACGGGCCACTGGCTGGTGCCCGGCTTCGTCGACCTCCACAACCACGGCGGCGGCGGCGCCTCCTTCACCTCCGGCACCGTGGAGGAGGTCCTGCGGGGCATCCGCACCCACCGCGAGCACGGCACGACGACCCTCGTCGCGTCGACCGTCACCGGCGACATGGACTTCCTCGCCCACCGCGCGGGCGAGCTGTCCGAGCTGGCCGAGCAGGGCGACATCGCGGGCATCCACTTCGAGGGCCCGTTCATCTCCCCCTGCCGCAAGGGCGCCCACAGCGAGGCCCTGCTGCGCGACCCCGACCCGGCCGAGGTCCGCAAGCTGATCGACGCGGCGCGCGGCCAGGCCCGCATGGTGACCCTCGCGACCGAGCTGCCCGGCGGCGTCGACTCCGTGCACCTCCTCGCGGAGCACGGCGTCATCGCCGCCATCGGCCACACCGACGCCACGTACGAGCAGACCGTGGAGGCCATCGAGGCGGGCGCGACCGTCGCGACGCACCTGTTCAACGCGATGCCCGCGCTCGGGCACCGCGCCCCCGGCCCGATCGCCGCCCTCCTGGAGGACGAGCGGGTCACCGTCGAGCTGATCAACGACGGCACGCACCTGCACCCGGCCGCCCTGGAGCTGGCGTTCCGCCACGCCGGTGCCGGGCGGGTCGCGTTCATCACGGACGCCATGGACGCGGCCGGGTTCGGGGACGGGGTCTACCACCTCGGCCCGCTGGAGGTCGAGGTCAGGGATGGGGTGGCCCGGCTGGTCGAGGGCGGCTCCATCGCCGGGTCCACCCTCACCCTCGACACCGCCTTCCGGCGCGCCGCCATCGTCGACGGGCTGCCCGTCGAGTCGATCGTCCAGGCCGTCTCCGCCAACCCGGCGAAGCTGCTCGGCCTGTACGACCGGATCGGCTCCATCGAGCCGGGCAAGGACGCCGATCTGGTCGTCCTGGACGAGGAGTTCACGCTCAAGGGCGTCATGCGCCGGGGCGAATGGGTGATCGAGCCACAAGTGGGTTGATCTCCCGCCGCCTCGCGGGAAGGCGGCCCACCCGGGGACTGGGCGGGCCGCCTTCCGTTTGGCATGATCGTGGACCGTAAATTCTCCGGGCCGGACGCCGAGACGAGGCCGGTCCACGACTCCGGGGGTGTTGGAACCGGTGATCCTCACGGTCACGCTCAACACCGCGCTCGACCTCACCTACACGGTGCCCGCGCTCGCGCCGCACACCGCGCACCGCGTCACCGACGTGGCCGAGCGCCCCGGCGGCAAGGGCGTCAACGTGGCCCGCGTCCTGGCCGCCCTCGGCCACGAGGCCGTCGTCACGGGCTTCGCGGGCGGCCCCACCGGAGCCGTCCTGCGCGACCTGCTCGCCCCGCTGCCGGTACGGGACGCCCTGGTGCCCTCCTCGGACGCCACCCGCCGCACCGTCGCCGTCGTCGACACCGCGACCGGCGACGCCACCCAGTTCAGCGAGCCCGGCCCGGTCGTCACCCCCGCCGAGTGGGCGGCGTTCGTCGGCACGTACGAGGAACTGCTCGGCGGGGCCGAGGCGGTCGCCCTGTGCGGCAGCCTCCCGCGCGGCATCCACGTCGGCGCGTACGGGGAGCTGGTGCGCCGCGCCCGCCGCGCCGGCGTCCCCGCGCTGCTCGACACGAGCGGCGAGCCCCTGCGGCGGGGCATCGCCGCCCGCCCCGACCTGGTCAAGCCGAACGCCGACGAGCTGGCCGCCCTCACCGGCTCCCGCGAGCCGCTGCGCGCCGCACGCGACGCCCGCCGGCGCGGCGCCCACGCGGTCGTCGCCTCGCTCGGCCCGGACGGGCTCCTCGCGGTCACCCCGGACGGCACCTGGTCCGCCGCCCCGCCTGCCCCGGTCGCGGGCAACCCGACCGGCGCGGGCGACTCGGCGGTCGCCGGGCTGCTGTCCGCGCTGGTCGAGGGCGTGCCGTGGCCCGGCCGGCTGGCCCGTGCGGCGGCCCTGGCGACGGCCACCGTGTACGCCCCGGCAGCCGGGGAGTTCGACGCGGCCCGGTACGGGGAGCTGCTGGACCTGGTGACGGTCACGGAGGAAGCCACCGCTGCCTGACACACGTACGTACGGCGTCCCCTGACGCGGCGCCAGGCCGTCTCCCCGGCTCACGACCCGAACGCCGACCCGGCGCCCGTCCCGGCACTCCCCCGGACCGACAACCGGACCAACGCACCACCGGGCCAACGCACCACCGGGCCGACGCACCACCGGACAGCACCAGGACCTGACCACCCGACAGCCCGACACCCCGCCACCTGACACCCCGGCCGCCCGACGCCCCGACGCCTCACGACCTGCACCATGGCGTCGATCACGCCCCCGGCCCCTCGCACCCGGCACCCTGCACAGCCCCGCCCCGCCCCACCCGCCTGACCGAGCGTCACCACAGTGGAAGGGAAGCGCGCATGCCCCTCGTCACCACCGCCGACCTGATCGGCCCGGCCCGGAAGGCGGGGCGCGCGGTCGTCGCGTTCAACGTCATCACTCTGGAGCACGCCGAGGCGGTCGCGGCCGCGGCCGAACGCACCGGCCTGGCCGCGGTCCTCCAGATCTCCGAGAACGCCGTCCGCTTCCACGGCGGCGACCTGTCCGCCGTGGCCGCCGCCGCCACGGCCGTGGCCCGCGCCTCCCGCGCGCCGCTCGCCCTCCACCTCGACCACGTGGTCACCCCCGAGCTGGTGCACGCCGCCCACGCGGCGGGCTTCGGCTCGGTGATGGTCGACGCGTCGCGGCTCGGCTACGGCGACAACGTGAAGGCCACGGCGGAGGCCGTCCGCTGGGGCCACGCGCGCGGCATGTGGGTGGAGGCCGAGCTGGGGCGGGTCGGCGGCAAGGACGGCGAGCCGCCGCTCGACGCCCACGCGCCGGGCGCCCGCACCGATCCGGCGGAGGCGGCGGCGTACGTGGCGGAGACCGGCGTGGACGCGCTGGCCGTGGCGGTCGGCTCGGCCCACGCCATGACGGAGCGCACGGCCGCGCTGGACCACGCCCTGATCGCCGCCCTGCGCGCGGCCCTGCCGGTGCCGCTGGTGCTCCACGGCTCGTCGGGCGTCCCGGACGAGGACCTGCGGGCGGCGGTCCGGGGGGGGATGACCAAGATCAATGTGGGCACGGCCCTGAACACCGCCTACACCGGGGCCCTGCGGGCCCACCTGGCGGCGCACCCCCGCACCGTGGACCCCCGCCGCTACCTGGCGGAGGCACGCGAGGCGATGACGGCCACGGCCGCGCGGTTCCTGACGGTGGTGGCGGGCGGCGGGAGCGCGTGACCACGGGACCGGACACGTAACCGGGCGCGGGACCGCCGGGCCGCCCGCGGCCGCCGGGGCACAGCCCGCCGAAGCGGCAAGCGGCACAAGGGCGGGGCCCGGCCGAGCCGTCAGCTGTCGCGGCGGAGCTCGCCCGGCTTGAGCCACACCTGGTCGAGGTAGGCGTCGCACGTGTTGCCCGGCTCGCAGGACATCTTGAGGGTGTTCTCGCCCTTCTTCAGGTCGAGCCAGGCGTACGTCTCGGTCCAGCCCTTGCCCCAGTCGCCCTCGGGGGCGCGCGCGAAGTTCGACATGTTGAGCCGGCGCGGCTTGCCGTCGTTGACGGTCAGGGACGTCTCCGCGTCCTTGCCCGGCACGCTGTAGGTGAGGAACAGCGTGTACTTGCCTGCCTCCGGCACGTCGACCTTCCAGCTCGCCGCGCCGCCGAGCCCGTTGAACATCACGTACGCGCCGCCCGCGCCCTTGGCGCCCTGCACGTCCGTGCCCAGCACGGCCGGCGGGGTGAGCTGGAGGGTGGCGGCGTCCCGCTTGGGCATCGCGGTGGCGTCCTCGCCGGAGGACGGGGAGGGCGACGGGGACGGGTCGCCGGAGGGGTCCGCGGGGTCGGCCGGCGCGCTGGGGGCGGGCTCGGCCTTCTTCTCCTCGTCGGACTTGTTGCTGATCACGGCCGCCGTGATGCCGCCGACCACGACCAGGACCACCGCGACCGCGCCGATCAGCAGGCCCCTGGTGTTGGGCCCGCCGCTCCGGCCGCCCCGGCCGCCGCCCTGGGGAGGGACCGGGCGGGTGGGCGCGCCGCCCGGATACGTCTCGGGCGCGGCGTACTGGGGGTGGGGCTGCCCGTACGGCTGCTGCGGCGGCGGGGCCTGCGGGCGCGGCCGCTCACCGACCGCCCTGACCTGGTTGTACGAGGTACGGGGGCGCCCGGGCTGGGCGGCGCCCGCCGGGCCGGGGTAGCCGTACCCGCCCTGGCCGCCGCCCCGCTGGGCGCCGGAGTCCTGGCCGTCCGCGTAGAGGTAGCCGAACGGGTCGTCGTCCTCGGGCGTGCCCGCGCCGTTGCCGTGGTTCCCGGCAGCCATCCCTGGTCACTCCTCATCCGTGCTCGCCAGCCGTCACCGACCCGGGCGAGCCTACCCCGAACGGGTTACCCCGCCCGGCGCTGCACCTTGGCGCGGGAGCGCTTCTCCATGTACATCCGCTGGTCGGCGGAGTTCAGCACCTCTTCGACGGACATTCCGCACTCCGCCCAGCCGATGCCGAAACTGGCGCCCACCCGCACCGCCCGGCCGTCCACGCGGATCGGCGGGATGATGCCGTTGCGGAGACGAACGGCCAGGTCGGCGGCGTCGGCGGCGCCCAGGCCGTCGGCGAGGACGACGAACTCGTCACCGCCGAGCCGGGCGACCGTGTCCCCGTCGCGCACCCCGGCGGTGAGCCGCCGGGCCACCTCGATGAGGACGGCGTCGCCGGTGTGGTGGCCGAACCGGTCGTTGATCGATTTGAAACCGTCGAGGTCGCAGAAGAGGACCGCGAGGCCCTTCGTCCCGTCGTCGATCTCCCCGACCGGCGCGACGGCGTGCACATGCCCGTCGTACGCCCCCGCCCCCGCGCCGCCGGAGGGGCCGAAGTCGAAGCCGTCCGCCCGGTAGGCGTGCTCGTACTCGTACGCACCGGTCGCTCCGGGACCGTACGCGCCCTCGTACGTCCTCTCGTACGCACCCTCGTAGGCGCCCCCGTACGCCGCGCCGTCCTCGTACGCGGCACCGCTCTCGTACGGTGCGCCGCTCTCGTACGCGGCGCCGTTCCCGTACGCCGGGGCGAGGCCGGCCGCGTCGGCGGCGGTGGCCCGGACGCGCCCGTCGGGCCGGGAGCAGAGCCGCGCGCTCAGCCGGGCGCGCAGCTCGGCGCTGTTGGGCAGGCCGGTCAGGGCGTCGTGGGAGGCCCGGTGGGCGAGCTGGAGCTCGTGCCGCTTGCGCTCCTCGATGTCCTCGATGTGGGTGAGCAGGAAGCGGGGCCCGTCGGCGGTGTCGGCGACCACGGAGTTCCGCAGGGACACCCAGATGTACGTGCCGTCCCTGCGGGCGAGGCGCAGCTCGGCGCGTCCGCCCTCGGGCGAGGTCCGCAGCAGCGTGCCCACGTCCTCGGGGTGGACCAGGTCGGCGAAGGAGTACCGCCGCATCACGGCGGCGGGCCGCCCGAGCAGCCGGCACAGGGCGTCGTTGGCCCGGAGCAGCCGCCCGTGCTGGTCGCCGCCCATCTCCGCGATGGCCATCCCGGACGGGGCGTACTCGAACGCCTGGCGGAACGACTCCTCGCTGGCCCGGAGCGCCTGCTGCTCCCGCTCCAGCCGGACGAGGGCCCGCTGCATGTTGGAGCGCAGCCGGGCGTTGCTGATGGCGATGGCCGCCTGGGAGGCGTACATCTGGAGCGCCTCGCGGCCCCAGGCGCCGGGGCGGCGGCCGTTGCGGGGCCGGTCGACGGAGATGACGCCGAGCAGTTCGCGCTGGCCGCCCGAGGTGTACATGGGGGCGTAGAGCCGGTCGAGGGGGTGCCACTCGTCCTCGAAGCGGGGCTCCGGGCCGTCCGTGTGCCACTGGGGCACGTCGTCGTCGACGAGGACCCAGCCCTCGGTGTGCGGTATGAACCGCAGGTCGCCCCAGGCCTCGCCCATGCGGAGGCGCCGGTCCCAGGAGGCGCGGGAGCCGACACGGCCGGTGATCAGGGCCTCCGCGGCGGGGTCCCCGGCGAAGGCGGCGACGACGAGGTCGCCGTCCGCGCGGACGAGGTTGACGCAGGACAGCTGGTAGCCGAGGCCGGTGAGGACGCCGTCGGCGACGGTCTGCAGCGTGTCGGCCAGGCTGCGGGCCGTGTTGAGGTTGGCGACGACCTGGTGCAGCTGCCGCAGGGTCGCAAGACGGACGTACGGCTCCGACTCGGTCTCCATTGCTCGCTCTCCCCGAGACCTCGACAGCAACAACTCCAGATGTGTCAGCGGCGTCCTCGTGCGGTGTCACCGGCCACTGAATCACAGGGAGCTGTGCCCCCGGTACACAGGGTCAACAAATACTGCCCTCTGTGACTCAAGTCACAAATACGACAACCAGGCCGTGGTGATTCCGGTAGCGAATCGATCCGGGGACCTAGGTCCCGTACGCGTCCTGCTGGTCCTCCCGTCCGATGCGGCCGGGTGGCGGGCGAGGTTAGCGTTCCGGATGTGCTGCCAACAACTCGGACCCCGGTGTCAGACTCCGACCTGCCTCATGCTGAAGGGGTGGGCAGCGAGGAGTTCCGTGCGGCGATGTCCCGGCTGGCGGCCGGTGTCGTCCTGGTGACGGCGGTCGAGCCGCCGCTCGACGAGGACGTCGGCATGACGGCGACGGCCTTCGTGTCGGTGTCGCTGGACCCGCCGCTGGTCCTGGTCAGCCTGCGCAACGGCTCCCGGATGGACGACCTGCTGGCGGAGCAGCCGCTGTGGGGGGTGTCGCTCCTGGCCGAGGACCAGCGGCAGGTCGCGGCGCGCTTCGCGATGAGGAACCGGATCAGCGACCGGCTGCTGTTCGCCGACCTCCCCCACACGCGCGGGGCGCTGACCGGGGCGCCGCTGGTCGCCGGGGCGCTGGCCACACTGGAGTGCCGGACGGAGCAGCGGGTGGAGGCGGGCGACCACACGCTGGTCGTCGCCCGGGTGCTGGCGGCCGCCTTCCCGAACGCGGAGGGCGCGCCGCTGACGTACTTCCGCGGGCGGTACCGGCACCTCGGGTGACCGGCCGGAACCGGCCGGAACCGGTCGGCCGGAACCGGTCGGCCGGGACGGGCCGGGTCGGGTCCCGCCGGGGCTACGTCCAGTCGCGGGGCGAGCGCCCGCGCTTGGTCTCGGAGCGCTGCTTCTTCTCCCGCAGCCGCCGCTCGTTGATCCCGCGCGGGATCCTCGTGGGCCGCCTGGGGCGCGGCGGGGGCGCCGTGGCCTCCGCCAGGAGGCCCGCGAGCCGGACGGCCGCCGCCTCGCGGTTGCGCCACTGCGACCGGTGCTCCGACGCCCGTACGACGAGGACGCCCCCCACCAGCCGGCCGGCGAGCCGCTCCAGGGCGCGCTCCTTCCAGACCGGCGGCAGGGCCTCCGTACGGGCGAGGTCGAAGCGCAGCTCGACCTGGGAGTCGCTGGTGTTGACGTGCTGTCCGCCCGGCCCGGAGGACCTGGAGAAACGCCACACCAGCTCGGACTCCGGCAGGGAGACCGAACCTCTGATGACATGGCGACCGGACACGTCCCCCATGTTCCCCGACCTCCGCCCGCCGCGTCACGCGCATTTCCCGCACCCGGCGGGCGAGCCTGGAACCACCTCGTGCCGCCGGGCGTTATCAGCAGTGACGCCACGGGGGCACCCATGGCACCAGAGCACTCGGTATAGGAAGGGACTTCCATGGCTGTAAGCCTGTCCAAGGGCGGCAATGTCTCGCTGACCAAGGAGGCTCCGGGCCTCACCGCCGTCACGGTGGGCCTCGGCTGGGACGTCCGCACCACCACGGGCACGGACTTCGACCTCGACGCGTCGGCGATCGGCGTCAACGCGGCCGGCCAGGTCGCCTCGGACGCGCACTTCGTCTTCTTCAACAACAAGTCGACCCCGGACGGCACCATCGTCCACACCGGTGACAACCGCACGGGTGAGGGCGGCGGCGACGACGAGCAGATCAACGTCAACCTGGCGGGTCTCCCGGCCGACGTCGACAAGATCGTCTTCCCGGTCTCCATCTACGACGCGGTCGCCCGCTCGCAGAACTTCGGCCAGGTCCGCAACGCGTACATCCGCATCGTGAACCAGAACGGCGGCACCGAGATCGCCCGCTACGACCTCAGCGAGGACGCCGCGACGGAGACCGCCATGGTCTTCGGCGAGCTGTACCGGCACGGCGCCGAGTGGAAGTTCCGCGCGGTCGGCCAGGGCTACGCCTCCGGCCTGGAGGGCATCGCCCGCGACTTCGGTGTGAACGTCTGACCGACGCCCCCGCCGTGCGGACGCCCCGGCGCCCGCCCGCGCCCGTGTCCGCGCCCCGGGGATCCCGCCGGCCGCCGCCGGCCCCCCGGGCGCCGGACAGGGGGCGCTTCCGGCCGGCCCGTCGGCCGGGCCCCCGCCGACCGGCCCGGTGGCGGTCGCCGCTCCGGGGCCCGTCGTTGCCTACTGTGGCCGCATGATCGTGGAACCGCTGGAGCCCGGCGAGGAGGGCGCCCTGCCGGGCCCGCTCCTCACCGAGCTCACCGAGCTGTACGCGTCCAACCGGGAGTTCCAGCAGCTCAGCGGGGAGTTCCCGGACCCCGACGACATCCGGCCCGAGCAGGTCGCCGCCTCGCTCGCCGACGAGCTGGCGCAGCCCGGCGCGGAGGTGCTGGTCGCCCGGTCCGCCGGACGGGTGATCGGCATCGCCGTGACCCTGGCCCACCACCCGGACCCGGACGACCCGGACCCGTGGATCGGGCTGCTGATGGTGCACGGCCGGGACCACCGCATGGGCTTCGGCCGGGAGCTGACCGAGATCGTCGAGAAGCGGTTCCGGGCGCTGGGCCGGACGGGCGTGAAGCTCGCCGTACTGGACAACAACCGCAAGGCCCTGTCCTTCTGGCGCTCCCTCGGGTACGCGGAGGTCGCCCGCCGCCGGGACCTCAGGCTCGGCCGCGACTGCGTGGTGCTCCGCAAGCCCCTGTGACCCGGCGGGGGGCGGGGCTCAGGGCGCGGCCGGCCTCCCCTCGCCGTACAGCCACGTGTCCCACAGCGCGGTCAGGTCCCGGCCCGTCTCCTCCTCCACGTACGCGGTGAAGTCGTCCGTCGAGGCGGTGCCGTGCCGGTGCTCGGCCGCCCATCCGCGCAGCAGCGCGAAGAACGCCACGTCGCCGACGGCCCGTCGGACCTGGTGGAGGACCATCGCGCCCCGGCCGTACACCGGCGGCCCCGAGATGTCCGCGGCGGTCGGCGGCTCGGCGGGCGGGAACGCCCAGTTGTCCTCGTCGGCGAAGGCCGCGTCGAAGCTGTCCCGCACCGGTGTGCCCTCGAAGTCCTCCGCGTACAGCCACTCCGCGTACTGGGCGAAGCCCTCGTTCAGCCACATGTCCCGCCACGTGGCGGGCGAGACCGAGTCGCCGTACCACTGGTGGGCCAGTTCGTGGACGAGGATGCCGGGGGTGAACAGGTCCTCGGGGACGACCGGCCGGGTCTGCGTCTCCAGGGCGTACGCCGCGTCGCCCGCGCGCTCCACGACGACCCCGGCGGAGGAGAACGGGTACGGGCCGAACCGCTCCGCCAGCCAGTCCAGGAGCTCCGGCACCCGCGCCGCCAGCGGGGCGGCCCGGCGGGTGACGGTCCGGTCGGTCGCCGTGACGACGGGCACCCCGGCCGCGGTGCGGGCCGTGGTGACGTCGAACCGGCCGACGGCGACCGTCGCCAGGTAGCTCGCCATCGGCTCGGTGGTCCGCCAGGTGGTGGTCGTGCGTCCGTCCCGCGTCACCGCGCGGCCCGGCTGCCCGTTGGTGACGGCCCGGTAGCCGGCCGGGACGGTGAGGGTGACGGTGTAGGTCGCCTTGTCGGACGGGTGGTGGTTGCCGGGGAACCACGCCATGGACCCGGTCGGCTGGCCCAGGGCGACGGCGCCGTCCGCCGTCCGCAGCCACCCCTCCTCGGAGCCGTCCGGATCGGTGATCGTGCGCGGGGAGCCGGTGTAGCGGACGACGGCGCGGAAGGCCGCCCCGTCCTCGATGTCGGCGCGGGGCCGGAGGGTCACCTCGTTCCCGGCCCGCTGGACGGAGGCCGGTTCGCCGTCGACGGTGGCCCCCTCGACGGTGAGCCCGGCCAGGTCCAGACGGAAGGCGCTCAGGTCCTGGGTGGCGCGGGCGGTGATCTCGGCGGCGCCGTCGAGGCGGCCGGTGGCCGGGTCGTAGGCGACGGTCAGGGCGTAGTGGCGCACGTCGTAGCCGCCGTTGCCCAGGCGCGGGAAGTACGGGTCGCGCAGCCCGGCGGCGCCCGGCGTGCCCGTGACACCACCCGAGCACCCGGCCGCCGGCACCAGCAGCAGCGCGGCGAGCCCCGCGCGGACCAGCCGCCGCGCCCTCGTCCCATGGATCACCCGGCGATCCTAAGCGGGCGCCCGGCCGCCGCCCGGCCGGCGCCCGCCTCACACCCGTACGCCGCCGGTTCAGTCGGTGGTGAGCACGGCGGCGCCGGCCCGCGCGTACTTCTCGTCCAGGGCGCCACTCGGGGCGCCGGCCACTCCGATGCCCGCGACGGGCGTGCCGTCGGCGGCCACCGGGACGCCGCCGCCGAGGAAGAGGGTGCCGGGGATGTCCTTGAGGTTCGGCGTCGACTCCAGGCGCTTGACCAGCTCGGAGGTCGGAGCGTTCCAGGAGGCGGCGGTGTACGCCTTGCGCTCGGCCGACTGGTACGACTGCGGGCCGGCGCCGTCGCCGCGCAGGACCGCGATGGTGTTGCCGTTGCGGTCCACGACGGCGACCGTGACCCGCTGGCCGTCCTCGCGGGCGGCCTTCAGGGCGGCCTGCGCGGCGCGCGCGGCGGCGTCGGCGGTGAGGTGGCGGGTCCGGTGCGTGTCCCGCTCGGCGACGGCGGAGGCCGGGGCGGCCGTCCGGGCCCGCTGCGGGGCGTCCGGCGCGGAGGCGGTGGCGGAGACGGCGCCGAACGTGCCGGCGCCGAGGGCGGCCGCGACGAGGGCGCCGGTCAGGAGGCGGGTGCCGCGGGTGTGCTGGCGGTGGGCTGCCATGGGTGCTCCAGGGTCTCGGGGGGAGGGCCGGTCGGCCGCTGCGGTACCTCCACGATCCCGCCGCGGCCCGCCGCCCCGCGTCGCCGGAGGGGGCGACGGGAGCGTCAGCCGATCGGTTGATGCCGCATGGCGCGCGCGGGCGGAGGATGGGGAGCGTGACGCACAGGGACACACCGGAGCGCCCGCGTCGGGCCGCCCCGGCCCACCCGGCCGGGGCGGCGGCGGGGGCGGCTGCCGGGGGGAGGGCCGGGGCGGCGGCCGGGGCGAGTACCGGTACGGCGGCCGGGGGGAGGGCCGGGGCGGCGGCCGGGGCGAGTACCGGTACGGCGGCCGGGGGAAGGGCCGGGACGGCGGCCGGGGGAAGGGCCGGGACGGCGGCCGGGGGAAGGGCCGGGGCGGCGGCCGGCGACGCGGACGCCCGCCTGCTGGCGCGGGTCATGCACGTCGCGTTCTTCCTGCTGCTCGCCGCCTCCCTGGCCCGGTACCTGCTGCGCCACCCCTGGGACGGCACGGCCGGCTGGGTCGTCGCGCTCTCCGCGGTCCTGGCCGCGCTGTACGTCCTCGGCCCCGGCGCCGGGTCCCCGGCGGAGCCCCCCGCGCGGCGCGGCCGGGTGTGGCTGGCCGCCGTCGTGGCGGTGTGGCTGGTCCTGGTGGTCGTGGCGCCGAGCTTCGCGCTGTGCGCCGTACCCCTGCTGTACACGGGGCTGCGGCTGCTGCCGCCACGCGCCGCGCTGGTGCTGGTGGCCCTGCTGACGCTGTTCGTGGTGGTCGCCCTGCAGAAGCTGGCGGACGCAGGGGTCGACCCCATGCTGCTGATCGCCCCGCCCGCGGCGGCCGCCATCGCGACGGCCGTGTTCCTGCACGCCCAGCGGCAGGCCGGCCGGCAGCGGGCGCTCATCGGGGACCTGCTGCGCACCCGCCGCGAGCTGGCCGCGACCGAGCGGCGCGAGGGCACCCTCGCGGAGCGGCAGCGGCTGTCCATGGAGATCCACGACACCCTCGCCCAGGGCCTGTCCAGCCAGCGGATGCTGCTCCAGGCCGCCGACCGCACCTGGGACACCGACCCCGGGGCGGCGCGCCGCCATGTGCGGGCCGCCGCGTCCATCGCCGAGCACAACCTCGCCGAGGCCCGCCGCTTCGTCCACGACCTGGCGCCCGCCGACCTGGCCGCGAGCGGCGGCGACCTGGCGACCGCGCTGCGGGCCCTCGCCGCCCGCGAGACGGGCGCCGCGCTCCGGGTGCGGTTCCACGCCGAGGGCGAGGGCGGTCCGCTGCCCGGACGGGTGGCGTCGGCGCTGCTGCGGATCGCCCAGGGCGCCCTGGCGAACGTCCGGGAGCACGCCGGTGCCACCACCGCCGCAGTGACCCTGACCCGGCTGGACGACCAGGTGGTGCTGGACGTGGCGGACGACGGCCGCGGCTTCGACGCGCCGGACGCCCCGCGGGAGCCCGGCGGGGGCGTGCGCGGCCACGGTCTGCCCGCGATGCGCGCCCGCGCGGCGGCGCTGGGCGGCGTCCTGAACGTGGAGTCCGCGCCGGGCGAGGGCACGGTCCTGTCCGTATCGATCCCCTTGGGAGCGGCCCCCCGTGACACCTGAAGAGACCCCGACCGGCCCGACCGGTCCCACCGGCCCGACGGGCCCCACCGGCCCGGCAGGCCCGGCGGGGCCCGCCGGCCCGATCCGCGTCCTCCTCTGCGACGACCACGCCGTGGTGCGCGCCGGGCTGCTCGCCCTGCTGGGCAGCGAGCCGGGCATCGAGGTGGCCGGCGAGGCGGGCAGCGGAGAGGAGGCGGTCGCCCGCGCGGCGCGGCTGCGGCCCGACGTGGTGCTGATGGACCTCCAGCTGGGCCCCGGCATGGACGGCGTGGAGGCCACCCGCCGGATCGCCTCCCCTGAGGTCCGGGTCCTCGTCCTCACCACGTACGACACGGACGCCGACGTCACCCGCGCCATCGACGCGGGGGCCACCGGCTACCTCCTCAAGGCGGAGCGCCCGGAGGAGCTGTTCGCCGCGATCCGTGCCGCCGCCCAGGGGCGCACGGCCCTGTCCGCGCCGGTCGCCGGCCGCGTCATGGACCGGGTGCGCGGGGTGGCCGGGCCCGCCCTGACGGCCCGGGAGCGCGACATCCTCGGCCAGCTCGCACGCGGACTCGGCAACCGAGAGATCGCGCGCGCCCTCTTCATCAGCGAGGCGACGGTCAAGACCCATCTGGGCCGCATCTACACGAAGCTCGGCGTCGACACCCGCGCGGGCGCCGTGGCGGTCGCCAAGGAGCAGCGCCTCCTGACCTGACCCCCGCCCCCGCGCCGCCCCGGGCCGCCGGTCCACCAACGCCGGTCCACCACCGGCCGGTCCACCACCGGCAGGCCCGTCACCGCCGGTCCACCACCGCCGGACGCGGCGCCCCGGGGACGTGACACCATCGCGTACGTGCTCGACATCGGCTACTCCCTCTCGCGTCGCTTCCCCGACCCCCCGCAGACCGACTACCGGCGGGCCGACGTGCACGCCCTGCGCCACGACCTGTTCTGCGGGGACGTGTACCTGGCGGACACCGAGACCGACCGGGAGGTGGCCACCGCCTGGGGGTGGGTGCCGGTACTGGACTTCGCGTGGGCGCTGTGCGACACCGTGGAGCGCCTCGACCGCGACCCCCTCGGCAGCCGCTCGGCGCGGCCCCAGTACGCCGAGATCGACTTCACCGAGTCCACCGACCGGATGCTGTTCGAGCGCCGCTTCGGGTGGGTGGACGTGGAGGCCGACTGGATGCCCGGCGACGAGCCGCCGCTCACCTTCGGCCACGCGGTGCTGCGCCGGGAGGCGCGGGACTTCCTGCACGACCTGATCGCCGACCTGGTCGACCTGCACGAGGGCCTCGCCGACAACCCCGCCGTGTGGGACCTCCAGGCCCGCTTCCCGCGCATGCCCTGACGGCCGGCGCACCGCCCGCCCGCGGGCCCGCGCACCGGTTCTCGAACTCCCTTGACCTCGACCGCGCTTGAGGAAGGAAGCTGCCTCGTGCACGCCGCCGCACGAGACAGGAGCCCCTCATGCACGCCGTCCGCCTGCACGCCTTCGGTCCCGCCGGGAACCTGACGTACGAGGAGGTCCCGGACCCCGTGCCGGGCCCCGGCCAGGTCCGCGTCGTGGTCGCCGCCGCGGGGGTCCACCTCCTCGACACGGCACTGCGCGAGGGCATGCCGGGCCCGTTCGGCGGCCCCGCCGACCTGCCGACCGTCCCCGGCCGCGAGGTCGCCGGCACGGTGGACGCGCTCGGCGAGGGCGCCGACCCGTCCTGGCTCGGCCGCCGCGTCGTCGCCCACCTGGGCGCCGCCCCCGGCGGCTACGCGGAGCTGGCCGTCACCGGCGCGGACCGCCTCCACCCGGTCCCGGACGGTCTGGACGAGGCGGCGGCCGTCGCCATGATCGGCACGGGCCGCACGGCGATGGGGATCGTCCGGTTCGCCGAGCCGGGCCGAGGCGACGTGGTCGTCGTCCCGGCGGCGGCGGGCGGCATCGGCACCCTCCTCGTGCAGTACGCGAAGAACGCCGGGGCCACCGTCCTCGGCCTCGCGGGCGGCCCCGCCAAGACCGCCCTCGTGCTGGCCAACGGCGCGGACGCCGCGATCGACTACACCCGCCCCGGCTGGGCGCGGGAGGCGCGCGCGTGGCTCGGCGGGCGGCGGGCGGCGGTCGTGTACGACTCCGTGGGCGGCGACCTCGGCCGCGAGGCGGTCGGCCTGCTCGGCGAGGGCGGCCGGCACATCGTCTTCGGCTGGTCCAGCCAGGGCGTCCGGGACGGCGGGCCGCTGGTCCTCACGGAGGAGGAGCAGGCCGCGCGGGGGATCACCTCGCGGCAGGTGCTCGGCCGGGCCATGCTCGACCGGGCGGGCGGGGACGTACGGGTGCTGGAGACCCGCGCCCTGGCGGAGGCCGCCGCCGGCCGCCTCCGCCCGGCCGTCCAGCGCTTCCCGCTGCGGGAGGCGGCCCGGGCCCACCGCGCCCTGGAGACCCGCGGCACGACGGGCAAGGTCGTCCTGGTCCCGTGACCGCCCCGGGCCCGCCGCTACCGGGCGCCCAGCTCCGCCAGGGCCTCGTCGGTCAGCCGGTAGACGGTCCACTCGTCCTGCGGGCGGGCGCCCAGGGCCTTGTAGAAGTTGATCGACGGGGTGTTCCAGTTCAGCACCGACCACTCCAGCCGCTCGTACCCGCGCTCCACGCAGATCCGCGCCAGCTCCCGCAGCAGCGCCTTCCCGTGGCCGCCGCCGCGCGCCTCGGGGCGCACGTACAGGTCCTCCAGGTAGATGCCGTGCACACCGCGCCAGGTGGAGAAGTTCAGGAACCACAGCGCGAAGCCGACGACCTCGCCCGCCTCGTCCTCGGCGATGTGGGCGTACGCCGCGGGCCGCTCCCCGAACAGCGCCTCGCGGAGGTGCTCCTCGGTGGCCCGCACCTCGTGCAGCGCCTTCTCGTACTCGGCGAGGTCGCGGATCATGGCATGGATGACCGGCACGTCGGCCGGGGCAGCGCTACGAATCATGCCCCCAGCCTGCCACTCGCCCACCGCCCGCCCCACCGGGCCCCCGCCGGTGACGCGGGGCACCCTCCCGGCGGCGCTTCCCCGCTCCGGCGACGCCCCGTGCCCGTCCGCCGGAGCGGGGGTCCCGCCGGAGCGGGGGTCCCGCCGGAGCGGGGAAGGAAAAGGACCCCCGGCCGCGTGGCCGGGGGTCCTCCAGGAGCCGCCTGTCGGAATCGAACCGACGACCTCAAGATTACAAGTCAAGCGCTCTAGCCAACTGAGCTAAGGCGGCAGCCCGGTCAGTGTAACCAACCCCCAAGGCGGCGAAGGTGAGAATTCCGATCGCCCCGGACTGCTGACACATCCCTTCCGGCCAGGTAGCGTCACCGGGAAGTTCACCTCGGTGGACTGGACACACATCCCTCCTTTACTCGGATCGTCCGGCACGTTCCTGCCGGTGAAGGGACCCATCACCATGGCTTCTGTCACGTTCGACAAGGCGACGCGGCTCTACCCGGGCGGCACCAAGCCCGCCGTCGACCAGCTCGAGATCGAGATCGCGGACGGCGAGTTCCTCGTCCTCGTCGGCCCGTCCGGCTGCGGCAAGTCCACCTCCCTGCGGATGCTCGCGGGCCTGGAGGACGTCAACGGCGGCGCGATCCGCATCGGCGACCGCGACGTCACCCACCTGCCGCCGAAGGACCGGGACATCGCCATGGTGTTCCAGAACTACGCGCTCTACCCGCACATGACCGTCGCCGACAACATGGGCTTCGCGCTCAAGATCGCCGGGGTCAACAAGGCGGAGATCCGCAAGAAGGTCGAGGAGGCGGCGAAGATCCTCGACCTCACCGAGTACCTCGACCGCAAGCCGAAGGCGCTCTCCGGCGGCCAGCGCCAGCGCGTCGCCATGGGCCGCGCGATCGTCCGCGAGCCGCAGGTCTTCCTCATGGACGAGCCGCTGTCGAACCTCGACGCCAAGCTCCGCGTCTCCACCCGTACGCAGATCGCCTCCCTCCAGCGCCGCCTCGGCATCACCACCGTGTACGTCACGCACGACCAGGTCGAGGCGCTCACCATGGGCGACCGGGTCGCCGTCCTCAAGGACGGCCTGCTCCAGCAGGTCGACACCCCGCGCAACATGTACGACCGCCCGGCCAACCTCTTCGTCGCCGGCTTCATCGGCTCCCCCGCCATGAACCTGGTCGAGGTGCCGATCACCGACGGCGGCGTGAAGTTCGGCAACAGCGTGGTGCCCGTCTCCCGCGAGGCGCTGACCGCCGCCACCGCCAACGGCGACACCACCGTCACGGTCGGCATCCGCCCCGAGCACTTCGACGTGGTCGAGCACGGCGGCGCCGCCGCGCAGGCCCTGAGCAAGGACGCCTCCGCCCCGGCCGGCCTCGCCGTCCAGGTCAACGTCGTCGAGGAGCTGGGCGCCGACGGCTACGTGTACGGCTCCGCCCGCGTCGGCGGCGACCTGAAGGACCTGGTCGTCCGCGTCGGCGGCCGCTCCATCCCGGCGAAGGGCTCCGAGCTGCACGTCGTCCCGCGCCCGGGCGAGCTGCACGTCTTCTCCACCTCCACCGGCGCCCGCCTCAGCGACTGAGGCCCCACCGCCCACGGAACGGAACGGACGGCTCCGCGTACTCCACGCGGAGCCGTCCGCGTTTGGCGATCACGCGAACCCCTCAAGCCGGAGAAACCCCGGCACACCTGCCCGTTTCGGGTGACGTTCGTCAACAACGGACCCGGTCGAAGGTAACGAAACCTCCCCCGTGAGAGTGACTAAGCGTCCCTGAAACTTCACCGAGCGCTACGCTCGCCTCCGTGAACCAGACAGCACGCCGCATCGGCCGTTCCCTCGCCCTCGTCCTGCCCGTCGTCCTGGTCCTCTCCGGCACGCTCGCGGTCTCCAGCGTCCCGTGGGCCGGACAGCGCTCCGAGACGCAGCTGCTCACCGCCGCCGCGGAGAACGTCGCGGCACCGGCCGCCGCCCGCACCGAGCAGCGGCGCGCCCCCCAGGACCTGCTCCTCGACCGCCTCGTCGGCGAGATGGAGCGCACGGACCCGGGCGTCGCCCTGACGCACCTCCAGCGCGCCGTCGAGGACAGCCCGTCCCTCGCCCCGCACTGCATGTCGATCGCCCGCGACCTCGGCGCCGCCGCCGTCCGCGTCTACGGCCCGACCCGGGCGCAGTCCTTCTCCCGGCCCGTCTGCGACACGTCGTTCGCCGGTGGCGTCGCCGCCGCGAGCTGAGCCGGGGCCACGGCCGGTCCTGCTTCCGGATCGGAAGCGGGAGCCACGGCCGGACCCGATGCCGGGCCGGGGCCCCCGCAGGGCCGGGGCCCCACGCAGGGCCGGACCCGGAGCCGCGGCCGAGACCGAGGCCGAGGCCGAGGCCGGGCGGCGAACCGCCCCCGGGGCCGCCGGGGTGCGCCTATCGTGCCCCGTATGCACACCACTCCGACGCAGGCCGTGGTCCTGGCGGGCGGCCAGGGCTCCCGACTGCGCCCCTACACCGACGACCGCCCCAAGCCGATGGTCGAGATCCCGGGCACCGGGACCCCGATCATCGGCCATCAGCTCGCCTGGCTCGCCGCCGAGGGCGTGACCCACGCCGTCGTCTCCTGCGGCCACCTCGCCGACGTGCTGCGGCGGTGGCTCGACGACGCCGACCTGCCCCTGCACGTCACCACCGTCGTCGAGGAGGAGCCGCTCGGACGCGGCGGCGGCCTGAAGCACGCGGCGGCCCGGCTCCCGCACCCCGACGAACCCTGGTACGCCACCAACGGCGACATCTGGACCCGGTTCTCGCTGCGCGAGATGGCCGCCTTCCACACCGAGCGCGACGCGACCGCCACGCTCGCCCTGGCCCGCCCCCGCATCCCGTGGGGCGCCGTCGAGACCGACGCCTTCGGCCACATCACCGACTTCATCGAGGCGCCCCCGTCGCCCTACCTGATCAACGCGGGCGTGTACGTCTTCTCCGCGGCCTTCCGCGACCTGCTGCCCGAGCGCGGCGACCACGAGCGGACCACCTTCCCCGGCCTCGCCCGCGAGCGGCGGCTGGCCGGCTTCCCCCTGCCCCAGGGCGCCTACTGGCGGGCCATCGACACCGCCAAGGACCTGACGGAGGCCGCCAGGGAGCTGGCCGCCCGCGGACGGGTCCAGGACACCCCCGCGCGGGCCTGAGGGCAGCGCCCCGGCCGCCGTGCGGACCGGACCGCGCAGCGGTCTGACCGCCGCGCCGGGCCCGGCCCGCTCAGGCCCCGCCGGCCGGGCGCCCCCGCCGGGGGCGCGCGGACCGGCCCCGCCCGCCGGGAGCGGTCGCGTCGTCGCCGCGGGTACGGGCGCGGACGTGCATCCGCTCGCCCTGGCGGCCGAAGATGGACAGGATCTCCACCGGACCGTCCCCGGTGGAGCCGAACCAGTGCGGGACGCGCGTGTCGAACTCGGCCGCCTCCCCCGCCCCCAGCACCACGTCGTGGTCGCCGAGCACCAGCCGCAGCCGCCCCGCGAGCACGTACAGCCACTCGTGGCCCTCGTGGACGCGCGGGTCCGGGGTGGTGCGGGACACCGGGATCACCATCTTGTACGTCTGGAGCGGGCCGGGCTGCCGGGTGAGCGGCACCACCGTCGAGCCGCGCACGGTGCGCGGCTTGAGCCGTACGCGCGGATCGCCGACGTCGGGGGCGCCGACCAGCTCGTCCAGCGGTACCTGGTAGGTCTGGGAGAGCGGCAGCAGCAGTTCCAGCGTGGGGCGGCGCCGGCCGGTCTCCAGGCGGGACAGGGTGCTGCGGGAGATGCCGGTGGCGTCGGACAGCGCCGCGAGGGTGACGCCGCGCCGCCGCCGCAGCTCGCGCAGCCGGGGGCCGACCGAGGCGAGCGCCTGCTCCAGCCCCCCGGGGCCGGGCCCGGCAGGGGCCGTCGAGGGGGCGCTCGCGGGCGCGTACCGGGCGGTGCGCACCGCCGTGTCCCGCACCGCGGTGTCCCGCACCGCCCTGCCCTGCGCCGCCGCGCCGTGTGCCGCCCTGCAGGCGCGCTCCGCCGTGCCGTCGCGCTTCACCCTGTCGTGCCCCGCCGCCTCGTGCCCCGCCGTGTCGTGCTGCCGCATGCCGGTCATTGCATCCCGCCCCTTGCCACACCGGCAACCGCTGTTGCCGCTTCCGGGAAACGGGCACGGCACGGACACGGACACGGACACGGCACGGCACGGACGCCGGTACGGGCACGGGCACGGGTGGCACGGAGGGCGGCCACCGGCGCGGGTGCCGCGCGCGGTGACCGCCCTCGGATACCGGAGGGGGCCGGGGTCAGCCGAGGAGGCCGCCCAGCGGGTTGCGGTTGCCGCCCGTACCGCCTCCGGAGGAGCCGCCGGACGTGCCGTCGTCCGTGCCGCCCGAGCCGAAGCCGTCGTCGCCGCCACCGCCGCCGGAGCCGCCGCTGGAGGTGGGGCCCGCGCTGGCCACCGGGGGCGGCTCGGGGCGGGGCTCCTGCGGGACCTCGCCGGCGCCCCGCGTGGCCGTGGGCGCCTCCTGCTCGACCCGGCCGCTCTCGTAGACCGGCTCCTCCTCGGCCTGCTGCCCCGCCGTCGGGCTCTCGCTGGGCGCGGCCGACTCGGACGGGGAGGCGGACTCGGACGGCTCGGGCGCCTCGGCCGAGGCGCTCTCCGACTCGCGCTGCGCGGGCTCCTCCGGCAGCGGGCGCCCCGGCAGGTGGTTGGTCGGGTCGGCGTTCGGGCCCGGCACGGTGATCAGGTCCGAGGACCGCACGGCCCCGCCCAGCACCGAGCCGACGAGCAGCGTCAGGCCGGTCACCACCGCGGCCACCACCGCGCCGCGCCGCAGCACCCGGCGGCGCAGGTCCCACAGGGCGGCGCGCGGACCGAGCCTGCGCCAGGCCTCCCCCGCGAGGCGGCCGTCCACGGAGTAGACGGGCGCCCCGGCGATGATCAGCGGCGACCAGGCGGCGAGGTAGATGATGTCGGGCGCGTCGTACGCGGGGACGGCCCGCCAGCTCACGGTCAGCAGCAGCGCCGCCGACAGCAGCGCGCCGAACACCGCGGCGACCCGCTGCCACAGCCCCAGGATGGTGAGGACGCCCACGATGACCTGGGCGAACGCGACGCTGAGACCGGCGCCGACCGGGTGGGCCAGCGCGAAGTCGCGCAGCGGCTCGGCGAGCGGCCACGGGTCCAGCGACGTCAGCCAGCGGACCATGGAGCCGCGCTCGCCGCCGTCGAAGTAGACCGGGTCGCACAGCTTGCCCATGCCGGCGTAGACGGAGATGAGCCCGAGGAAGACGCGCAGCGGCAGCAGCACGACCCCGAGGTTCATCCGGCGGCCGGGGTAGTAGGCGTGCCGGTGGTGCGCGGGGGCGCCGTCCGCGTACCGGTCGCGGTCCTCGTCCGCGTACCGGCCGCCCTCGTACCGCTCGGCGTACCGGTCGGCGTACTGGTCGAGGTCGTACCCGTCCCGGTCGGCGGTCTCCGGGTCGTAGGCGCCGTACCCGGCGTCGGGGCCCGCGTCGGGGCCCGTGCCGTAGCCGGGGCCGTACCCGCCGGGGCCGTGGGCCGCGGGGTGCGGCGGCGCGCCGTGGCCGTACGGGAGCGCCGTCTCCCGGGTGTCGTCGGGCCGCAGGTCGTAGGCGCCCTCGGCGCGGCGCATGGGCGGCAGCAGCGGCGGCGCGTCGGGGGCGCGCCGTCCGCCGACGACCGGGGTCGGCAGCGTGTCGTCGCCGTAGCCGACGCGCGGGAGGACGCGGGTGGCGCCCGCCGCGGCGTCCGTCAGCGGCAGGGCCTGCGTGCGGTCGAGCGTGTCGACGCCCGCCGAGTCCCGTACCGCCTGGAGGAGTCCGGTCGCGCCGAGGTCCCCGGGCGAGGACTTGCCGGTCCACACGACGGGCGCGCGGCGCCGGGCGGAGCCGGGCGCCGCGCCGCTCAGGGCGGGGACGCGGGAGGGGTCCGCGAACCGGGGCCTCCGGACCGGGGCGAGCTGTACCCGGAAACTGGCGTGGTTCACGATGACCTGCGCGGGGTCGCTGTTGACCTTGACCATGCTCAGCGCAGGCTGATCGTCGAAGCCGGGCCTGGGCGTTCTGGTGTCCACACTCATCTAACCGAGTGACGGCGCGATAGGACACTGCCTTGACGGCCCCCAAATGTCCGAGACCCGTCAAGATCATGACGGGTCCCGGTACGGCGGCGCCGGACCCGCGGTGTCGGGCCCGGCGGGGGGTCAGGCCCTCCGGCGGGCCGCCTCGTAGAGCACGACGCCGGCCGCGACGCCGGCGTTGAGCGACTCGGCGCCGCCCGGCATCGGGATGCGGACCAGGTGGTCGCAGGTCTCGCCGACGAGCCGGGACAGGCCCTTGCCCTCGCTGCCGACCACGATGACGACCGGGCCCTCCAGCGCCTCCAGGTCGCCGACCTCCGTCTCGCCCTCGGCGGCGAGGCCGACGACGGTCAGGCCGGCCTTCTGGTACGCCTCCAGGGCGCGCGTCAGGTTGGTGGCGCGTGCGACGGGCGTGCGGGCGGCCGTACCGGCGGACGTCTTCCAGGCGCCCGCGGTCATGCCGGCCGCGCGCCGCTCCGGGACGACCACGCCGTGGCCGCCGAACGCCGACACGGACCGGACGATCGCGCCGAGGTTGCGCGGGTCGGTGACGCCGTCGAGGGCGACGATCAGCGGCTCCTCGCCCTCGTCGTACGCGGCGGCGGCCAGGTCCTCGGGGTGGGCGTACTCGTAGGGCGGGACCTGGAGGACGAGGCCCTGGTGGTTCAGGCCGTTCGTCATCCGGTCCAGCTCGGCGCGCGGGGCCTCCATGAGGTGGATGCCGCCCCGGTCGGCGGCGAGCTTCAGCGCGTCGCGCACCCGCTCGTCGTTGTCGATGAACTGCTGGACGTAGAGCGTCGTCGCGGGCACGCCGTCGCGCAGGGCCTCGAAGACCGGGTTGCGGCCGACGACCATCTCGGACTGGCCCTTGCCGCCGCGCCGGACGACCGGGCGGCGCGCGGACTGCTTGGCCTTGGCGTTGGCGACGCGGTTCTTCACGTGCCCCTTGCGCATGTGCGCGGGCGGCGTCGGGCCCTTGCCCTCCAGGGAGCGGCGCCGGTTGCCACCGCTGCCGACCGTCGCGCCCTTCTTGTTGCTGGTGCGGCGGTTCCTGCGCTGGCTGTTCCCGGCCATGACCTACCTGTCTCCGTCAAAAATCACAGTCGTGCGTACGTGTGGGGGGTGTGCCGCCCGGCCGGGCCGGGCGGCACCTCAAGAGTGCGTCAGCGGGCGCCGAGCGTCCAGCGAGGCCCGTCCGGGCCGTCCTCGATGACGAGCCCGGACTGCCCGAGCTGGTCGCGGATCGCGTCGGCGGTGGCCCAGTCCTTGCGGGCGCGGGCCGACTCCCGCTGCTCGAGCACCATGCGTACGAGGCTGTCCACGACGCCGTGCAGGTCCTGGCTCGACTCCGCCTCGCCCGCCCAGTGCGGGTCGAGCGGGTCCAGGCCGAGGACGCCGAGCATCGCCCGGACCTCCGCGAGCCGGGCGACGGCCGCGTCCTTGTCGTCGGCGGCCAGTGCGCTGTTGCCCTGGCGGACCGTGTTGTGGATGACCGCCAGCGCCTGCGGGACGCCCAGGTCGTCGTCCATGGCCTCGGCGAACGCGGGCGGCACCTCGGCGGCGGGCTCCACGGTCCGGCCGGCCTTCTCGACGACCCGCTGGACGAAGCCCTCGATCCGCGCGTACGCGGCGTCCGCCTCGCGCAGGGCCTCCTCGCTGTACTCGATCATCGACCGGTAGTGCGGCGTGCCGAGGTAGTAGCGGAGCACGACGGGGCGCCACTGCTTGACCATCTCGGAGACGAGCACCGAGTTGCCGAGCGACTTCGACATCTTCTCGCCGCTCATGGTGACCCAGGCGTTGTGCACCCAGAACCGGGCGAACTCGTCGCCGAACGCCTTGGCCTGCGCGATCTCGTTCTCGTGGTGCGGGAAGACCAGGTCCAGGCCGCCGCCGTGGATGTCGAACGCCTCGCCCAGGTACTTGTGGGCCATCGCCGAGCACTCCAGGTGCCAGCCGGGGCGGCCGCGGCCCCACGGGGTCTCCCAGCTCGGCTCGCCGGGCTTGGCCGCCTTCCACAGGGCGAAGTCCCGCGGGTCGCGCTTGCCGGTCTCGCCCTCGCCGGACGGCTGGCGCAGGTCGTCCAGGTCCTGCCGCGACAGCTCCAGGTAGCCGGGGAAGGAGCGCACGTCGAAGTAGACGTTCCCGTCGGCCTCGTAGGCGTGGCCCCGCTCGATGAGGCCGCGCATCATCTCGACCATCTCGGTGACGTGCCCGGTGGCCCGCGGCTCGTACGTGGGCGGCAGGCAGCCGAGGGCCCGGTAGCCGTCGTCGAACGCGCGCTCGTTCTGGTACCCGATCGACCACCAGGGGCGGCCCTGCTCGGCGGCCTTGGTGATGATCTTGTCGTCGATGTCGGTGACGTTGCGCACGAACGTCACCTCGTAGCCGCGGTAGGCGAACCAGCGGCGCATGATGTCGAAGTTCAGCCCGGACCTGATGTGCCCGATGTGCGGGGCCGCCTGCACGGTCGCGCCACACAGGTAGATCGAGACGCACCCCGGCTTGAGGGGGGAGAAGTCGCGGATCCGCCGGGCGCTGGTGTCGTACAGCCGAATAGTCACCACTCCAGGGTAGTGGGCGACCACCCGTGCCCACGCCCGTCCCGTGGTATCCGCCCGCGGGGCGGGCGGGGCGGACGGGCCCGCGGGTGCCCCTCGTGCCCGGTCGGGAGGTTCGCGCGGGTGTTCCTGGACCCGATCCGGGCGCGGACCCATCCGAACGGGCTCCGGCTCCGAAGTACCGGTGAGGGTTCCGCACGGGCGCGGCCGGTCGCCTCGGCGGCGACCGGCCGTGCCGGTGGTGCCGGTGGTGCCGGTGGCGGTCGGTCCGTGCCGGTGGCGACCGGTCCGTGCCGGTGGTGCCGGTGGTGCCGGTGGCACCGGTCCGTGCCGGTGGTGCGGGATCTGTGGTCCCTGTCGTTCCGCCGGCCCCGCCGGCCCTTCGGTTCCTCTGGTTCCTCTGGTTCCTTCGGTTCCTTCCGCCCCGTCGGTCCCGCCGGGTCCCGTCGTAGGAGAGGTTGCGTATGCACGGCCGTCACGTCCCCCCGCCCCCGCCGGGCCGTCCGCGCCCGGGAGGCGCCCGGTGAGCGGCTTCGCGCGCGTCGCGGGCGGTGCGCCCGGCGGCGCCGCCGACCTCGCGGAGACCGTCGCCCGGGTGGCCGACGGGGACCGGGAGGCGTTCGCCGCCCTGTACGACGCCCTCGCCGGCCCCGTGTACGGCCTGGTGCTCCGGGTGCTGCGGGACCCGGCCCAGTCCGAGGAGGTGGCGCAGGAGGTCATGGTGGAGGTGTGGCGTTCCGCGGCCCGCTACGCGCCCGAGCGGGGCGGGGTCACCACCTGG
Source organism: Streptomyces fradiae ATCC 10745 = DSM 40063 (assembly GCF_008704425.1). Classification (NCBI taxonomy): domain Bacteria; kingdom Bacillati; phylum Actinomycetota; class Actinomycetes; order Kitasatosporales; family Streptomycetaceae; genus Streptomyces; species Streptomyces fradiae. Next base: position 3,056,250 of record NZ_CP023696.1, read on the forward strand.
GTGCTGACGATCGCGCACCGGCGCGCCGTCGACCGGGTCCGCTCCGAGCAGGCGGCGGCGGACCGCGAGGAGCGCACCGCGACCGCGGCGCACACCCCGCCGTACGACCAGGTCAGCGAGGAGGTGGCGGTGCGTCTGGAGAGCGAGCAGGTGCGCCGCTGCCTGGGGTCGCTGACCGACCTGCAGCGGCAGGCGGTGACACTCGCCTACTACCAGGGCTACACGTACCGGGAGGTCGCCACGTTCCTCGCGACGCCCCTCGGCACGGTCAAGACGCGGCTGCGGGACGGACTCATCCGGCTCCGGGACTGCATGGGAGTGAGCGCATGACCGAGGACCACCTGCACGCCCCGACCGGCGCCTACGCGCTGCACGCCCTCCCGGACGACGAGCGGGCGGAGTTCGAGCGCCACCTGCGGGACTGCCCGGCGTGCGCCCAGGAGGTGCGGGAGCTGACCGCCACCGCCGCGCGCCTGGGCGCCGCCGTCGCCGCCGCGCCCCCGCGGGAGATGCGGGCGCGGGTGCTGGAGCGGATCGCGACCGTGCGGCAGGTGCCGCCGCGCGTGCCCGACGACGGCGGCGGGCGGGCGCCGCGCCGGTGGACGGCGGCCCGGCTGGCCCTGGCGGCCAGCGTGGCGGCGTGCGCCGTGCTCGGCGGCGTGGCCGTGCGGCAGTACCAGGAGGTGCGGCACGCGGAGGCGGCGGCGCTGAACGCGCAGCGGCAGGCCGACGCGCTGGCCCGGGTGCTGGCCGCGCCGGACGCCCGCACGGCGGCCGGGGCACTGGGCGGGGGCGGGCGGGCCGCGGTGGTCGTCTCGCGCGGCGAGGACCGGGCCGTCTTCCTTGCGACGGGGCTGCCGGAGCTGCCCGCCGGGCGCACGTACCAGCTGTGGTTCGCGCGCGGCGAGGAGATGAGGCCCGCCGGTCTCGTACGGGGCGACGGCGCCCTGGTCATGGACGGGCCGGTGGGCGCGGCGACCGGCATGGGCGTCACGGTGGAACCGGCGGGCGGCTCGCCGCAGCCGACCACGGCGCCGCTGGCCGTGATGGCGCTGCCGTCCTGAGGGGGCGACAGCGGCCGTACGGAGGACGCCGCCTGACGGAGGCACACGACGGCGCCGCCTGACGGAGGCGCACACGAAGGGGTGCGGGGGCCCGGCCGGGTCCCCGCACCCCTTCGCCGTCATCGCCCGCACCCGTCCGCCGTCGGCGCCCGGCGCCCCTTCGCCGTCATCGCCCGGCGCCCGGCGTGCCCGGCCCGGCGCCGTACCGGCCCCACCGGCCGGACCGGCGGCCCCGGCGGCCCCGGCGGACCCTCGGTACCTGGGGGTCATCCCCCCTTTCTCACTCTTTCGGGTGACTGACCCATCCGCCGGACGGCCCGCGCCGAATACGGGATGTGAGCACCCTTCGACGGATCCTCGACCGCGCCGCCCACGGCGCCGCCTGCGGCCTGCCGGCGGCGTTCACCGCGCTCGCGGTGGCCGAGCTGGCCGCGGCCCTCGTGCGCCCCGAGGCCGGCCCCGTCACCGTGGTCGGAGGGGCGGCGATCGACCGCACGCCCGCGCCGGTGAAGGACTGGGCCATCCGCTCCTTCGGGGAGGCCGACAAACTCGTCCTGCAGGTCGGCATCCTGGCCGTGCTCGCGGGGTGCGCCGTGCTCGTCGGCGTGCTCGCGCCGCGCCGGCGCCTGGTCGGCGCCGCGCTGGTGCTCGCCTTCGGCGCGGTGGGCGCGGCGGCGGCCCTGTCCCGCCCCGACAGCCGGGGCGCCGTCGACGCGCTGCCCTCGCTGGCCGGCGGAGCGGCCGGCGCGGTCGCCCTGTACCTGCTGGCCGGACTGGCCGGCCGGGCCGCCGAGTCCGCCCGCCCGGCCGCCGCGGGCGGGGCGCACGCCGATCCGGTCGCGGTGGGCGGCGCCTGCCCGGCCCCGGTCACCGTGGGCGGGGCGCACGGCCGGGGCGGCGCAGGCGGCGGAGGCGGCGGTACGGGCGCCGATGGCCGTGGCGGCGCCACCGGCGGCGGTGGCAGTACGGCCACCACCGGTACGGCCACCGGCTCGGCCGGGGCGCCCGGTGCGGGATCCGACGAGGGCCCCGCGCCGGTGGGCACGGTCACCGCCGACGCGGACACCGCAGGCGGGGGCGGCACCGGCGCGGACGGCCCCCGTACGGCCCCCGGTCCGGGCGGCGGGGACCGGCGCGCCCGGCGGACGTTCCTCGCGGCGGCCCTCGCCACGACGGCCGCCGCCACCGGGGCGGGAGTCCTGGGCCGTACCCTCACCACCCGCCGCGCACGGGGCGCCGTCGCCTCCCGCGAGGCCCTGCGGCTCCCCGCGCCCGCCTCGCCGGCACCGCCCCTGCCGGCCGGGTCCGCCGTCCGCGTGCCGGGCGTGGCCGCCTTCACGACGGCCGACAGGGACTTCTACCGGGTGGACACCGCCCTGGTCGTGCCGCGGATCGACGCCGGCACCTGGCGGCTGCGCCTCCGCGGCAAGGGCGTGGCGCGGCCCCGCACGTACTCCCTGGCGGACCTGCTCGCCCGGCCGCTCGTCGAGCGGGACATCACCCTCACCTGCGTCTCCAACGAGGTGGGCGGCCCCTATGTCGGTACGGCGCGCTGGCTCGGCGTACCGCTGGCGGAGCTGCTGCGCGAGGCGGGCGTACGGCCCCCCTCGCGCGGCGGCCCGGCGGACCAGCTGGTGGCCCGCTCCGTGGACGGGATGACGATCGGCACGCCCGTCGAGGACGTGATGGACGGCCGCGACGCGCTGCTCGCCGTGGGCATCAACGGCGCACCCCTGTCGTTCGAGCGCGGCTTCCCCGTCCGCATGGTGGTCCCCGGCCTGTACGGCTACGTCTCGGCCTGCAAGTGGATCGAGGAGATCGAGCTGACCACGTTCGCCGACTTCGACGCCTACTGGGTGCGGCGCAAGTGGGCCAGGCGGGCCCCGGTGAAGACGCAGTCGCGCATCGACACGCCGAGGCCCTTCTCTCGGCCGGCCGCCGGTGTGGTCATGGTCGGCGGGGTCGCCTGGGCGCAGCGCCGGGGCATCGCCCGTGTGGAGGTGCGGGTCGACGACGGCCCGTGGCAGGACGCCCGGCTGGCGGCCCAGGGCTCCGTCGACACCTGGCGGCAGTGGTCCTACGCGTGGCGGGCCACCCCCGGCGGCCACACCCTCACCGTCCGCGCCACCGACGGCACCGGCGCCGTCCAGACGGAGCGGCGCACCAGGACCGTCCCCGACGGGGCGAGCGGCCGGCACAGCGTGTTCGTCACCGTGACCGACCCCGAGTCGCCATGAGCCCAGGCACCAGGCCCCCGCCCCCGGCCTCCAGGCCCCCCAGGCCCCCGTCCGCGGCCACCCGGCCCCGGCCGCCCCCGACCCCTCCCTTCGTCCGCCCCCTTCCTCCGCGACCCGACGTCCCGTATCCGATCCCGTTTCCCCATCCCGTACCCCACCCGGGTCCGGCCCGGCGCCGGCCCCCATCCGACGACGACCGTCACCATCAGGAGATCCAGAACATGAACAGCACCCCGCGTTTCCGTCGCACCGCCGTCGCCCTGGCCGCCGCCGCGGTCCTGCCGTTCTCGCTGGCGGCCTGCTCCGACTCCGGAAGCGACAGTGCCGCTCCGGCCGCCGAGAAGTCGGCGGAGAAGCCCGCGGCCGACGGTGCCGAGGGGCAGGACCAGGCCAGTGCCATGGAGGAGCCGTTCGGCCCGGCGTGCGCGTCCGTGCCCAAGGAGGGCGCGGGCAGCTTCTCCGGCATGGCCCAGGACCCGGTCGCCACCGCGGCGTCCAACAACCCGGCCCTGTCGACCCTCGTCAGCGCGGTCACCAAGGCCGGCCTCGTGGACACCCTCAACAACGCCCAGGACATCACCGTCTTCGCGCCCACCAACGACGCCTTCGCCAAGATCCCGAAGGCCGACCTCGACAAGGTGCTGAACGACAAGGCCGCCCTGACGAACATCCTCACCTACCACGTGGTCGGCGAGCGCCTGACGCCGGAGCAGCTGACGAAGGGCTCCTTCCCCACGCTCCAGAAGGGCACCGTCACCACGGCCGGCTCGGGCGAGACGTACAAGGTGAACGACGCCTCCACGGTCGTCTGCGGCAACGTCAAGACGGCGAACGCCAACGTCTACATCGTCGACACGGTCCTGATGCCGAAGTAGCCGGGGCCGCCGCCGCACGAAGGGACCGGGCGGCACAGGCATCACGGACCCACTCGGACCGAGGGTCCCGCGGATCGGCTCCCCCGCCCCCCGCGGCACCCTCGCCGGTACGGCGGCGCCCTACCGGCCACACCACCCCCCGGAGGTGTGAGGGCGCCGTCGTGCCACCGGCCGGGTGCGCCGCCCGCGCGGAGGGCGGCGCACCCGGCCACTCGTCTGCGGCCGGACCGCCGGGCGCGCGGCAGCGACCCGGCGCCCACCCGCGCGCGGCAGCGGCCCGGCGCCCACCCGGCCGGAAGCGAGAGGGGGGCGCACGGCGCGAGGACCCGGCCCTCGGGACCCTAAGGCCGCCGGACGACCAGCGCGGTGGCGATGGCCGCGAGCCCCTCGGCGCGGCCGGTCAGGCCGAGGCCGTCGGTCGTGGTGCCGGACACGGCGACCGGCGCGCCGACCGCCGCGCTCAGCGCCGCCTGCGCCTCGGCCCGCCGCTTGCCGATCTTGGGGCGGACGCCGACGACCTGGACGGCGACGTTGCCGATCTCGTACCCCTCGGCGCGGACCAGCCGGGCCGCCTCCGCGAGGAGGGTGACCCCGGACGCGCCGGACCACTCGGGGCGGCTGGTGCCGAAGTGGGCGCCGAGGTCGCCGATCCCGGCCGCCGAGAACAGCGCGTCGCAGGCGGCGTGGGCGGCCACGTCCCCGTCGGAGTGCCCGGCGAGGCCGTACTCCTCGCCCTCCCAGAGCAGGCCCGCGCACCACAGCTCACGGCCCCGCTCGAAGGCGTGGACGTCCGTGCCGATGCCGACGAGCGGCAGGGGGAAGCCCTCAGAAGCCATCGTTGACCCTCCTCCGGGCGAGTACGGCCTCGGCGAGCACCAGGTCCAGAGGACGCGTCACCTTGAACGCCTCCTCGTGGCCGGGCACGGCGACGACGGGGACGCCGAGCCGCTCGACCATGCCGGCGTCGTCGGTGACCTCGCCGGTGACCTCCCGATGGGCGCGCACGAGCGTCGCCCGGTCGAAGCCCTGCGGGGTCTGCACGGCCCGCAGCCGGGCCCGCTCCGGCGTGCCGAGCACGGGCTCGGGGGTGCCGTCGCCGGCCGGCTCGACCTCCTTGACGGTGTCCGCGAGGGGTACGGCGGGGACGACGGCGGGCGCGCCCCCGTCCCGTACGGCCTCGACGACCGCGTCGACCGTGTCGACCGGGACGAGCGGCCGGGCGGCGTCGTGGACGAGGACGGTGGTGACGGAGTCGGGGAGCGCGTCCAGCCCGCGCCGCACCGACTCCTGTCGGGTGGCGCCGCCGGGCACGACGAGGACGTCGGTGCGCTCGGGCGCCGGGTACTCGTCGAGGAGGGCCCGTACGCCGGCGACGTCGTCCGGCGGCGCCACGACGACGACCAGGGAGACGGCGCGGGACGCGGACATGGCGCGGACGGCGTGGACGAGCATGGGGGTGCCGCCCAGCATGCGGAGCGCCTTGGGGGCGCCCGGCCCGAGCCGTACGCCTCGACCGGCGGCGGGGATGACCGCCGCGGTGCGGGCAGGAGGTGCTGCGTCTGACATCGGTTGCACTCCGGCAGGTTTGTTTACTCGGCCGACATGGGTATGGCCACAGCGCGGGCGCGACGCCTTGACCGGACCCTTCCGTGACGGTGGTCGAGCGGGTCGCCCGGTGCGGGAAGTCTCCACGGGTACGAACATGCCGCAGCGCCCGGCGACGGAGCTGTGGGTTCACAGCATGTCATCGGGCACCGCGGCAGTGTTACTGCGTTGCTCCGTGGGCCGTGTGAGGCGTATCGCATCGCGGTACGCGCGCACGGCGGCACGTCCGCCAGGGGCGGCGACTCACTCCCCGTACCGCGTCCACTCCGGCCGATGCCGTGGACGGAGTGCGGTGCGGCTTCCGGCGCTCAGGACCCCGGTCCGGCCGCCTGCCCCCGTCGGTCCGCCGGTGGACCGACGCGGGTCGTACGGTCGGCGGCGGGGGCGGGGGATGCGGTGGTGCCGGGCCCGAGAGGATCCGGCGTCAGGACGCGAGGACCTCGTCGAGCAGGGCCTCGGCCTTGTCTTCGTTGGTGTTCTCCGCGAGCGCGAGCTCGCTGACGAGGATCTGGCGCGCCTTCGCGAGCATCCGCTTCTCTCCGGCGGAGAGACCGCGCTCGCGCTCGCGGCGCCACAGGTCGCGGACCACTTCGGCGACCTTGATGACATCGCCGGAGGCGAGCTTCTCGAGGTTCGCCTTGTAGCGGCGGGACCAGTTCGTGGGCTCCTCGGCGTACGGTGCGCGGAGCACCTCGAAGACCCGGTCCAGCCCGTCCTGGCCGACCACATCGCGCACACCGACGAACTCCGCGTTGTCCGCCGGGACGCGTACCGTCAAGTCACCCTGGGCGACCTTGAGCACCAAGTAGGTCTTGTCCACGCCTTTGATCTGGCGAGTTTCGATGGCCTCGATCAGCGCGGCCCCGTGATGGGGATAGACCACGGTGTCGCCAACCTTGAACGTCATGTGACAGGTACCCCTTCCGTGGCTATCCAGGGTAACACGGATACAGCGCGTTCTGAATGGCGTTTTCGCAGGTCAGGGCATATCTCGGGGCTTGACAACGACTGCGCGGACGTGCTGCGGCGGGCTTTCGCGAGCGGGTATCCGCAGGTCGGAGCGGCTGCGGGCGCGAGCCGAAACGTCTCGCCCGAGCCGCCCGGGGCGCAGCTCGAAGGGGCGAAACATCCGGTTTTGTCGGGTTCGGCGGCGTCCGGTTCCCGTACTCCGTTCGGTTGTCGGTCACTCGCACGGACGGTTGCCGGGCACTTTCCGGAATTGATCACGGGTGGCTTTTCCGTGGGGAATGTGTGAGGGCCGGAGAATTGATCACGCCGGGATTTGGGAACGGCGCCGAGAACCGGCCACCCTCCGGCGCGCTCCGGCCCCGCCGGTCGAGCCGTGCGCGGTGGGCCACCCGGGGGCGACCGGGCGGCCGGCCGTACGGGCGGGAGACGCGAGCCCTCCTCCGGGCGGGCGCGAGGCGGCACGGGGTCCCCACCGGGGTGGGCGCGGGGGGCACGGGGTCCCCATCCGGGCGGGCGCTGAGCGGCACGGGGTCCCCATCCGGGCGGGCGCGGGGTGGCGTGGCCGGGGACGGAATCGATGCGGGCCCGCCTGGTGCAGCGGAGGCGGGGGCGGGCGGGGCGGGCGGGGGGCGGTACAGGGCGGGTCGGGTGCGGGACGGTGACACCGGGTCGGTAACCTGAGCCCGCTGACCACCCCTTGATCGGCCCCTGGGTCCGGTCCGGGAGGGTCGCGCAGCCACACCGCCCGAGCCGTCCCTCGTCCGTACGTCTAGGAGTTGCCGCCGCCGTGAGCCGCAGCCTTCGACGCGGCGCCCTCGCCGCCACCGCCCTCGTCATCTCCGTCGCCTCGCTCACCGCATGCGGGGCGGGCAACGACGCACAGACCCTCCAGATCAGGCCGGACAACGCCGCCACCAAGGTCGGCGACATCAAGGTCCAGAACGCCGTGGTGATCACCCAGTCCGAGGGCGAGGGCCAGGCGGCCGTCGCCGCGACGGTCTTCAACGACGGCTCCAAGCCCCAGACGCTGGAGGGCGTCCAGCTGCCCGGCTCCGACGCCAAGGCCGCGCTGAAGCCCGCCGGGGGCTCCGGCCCCGTCACCATCCCGGCCGGCGGCTCCGTCGTCTTCGGCGGCAAGGGCAACGCCGCCATCGTCGTCGAGGGCCTGGAGCCGTCCGTGCAGGGCGGCGTCCAGGACGTCGTCTTCCAGCTCAGCGAGACGGGCGACGTGAAGCTCCAGGCGCTCGTCCACCCCTCGGACGGCTACCTGACGGACTTCGGTCCGACCGGTGCCCCGTCCACCCCGGCGGCCTCCGCCGCGCCGTCCGGCTCCCCGGCCCCGTCGGGCTCCCCCGCCGCCTCGGCCGCCCCGTCGGGCTCGCCCGCGGGCAGCCCGGCCGCGTCGGCCCCCGCCTCCGCCCCGGCCCAGGGCGAGGGCGCCGAGAGCGACTGACGGCCCGCCCCGGCGCGGTGCGCGCGGGGTACGCCCGGCAGCACGGAAGGGCGCCCCACCGGTTCGACCGGTGGGGCGCCCTTCCGCGTGGCGGCGCGTACGGACCCCGTGGGACCCGCCTGGTTCCTACGGCTCGAACTTGTAGCCGAGGCCGCGGACGGTCACCAGGTAGCGCGGGGCGCCCGGGTCCGGCTCGATCTTGGCGCGCAGCCGCTTGACGTGCACGTCGAGGGTCTTGGTGTCGCCCACGTAGTCGGCGCCCCACACCCGGTCGATGAGCTGCATCCGGGTGAGCACCCGGCCCGCGTTGCGCAGCAGCATCTCCAGGAGGTCGAACTCCTTCAGCGGCAGGTCCACCTTGGCGCCGTCCACCGTCACCACGTGCCGGTCGACGTCCATGCGCACCGGGCCCGCCTCCAGGGCCGCCGGGGCGCTCTCCTCCGGCTCGCCGCGCCGGCGCAGCACCGCGCGGATGCGGGCCACCAGCTCCCGCGACGAGAACGGCTTCGTCACGTAGTCGTCGGCGCCTATCTCCAGGCCGACGACCTTGTCGATCTCGCTGTCCTTGGCGGTGACCATGATGACGGGGACGTTGGACCGGCCGCGGAGCTGGCGGCAGACCTCCGTGCCCGGCAGTCCGGGGAGCATCAGGTCGAGCAGGACGAGGTCGGCGCCGTTGCGCTCGAACTCGTCGAGTCCCTCCGGCCCGGTGGTCGCGACGGCTACCTCGAATCCCTCCTTGCGGAGCATGTACGACAGGGCGTCGCTGAAGGACTCCTCGTCCTCGACGACAAGCACTCGGGTCACGGAAGGACCTCCGGGGCGGTGAACGGTTCGGTGGTGATCTCGGAGCTGGTGCCGCGGCCGTCACGGGTGCGGTCGCGGCCGGCGGCCGCCTCGGGGAGGCGGAGGGTGAAGGTGGAGCCCTGCCCCTCGGTGGACCATACGGTCACCTCGCCGCCGTGGGAGGCGACGACGTGCTTGACGATGGCCAGGCCGAGGCCCGTGCCGCCGGTCGCGCGGGAGCGGGCGGGGTCGACGCGGTAGAAGCGCTCGAAGATGCGCTCCTTGTCCTTGTCGGGGATGCCTATGCCCTGGTCGGTGACGGCGATCTCGATCAGGTCGCCGCCGGGGGCGGTGACGCGGCGGGCTGCGATGCCGACGCGGGTGTGGGCCGGTGAGTAGTTGACGGCGTTCTCGACGAGATTGCCGAGGGCCGCGGCGAGCTGGCCCCGGTGGCCCCAGACCCGCAGGTCGGAGGCGCCGCCGGCGGCCATGGTGATGTTCTTGGTGGTGGCCGTGTGCCGGGAGCGGTCGATGGCCTCGGCGACCAGCTCCTGCACGCGTACCGGCTCGGCGTCCTCCAGCGGGTGGTCGTTCTGCACCCGCGAGAGGTCGATCAGCTCCTGTACGAGGTTGGTCAGCCGGGTCGCCTCGATCTGCATGCGGCCGGCGAAGCGGGTCACCGCCTCCGGGTCGTCGGCCGCGTCCATGACGGCCTCCGACAGCAGGGAGAGGGCGCCGACGGGGGTCTTCAGCTCGTGGCTGACGTTCGCGACGAAGTCGCGGCGTACGGCCTCGATCCGGCGGGCCTCCGTCAGGTCCTCGACCAGCAGCAGCACCAGCCGGGAGCCGAGCGGCGCCACGCGCGCGGAGACCGCGAGGGCTTCGCCGCGGCCCGTCCCGCGCCGCGGGAGGTCCAGCTCGACCTGGCGTATCTCGCCGTCCCGCCGGGTGTCGCGGGCCATCTGGAGCATCGGCTCGACGGCGAGCTTCCCGCCCCGGACCAGCCCCAGCGCGTACGCGGCGGAGCTCGCCTTGACCACGGCGTCGCCCTCGTCCAGCACGACCGCGGAGGAGCGCAGCACCGACAGGACCGTGTCGACACCGGGCGGCAGCACCGCGTCCGTGTGCAGGGAGGTCCGGGTGGGCCGCGCCTGGTCGCGCTCGCTCCAGCGGAACGCGAGCATGGCGATGACGCCGGTGAGCAACCCGGCGATCGCTGCCACTGCGGCGACCGCCGCGTTCACGTCCATGCTTCCAGGTTAGGCATGGTCAACGGTGGGCTCCCAGCCGTCCGAGCACCTGCTCGAACACTCGTCGCCCGAAGTTCACCGAGGGGACGGGGGCGGTTCACTTGTGGGGGAGGCCCAGGACTCCTCCCGAGGTGACCGTGGGAACGTGGGGGCCCGGCACCACCGCCAGACGCCGGCGAGGACGGCGGGCGAGACACGGCGAGACACCCTGAGCCCCACCGGGGGCCCCGAGCGTAGTGAGAGAGGGACATCCATGCGGGACGCGTACCACGAGGAACTGGACTCGATCGGCGAGGGCCTGGTCGAGATGGCCCGGCTGGTCGGGTCGGCGATCGGGCGCGCCACGACGGCGATGCTCGACGCGGACCTGAAGCTGGCCGAGGCGGTGATCGCCGCCGACCAGAAGATCGACGACCTCCAGCACGACCTGGAGGCGCGCGCGATAGCGCTGCTGGCGCGCCAGCAGCCGGTGGCGACGGACCTGCGCATCGTGGTGACCTCGCTGCGCATGAGCGCCGACCTGGAGCGCTCCGGCGACCTGGCCCAGCACGTGGCCAAGCTGGCGCGGCTGCGCTTCCCGGACCGCGCGGTGCCGGCCGACCTGCACGCCACGATCCTGGAGATGGGCCAGCTCGCGCAGCGCCTGATGGCCAAGGCCGCGGAGGTCATCATCACCAAGGACGTCGACCTGGCGCTCCAGCTGGAGCAGGACGACGACGAGATGGACCTGCTGCACCGGACGCTGTTCCGGCACCTGATGGACGACCGCTGGCGGCACGGCATCGAGACGGCCGTCGACGTGACGCTGCTGGGCCGGTACTACGAGCGGTTCGCCGACCACGCGGTGTCGGTGGCCAAGCGCGTGGTGTACCTGGTGACGGGCGAGCACGCGGACGAGCTCCAGCAGCCGGAGGCGCCGGTCGAGGGCGCCTGAGCCGCCGCGCGGCGGGGCGTGGTGCGGGGGAGGTGCGGGGCCGGGGGGCGGGCCTCGCGGCGCCTCCGTGCGCCGTTGATGCGCCCTCCCCGGCGGGCGTCCAATGGGGGCGAGGTGACACAGGCACCCCGCTGAGGAGGAAGCCATGGCAGATTCCCCCACGACCCACACCGAGCAGGAGACCCCCGTCGAAGCCACCCACCTGCCGCTGCTCGGCGCCTGCGGGTGCGGCTCCGGCTGCAGCTGCGGCTGCCAGTCGGGCGGGCCGTGCTCGTGCAGCGGCAGCTGCGGCTGACGGCGACGGCCGTACGGCGGCCGTGAGGCGGCAGCGGCCGACGGCCGAGGCCGTGTGACGGCGGCTCCGGGCAGCGGCGCGTGAAGGCGGGCGCCGCTGCCCCGGGCGGTGGACGAGGCGGTACGGGGCCGGGGGGCCCGGCCCTTCGCCCCCCGCTCGTCCGTACGCGGACACGTAACGGGACGTGCGGGGGCACAGGTCTCGCGGCCGCCGGACGTGGCGGGGCACAGGTCTCGGGGCCGCCACCGTGGCGGGGCGCTGTTCCTGAGCTGCCGCTGCCGGAGTCCAGGGCCGCCGCTGCCGGAGTCTCAGGGCCTCCGCCCACGGACGGGCAGTTCGATCTCCGCCCAGATGGTCTTCCCCTCGGCGCGGTGGCGTGTGCCCCAGCGCTGGGCGAACTGCGCGACGAGCAGCAGTCCGCGGCCGCCCTCGTCGAAGGCGCGGGCGCGGCGCAGGTGGGGGGCGGTGCTGCTGCCGTCGTACACCTCGACGACGAGCGCGCTCCCGTGGATGAGCCGCAGCTGCACGGGCGGGCGGCCGTAGCGGATCGCGTTGGTGACGAGCTCGCTCACCACGAGCTCCGCGGTGAACGCCACGTCGTCCAGGTGCCACTCGGCCAGCCGGTCCAGCACCCCGGAGCGGGCGCGGGCCACCGCCGCGGGCTCGGACGGCAGGTCCCACGTGGCGACCCGGTCCGGGCCGAGGGCCCGCGTGCGGGCCGCCAGCAGGACGACGTCGTCCTCGGGGTGGGACGGCAGCAGGGTGCGGACGACGTGGTCGCACGTCGCCTCCAGCGACCGGGCGGGACGTTCCAGGGCCCGGCGCAGCCTGTCCAGACCGCCGCCCGGGTCGTGCTCCTCGCCCTGGACGAGGCCGTCCGTGTAGAGCACGAGGAGGCCGCCCGCGGGCACCTCCCAGTCGAGGGTCTCGAAGGGCAGGCCGCCGACGCCCAGCGGCGGCCCCGCGGGGACGTCCGCGAAGTCCACCCGGCCCGCGGGCGTGACCACGGCGGGCGGCGGATGGCCGGCGGTGGCGGCCGTGCAGCGGCCCGAGACCGGGTCGTAGACCACGTACAGGCAGGTGGCGATGAGGTCCGTGGGCACCTCCAGACCGGCGGACCGGCGCGGCGCCGGCGTCTCCTCCTCGGCCGACACGTGGGTGATGAGGTCGTCCAGGTGGGTGAGGAGCTCGTCGGGGGGCAGATCGACGTCGGCGAGGGTGCGCACCGCGGTCCGCAGGCGCCCCATGGTCGCGGACGCCCGCAGGCCGTGGCCCACGACGTCGCCCACGACGAGCGCGACCCGGGCGCCCGACAGGGGGATCACGTCGAACCAGTCGCCGCCCAGGCCCGCCCGCGTGCGGGCCGGGAGGTAGCGGTGCGCCACCTCGACCGCGTCCTGGGCGGCGAGCCGGTGCGGCAGCAGGCTGCGCTGGAGCGCCAGCGCGGTCTCGCGCTCCAGGGTGTAGCGGCGGGCGTTGTCCACGGCCACGGCGGCGCGCGCGGCGATCTCCTCCGCCAGGGACAGGTCGTCCTCCGTGAAGGGGTCCTCGCGCCGGTGCCGTACGAAGACGGCCACGCCGAGGGTGACGCCGCGGGCCCGCAGCGGGATGACCATGAGCGAGTGGATGCCGAAGGCCCGGACGACCTCCGAGCGCCTCGGGTCGGCCTCCCGCCAGGCCCTGACGGCCTCGTCGAGGGTGCGGTGCAGTGAGGGCCTGCCGGTGGCCAGGCAGCGGGCGGGGGGCGTGGACTCGGGGTACTCGTCCACCTCGCCGGGGGCCGCCAGCGCCTCGGGGACCCCGGGCAGCACGGACTGCTGGGCGGCTCGGCGCAGGGTGACGGCGCCCGTGCGGGAGGGTCTCGGCTCGGCCCCGCTGAACAGCGGGTCCAGCAGGTCGATGGTGACGAAGTCGGCCAGCCGGCCCACCGCCACGTCGGCCGTCTCCTGCGCGGTGCGCATCACGTCCAGGGTGCTGCCGATCCGCGCGCTGACGTCGTTGAGCAGCGCGAGCCGTTCGCGGGCCAGGTGCTGCTCGGTGATGTCCAGCGCGGACAGCTCCAGATGCCGTACCCGGCCCGCCGGGTCCCTGAGCGGGGAGACGGTGATGGACCAGATCCGCTCGCGGGCGCCGGGGCGGGACCTGCCGCGTACGGGGAACCTCTCGGGCTCCCCCGTGCCGAGCACCCGGCACATGCCGTCCTCGACCTCGCGGCAGATGTGGGGCGGCAGGATCTCGGTGACGCTGCGGCCCACCATCCGCTGCTCGCTGAGGCCGAGCTCGTGCTGGGCGCCCGCGGTCGCGCGTACGGCGCGCAGCGCGGAGTCGAACACCATGACGGGCAGGCGGCACTGGTCGAACATCGCCTCCCCCGCCGCCGGGTCGGGCCCCGGCCCCGGCCCGACCGGCGGCGGGGCGGTCGGCGGCGGGGTGGGCGGCGGCTCCGTCCCTGGGCCGGGGGGCGGCCCGGCCTCCTCCGGGGCCCGGTCGGGCGCCGCCGGGTCGAGTGGCCGGTGGCCCATCCGGTCGTCCGGCCGGTCGTCCGGCCGGTCGTCCGGCCGAGCGGCTGCGGGCCCATCTGACCGGTCCCGCTCTGTCCGCTCACCGGGCCGGTTCGGGGCGGAGCGCTCCTGGGGCGTCGCCACGACGAGCCGTTGGGCGCGGCCCTCACCGTCGACCCACGGATACGCGCGCAGCCTCGCCGCCACCTGACGGCCGTCCCGGTGGCGGAGCAGGACCGTCACGCTCCGGCCGTCGAGGGCCGCGCTCACCGCCCTGCCCGCCGCCCCCTCCGCCCCCCGCGCCTTCCCCTCGCCGCCGCGCCCGCCGTCCGGGGCGGCGGCACCCCGGTCCGGGCCTCGGCCCGCGTCCCGGCCAGGACCGGGGTCGCTGTCCCGGTCCGGCTCCCGGCCCCGGTCCGGGCCCGGTCGCTCGCCGGGGTGTGGTCGCTCATCGGGGGGTGGCCGCTCGCCCGGGTCCGGTGGCGGGTCCAGGCCCGGCCTCATGTCCGGGTCTCTTCGCGGGTCCGGGCCCGCCGGTCGCGCCCCCGGGGCCGAGCGCGCGTCCGGGCCGTGGCCCGGGGCCGAGCGCGCGTCCGGGGCGGGACCCGGGGCCGAGCACGTGTCCGGGGCGGGGCCCCGGGCCGAGCACGTGTCCGGGGCGGGGCCCCGGGCCGAGCGCGGGTCCGGGGCGGGGCCCCGGGCCGAGCGCGGGTCCGGGGCCGCTCCGAGCAGGTGGGCCGCGGGACGCCCGATGACGGCCTGGGGCGGGTAGCCGAGCAGACGCTCGGCGCCCACGCTCCACCCGGTCACGACACAGCGCGCGTCGACGACGGCCGTGGCCGGGGCCTCCGGCTCCGGGAGGCCGCCCGCGTCACCGCCGAGCGGTGTGGCGTCGTGCATGTCGATCATCGCCCGTTCCTGCCCTGAGGTCCCGGCACCGGGGCTCTCCCGGCTCCCGGCCGCCACGGTTCCGGGATCCGCCCGGCGCGGCTCCGGGGCCACCTCCGCCGCGGAGCGCCCCGACCGGTGGCGGCCGCCGGGCCGCGGACCGCCGGGGCGGCGATCCCCCGGAGGGCCGCCGGAGCGACGCGCCGCGCGTCGGCCCGCCGGAGCGGTGGCCCACCGGGGTGGCGTACCGCGGTCCGCCGCGGTGCCGGCGGCTCCGTCGGTTCGCCCCCGGCCCGCCTCTCACGCTTCCCCACCCCTCCCATCCTTCTCCGTCGCCGCTCGCCTGTCGCGTCGCGCGGCACATGGTCCGAGAACCGGGCGACGCGCTCCGGCGCCCCTCCATGCCGGGAATACGCCTTTCACAACATTTAAGCTGATTGTTGCGGTTCAGATGTCCTCCGTCAGGGACGAGAGTGCGGTGACGAAAGAGCAGCAGGTGCCCGAGCCGACCGGTACGCACCGACCGGAGCGGGCCGAAGAGCTGCCGCTCAGCCCCCGCATCCTGGCGACCGCGCACGCGATCGCCGGCGCCACCGCCCTGGCCGCCGCCCTCCTGGGCCTGGTGGTCCTTGTCGGATGGATCATCGACGCCGACGCGCTGAAGAACCTGCTGCCCAGCGCCGGCGGGGCCATGAAGGCGCCGACCGCCGTGGCCGTCACCGCCCTCGGCCTCTCCCTGTACGGGGTGGCCCGGAGGCCGGCCCGCCCCGGGGTGCTCACCGCGGCCCGCGCGGCGGCGGTCCTGGCGACCGTGATCGGGGTGCTCACCCTCGCGGAGTACGCGACCGGGACGAGCCTGGGCCTCGACGAGCTCCTCTTCGAGGACGACACCGCCGACGTGGCGACGGGTACGCCCGGACGGATGGCGCCGAACACGGCGGCGGCGCTGGCGCTCGCGGGCGCGGCGTCCCTGTGGTCGAGCACGCCCCGGCTCCCCGCCTGGACCAGCCAGCTCATGGGCCTGGCCGTGGTGACGCTCGGCATGCTGCGGATGTACGGGGGCGCCTACGGGGTGCCCGAGCTGGAACGGTTCGGCGCCTACACGGGCATGGCCATGCACACGGCGCTGGCCCTGGTGCTGCTGGGCACCTCCGTCTTCCTGAACCGGCCGGACGAGGACCTGACCGGCCTGCTGACCAACGCCGGCACGACGGGCGCCCTGGGGCGCCGCCTCTTCGCCGCGGCCCTGGTCGTACCGCCGCTGCTGGGCTGGGTCGTCCTCGCCGGGGTGAAGGCGGGGACGTTCAGTTCGCGGCTGGGCACGGCGCTGCTGGTGTCGGCGCACGTGGCCGCGTTCACCGTGATGATCTTCGGGGCCCTGATCATGGGCCGCCGGGTCGAGGTGTCGCACGCCCGCCTCGAATGGCAGGTGCGCCAGAACGAACTGCTGCAGGCCTTCATGGACCACACCCCCGCGGTGGTGTTCATCAAGGACCTGGAGGGCCGCTTCCTGGCGGTCAACACGAAGTTCGAGCAGAACCTGGGCCTGACCCGCGACCAGGTGCTGGGCCGCCGTTACGAGGACGTCATGCCGCCGGAGCTGGCCCGTCAGGCACGCGCCGCCGACCTCGACATGCTGGAGCAGGGCAGGCCCGTACAGCGGGAGGAAGTGCTCGCCGTGCCGGACGGGCCGCGGGAGTTCCTGTCCAGCCTCTTCCCGCTCAACGACGCGTCGGGCACGCCCTACGCCCTGTGCGGGGTGGTCACCGACATCACCGAGCGCGTCGCGGCCCAGCGCGAGGTCGAGCGGTCCCGGCAGCGGTTCCTCGCCCTGCTGGAGTCCGCGCCCGACGCCATTCTGATCACGAACGGCGACGGCACCGTCGTGATGGCCAACGCGCAGGTGGAGCGCCTGTTCGGCCGTTCACCGGACGACCTGCTCGGCACCCGGGCCGTCGACCTGGCACCCGCTCCGTGGCGGCGGCGGCACAGGGCGCTCCTCGGGGCGTACCTGCGCTCGCGCGACCCGCGGCCGACGGTCGTGGACCGGAACCTGTACGGGACGCGCGCCGACGGCACCCCGTTCCCCGTCGAGGTGAGCGTCAGCAGTCTGCAGGCCGAGCGGGAGACCCTCGTGTTCCTGACCGTGCGGGACATCACCGAGCGCAGAAGGGCGGAGGCCGAACGCGCCGAGCGCTACGAGCAGCAGCGGCGCATCGCCTACACGCTGCAGCACAGCCTCATGGGCGAGCCGCCCCGCCTCCCGCACCTGCCGACCGCGTACCGGTACCTGGCGTCCGTGCAGGACCCCGGCGTCGGCGGCGACTGGTTCGACGTCATCCCGCTCGACCGGCACCGCACCGGCGTCATCATCGGCGACGTGATGGGACGGGGGCTGGAGGCGGCGGCCGTCATGGGGCAGCTGCGCGCCGCGTCCCACGCGCTGGCCCGCACCGGCACGGCGCCCAGCCGGCTGATGGCCGCGCTGGACACCTTCGTCGACGATCTGGCGGACCAGCTCGTGACCTGCCTGTACCTGGTCCTGGACCAGGACGCGGGCGAGGTCACCGTGTGCTCGGCGGGGCACCTGCCGGTGATCGTCCTGCCCCCCGACGGCCCCGCCCGCCTCCTGCGGGCCCCGGTCGGAGTGCCACTGGGGGTCAACGCCCCGAGCGGCGGCGGGGTGCCCTTCGAGGAGGTGACCGGGCCGCTGCCGCCGGGCAGTGTGCTGGCGCTCTACACCGACGGGCTGGTCGAGCGGCCGGGTACGGACATCGAGGCCCGGATCGGCCTCCTCGCCGACACCCTGAACAGCGCGCCGAGGCCCGCGCCCACCGACCCGAAGGCCCTCGACGGGCTGGCGGAACTGCTGCTGCGGACCCTCATCGAGGACCCGGCCGCCTACGACGACGACGTGACGCTGCTCCTGATCAGCGTTCCCGCCCTGCCCGGTACGCCCGGCGGGGGCTGACCCGCCGCGCCCGCCGGGGGCGCCGGCCTCGGTCGCTGCCGTGCCACCGGACGACGCGCGGCGCCCCGGCCCCCGTCGTCCGCTTGCGTCCGCACCGCGTGCGGGACCGATCCACCGGTGTGAGGATGAGCCGGGAGCCACTCTCCGCACCCGCACAACGCCTCATGGGGACCTCATGGAGATCGCCGTCATCGTGGGCGTGGGCGTCATCCTCGTCTGCATCATCATCGGAACCACCATCGCCCTGGTCACACTCGCGCGGAAGGCCCAGAGCGGCGACGCGCTGAGCGAGCAGATCCGTTCCATCGCGGGCATGTTCGTGGTGGTGACGGCGGTCGCCGCCCTCCTCACCGTCGCCGCCTGGGGCGTACAGGCGTCGGGCAAAGGCACGGAGCAGACGGTCACCGTACTGACCAGCGCGTTCACGGCCGTCACGTCCATCACGACCGCCTACCTGGGCATCCGGGCCGCCAGCAACACGGCGCGGCGGGCCATCGACCGGCAGAACCGCGGCGCCGAGGACGGCGGGGCCACGCGCGTCCCGACCTCGAACCCCCCGCACTGAGCACCACCGGGCACCACCGGGCACCGCCGGGCGGACACCGCCGGGCGCCCCGCCCTCAGCCGACGAGGGCGACCAGTCCGTACACCCAGATCCCCAGCATCGCGACACCCGCCACCAGGCATCCGACTCCCAGCAGGAAGCCGGCGAGGCGCCCCTCGCCGTCCCCGGGCTCCGGCAGGTCCGAGTCCCCCCAGTCCACCTCGCGCCCCAGGGCCTGCGAGCAGGCGGTCCGCACCGCCGCCAGCTGCTGCGCCGCGAACGGGGTCGGGGCCGACTCCTCGGACCCCTGCCACGCGAGGGCGCGCATCCGCGCCGGGGGCGTCCGGTACCGCGCCTCGAAGGCGCCGGTCTCGTCCGCGTCGCGGTCCTCCTCCAGGTACATCCAGCGCCCGGCCTCCGCCGGATCGCCGTACAGCCGGTACACCTCCGCCAGGCGCCGGCGCAGCGCGGGGTCGTGGGGGAAGGAGGACACGAGTCCCCGCAGACGCTGCCGCGCCATGGGCACACGCCCGGCCGCCAGGTCCGCGTCGACCCGCGCGAGGGTGACGGTCAGAGCCATGCCCACATGGTCGGCCAAGGCACCGCACCGCATCGACCCCTTTTCGCCACCCGCCCGACGGGCGCCCCGGCCCGGCGGGCGCCCCGGCCCGGCCGCGCGGAGCGCTGAGCAGGGCCCCGCTCAGCGCGAGCGGGGCCCGTGCGAGGGCCCGGAACGACCGGTAGGCCCCCTGCCGGGCGGTGGCCGCGGCAGGGGGCCCACCGGCGCGGACCTACTTCTTCTTGCCCTGGTTCTTCACCGCTTCGACGGCGGCCGCGGCGGCCTGGGGGTCGAGGTACTGGCCGCCGGGGGTGACCGGCTTGAAGTCGGCGTCGAGCTCGTAGGAGAGCGGGATGCCCGTCGGGATGTTCAGGCCCGCGATGTCGGCGTCCGAGATGCCGTCCAGGTGCTTGACCAGCGCGCGCAGGCTGTTGCCGTGGGCGGCGACCAGGACGGTGCGGCCGGCCAGCAGGTCGGGGACGATGCCGTCGTACCAGTACGGGAGCATACGGGTCACGACGTCCTTCAGGCACTCCGTGCGGGGCCGCAGCTCCGGCGGGATCGTGGCGTAGCGGGCGTCGCCGGCCTGCGAGTACGGGTCGTCGTCGGCGAGGACCGGCGGCGGGGTGTCGTACGAGCGGCGCCACAGCATGAACTGCTCCTCGCCGAACTCGGCGAGCGTCTGCGCCTTGTCCTTGCCCTGCAGCGCACCGTAGTGCCGCTCGTTCAGCCGCCAGGAGCGGTGGACCGGGATCCAGTGGCGGTCGGCGGCCTCCAGGGCGAGCTGCGCCGTGCGGATGGCGCGCTTCTGCAGCGACGTGTGCAGCACGTCGGGGAGCAGACCGGCGTCCGCCAGCAGCTCACCGCCGCGGACCGCCTCCTTCTCGCCCTTCTCGGTGAGGTTGACGTCCACCCAGCCGGTGAACAGGTTCTTCGCGTTCCACTCGCTCTCGCCGTGGCGGAGCAGGATCAGCTTGTACGGTGCGTCGGCCATGCGTACGAGATTAGTGGACGCCTCCGACAGCGGACGCTTGACGGTCCCCGTCAATTGACTGGCAGCCGGGCGGGGCGGGCCCGTAAGTTCCGGATAAGCAGTCGGCCGCTTACAGGGGGAGCTCGCGTGTCCATCGTCCCGCTCATACGTTCAGCCCGGGGCACCGTGTCCGGGCTCCCCGGCGGTTTCTGGTGGCTGTGGCTGTCGACGCTGGTGAACCGTACGGGCGCGTTCGTGCTGACGTTCCTGTCGCTGTTCCTCACCCAGGAGCTGGGCTTCTCCGGCTGGTACGCGGGCCTCGTGGTCGCGCTGCACGGGCTCGGCGGCATCGCCGGTTCGCCGCTGGGCGGGATGCTCAGCGACCGCTGGGGGCGGCGCCCGACCATGGTGACGGGCCACCTGGCGGCGGCCGCTGGCGCGGCGTCCCTCGCGGTGGTGACCAGCCCGTGGGCGGTCGCCGCGGTGGTGCTGCTGATGGGCGTCGCCATGCAGTCCGTGCGGCCCGCCATCGGCGCGACCATCGCGGACCAGGTGCCCGAGCACGACCGGCGCCGGGCGTACGCGCTGAACTACTGGGCCCTGAACCTCGGCTTCGCCATCGCCGCGACCGGCGGCGGCGCCGCCCTGTTCCTCGGCTACCGGACCCTGTTCCTCATCGAGGCCGTCGCGACGGCGCTGTGCGCGGTGATCGTGTTCGTACGGCTGCCGGAGACGCGCCCCGAGGCGCCGGTGAACGCCGACGGCGAGCGGTCCGCCGCGCCCCGGCTGACCACCCTGGACGTGCTGCGGGACGGGCCGTTCCGCACGCTGGTGCTGCTGAGCCTGCTCGTGTGCACCGTCTTCAGCACCCCCTGGGTCGGCCTGCCGCTGACCATGACGTCCACGGGGCTCGCCCCCGAGTCGTACGGCGTGGTCATCGCCGTGAACGGCGTCGTCATCGTCGTCTTCCAGCTGCTCGTCAACAGGATCACCGAGGGCCGGTCGACGATCGGGCTCCTGGTCGTCTCGGCGCTGCTGTTCGCCCTCGGCACCGGCGCGACCGCGCTGGCGGACACCCCGCTGCTGTTCGCCGCGACCGTCGTCGTGTGGACCATCGGCGAGATGGTGTACATCCCGGTCAACGCCGCCGCGACGGCCCGTCTGGCGCCGGTGCACGCCCGGGGCCGCTACCAGGGCGTCATGGGCATGGCGTGGTCGGTGGGCGGGTTCGTCGCGCCGGTCACGGCCGGCTGGGTCGTGGAGGGGCCGGGGCCGGACGTCCTGTGGCTGGGCTGCGCCGCCGTCGCCGTGCTGGCCGCCGTCGGGTACGTGGTGCTGCTGCGGCGAGCGCTGGGCGGCGACGACGCGGCGGGGGGCGCGGTAGCCGCGGGGGGCACGGTAGCTGCGGGGCGGAGCCTGGAGGGCACGAAGGCCGCGGGGGCCGCCGCAGGTGGGGCTGGAGCCGGGGCCGGCGGGGGTACGGCTGCGGGCCGGGGCGGCGACGGGAGGGGCGAGTCGCCGGACGGCGCCGCCACCGCCGCCGAGGGCACGGCCACCGCCGTCAGCGCGGGGTGAGCGCGCGGCGGGCGGCCTGCTGAGGGTTCCGGGGGCGTACGGACACGGGGGTGCCGTACGCCCCCGGGCACGCGCGCGGGCGGGCGTACTCCCGGGCGGCCGCCACGTGACGAGCACGACCGCCCTGTGCACGGCTCCCGACGCCTCTTGGGTCGCTGCTCACGGCCGTGGCTCGGCAGGGGCCGGGGGGCGGGCCCCTGCTCGGCAGCCGACGGCCTCCGGCGGGCCGTGGGGCCGAGGCTGCGGGGCCGAGGGCTGCGGGGACGCGGGCTGCGGGGACGCGGGACGGGTCGGCGGGGTCGGCTCCCTTCGGAGCCGCCGGTCACGGCCGGCCGGGCGGGCCGGGGATCGTGCGGGAGCGCGTCACTTCGACGGCTGTGTGAGGCGGCTGAACGCCTCCAGGTTGCGGGTGGACTCGCCGCGCGCGACCCGCCACTCGTACTCGCGGCGGATCGCCGACGCGAAGCCCATCTCCAGCAGCGTGTTGAACGCCCCGTCGGCCGCCTCCAGGACCGAGCCCATCAGGCGGTCCAGCTCCTCGGCCGTGACGGCGGACAGCGGGAGCTTGCCCGTGAGGTAGATGTCGCCGAGCGGGTCGACGGCGTACCCCACCCCGTACAGCTTGAGGTTCCGCTCCAGGAGCCAGCGGTGGACGGCCGCCTCGTTCTCCTCCGGGTGGCGGATGACGAAGGCGTTGAGGGAGAGCGAGTGGTTGCCCAGGCGCAGGGACAGCGTGGTGGACAGCTTCTTGGTGCCGGGGAGCGTGACGACGTACGAGCCGGGCTCCGGTGACTCCCAGGCCAGTTCGGCGTCGCGCAGTGCGGACTCGATGATCTCCGGTGCGTCAGCCATGGGCCGAGCGTACGCGACGGCGGTGCTCGTGCATGGCCGCCGCGTACACCTCGGCGGTGGCCGACGCGGCGCGGTCCCAGCCGAAGGACCGGGCATGGCGGGCGGCGGCGTCGCCGAGGCGGGCGGTGAGATACGGATCGGCGGCGAACCGGGCCAGTACGCGCGCGTAGTCGGCCGGGTCGTGGCCCTCGACCAGGAACCCGGTCTCACCGTTCCGCACGGCCACCGGCAGGCCGCCCACGGCTGCGGCCACGACGGGCGTCCCGGTGGCCTGCGCCTCGATGGCCACGAGCCCGAACGACTCGCTGTGGGACGGCATGACGAGGACGCTCGCCGCGCGGAACCAGTCGGCCAGCTCCTGCTGGGCGACCGGTGGGTGGAAGCGGACCACGTCGGCGATGCCGAGCCTGGCCGCCAGCTTCTGCAGGCCCTCCGGCTTGGCGAGGCCGCTTCCGCTGGGACCGCCGACGACGGGGACGACCATGCGGGAGCGCAGCGACGGATCGGCGTCGAGGAGCCGGGCGGCGGCGCGGAGCAGCACGTCCGGGGCCTTCAGGGGCTGTATGCGGCCCGCGAAGAGCGGCACGAACGCGTCCTGCGGCAGCCCCAGGCGGGCCCGCGCGGCGGCGCGGCCGTCGGCGGGGCGGAAGCGGTCCAGGTTGACGCCGGGGTGGACCACGGCGACCCTGCCGGGGTCGGCGTCGTAGTGGTGGACCAGCTCCTCGGCCTCGCCGGTCGTGTTGGCGATGAGCCGGTCGGAGGCCCGTACGATCTGCGTCTCGCCGATCACGCGGGCGGCGGGCTCGGGGGTGTCGCCCTCGGCGAGCGAGGCGTTCTTGACCTTGGCCATGGTGTGCATGGCGTGCACGAGCGGGGCGCCCCACCGCTCCGCGGCGAGCCAGCCGACGTGGCCGCTGAGCCAGTAGTGGGAGTGGACCAGGTCGTAGTGGCCGGGACGGTTGCGGGCCCACGCGCGCATCACGCCGTGCGTGAAGGCGCACAGCTGGGCGGGGAGGTCTTCCTTGTTGAGCCCTTCGTACGGGCCCGCCTCGACGTGCCGTACGAGGACGCCGGGCGCCAGCTCCACCGAGCGGGGCAGCCCGCCGGCGGTGGCACGGGTGAAGATCTCGACCTCGATGTCGATGGCGGCGAGACGTTTCGCCAGCTCGACGATGTAGACGTTCATGCCGCCCGCGTCGCCGGTTCCGGGCTGGTGGAGCGGGGAGGTGTGGACGCTCAGCATGGCGATCCGCCGGGGCCCGCGGCGGTGCCGCCCGGGCAGCCTGAGCCTGGGCGGCGGTACCAGGGTGCCGGCGAACCGGGACACGTACTGGCTCACGTCGTCGGTCCTTCCGCTCAGGGACAGGTCGGGCGCGGCATGGCGAGGGGAGAGGCCGATGCCCCTCTCCGACCCGGCACAACAGCGGAGGGGCGCGCTTTCATTTCCGCTTTGCCAATTCATTACGGGTGGGGGCGTGGGCGGGGGCGGGGGCGTGGTGCCGGGGGCCGGAGGCGGGGGCGGAGCGGGTGGCGTCGTGGTGAGGAGCGGGCAGAAGCTCACAGGCTCCTGCGCATGAGTACGCACATCGTCTCGTGGCGCCGGATCGACCCGTCGGGGCACTCCTCGTCCCAGGCGTCCGGCTTGCGGCCGTACGCGGCGTAGCTGAGACGCTCGTACAGGGCACGGGCCCGGGGGTTGTCCACCTCGACGGCGAGTTCCGCCCTGCGCAGCCCGCGGCTCCGGATCCGCTGCTCGGCTGCCCGCACGAGCAGCGTTCCCAGTCCGCGGGACTGCAGTGCCGGCAGCACGGCGAGTTGCCACAGGGTCCCGGCTCCAGCGGAGACCCGGTAGTCGATGCCGCCGATCGCCACCGGCAGGTCCACGGGCGTGCACACCGCCAGGTAGTCCACCTCACCCGCGACGGCGCGCGCGAGCTCCCTCTCCACGTGGCGCAGGTGGGTGGCCGAGCCGGACCAGGCGCACGCCGGCAGATCCCGCGGCAGCAGGTCGCGCACGCTGACAGCCACGGTGATGGTGAGGCCGGTGGGGCCGGTGGGGCCGGTGGGGGCGGTGGGGCTGCTCGGGGTTGGGGTCAACGGGTCGGGACGGGGGTTGGCGGGCTTGTCGTCGACGGTCATGCCTTCGAGTGTGTCGACCGCGGCGGCCGTACGACAGCGCATTGCTCCCGCCCCCGCCTCGGCATGCCGGCGCCCTCGGCGTGCCGGCACGCTCGGCATGCCGGCGCCCTCGGCGCCCTCGCCGGCCGCGCATCCGGTGGACGTCGCACCCGCCGCAGAGCCGACCGCCCGACGTGCGGCTGCGGCTGCGGCTGCGGCTGCGGCTGCGGCTGCGGCTGCGGCTGCGGCTGCGGCTGCGGCTGCGGCTGCGGCTGCGGGGAGCGTCTACGCTCGGGGGCATGGCTCCGCGGATGACACGCCCTGTCGGCACTCCCACGCGCGGGACCACCAACCCCAACCGGCTGCGCCGCATGGACCGCTGGATCGCCGCCTCGCACGGGGCCGTCCTGCGCCGCGCCGACGCCCCGCCGGTCGCCGTCGACCTCGGGTACGGCGCCGCTCCCTGGACCGCCGTGGAGCTGCTGGACCGGCTGCGCCGGGACGCCGACCCGCGCGCCCGGGTCGTGGGCGTGGAGATCGACCCCGCGCGCGTGGCCGCCGCGCAGCCGTACGCGCGCGAGGGACTGTCGTTCGCGCACGGCGGCTTCGAGGTGCCCGTCGCCGGGCCCGTCGACCTGATCCGCGCGGCGAACGTGCTGCGCCAGTACGACGAGGACCGGGTCGCGGACGTGTGGGCCCGCCTGTGCGCGCGCCTCACGCCTCGGGGCGGCCTCCTCGTGGAGGGCACCTGCGACGAGGTCGGCCGCCGTCACGTCTGGGTGGCGCTCGGTCCGGAGGGGCCGCGGACGGTGACGTTCGCGACGCGCCTGGGCTCCCTGGACCGCCCCTCGGACCTGGCCGAGCGGCTCCCCAAGGCCCTCATCCACCGGAACGTGCCGGGCGAGCCGGTCCACGCGTTCCTGCGGGACTTCGACCGGGCCTGGGCGGCGGCCGCCCCGTACGCCTCACTGGGCGCCCGGCAGCGGTGGATCGCGACGGCCTCGGCCCTGGCGGCGGACTGGCCGCTGACCGACGGGCGCGGGCGCTGGCGCCAGGGCGAGCTGACGGTGCGTTGGGATGCGCTGGCGCCCCGTGGGTGGGGCGCGCCCGGCACCCCGCCGCCGTAGCCGGACGCCGCGCGCGGCGTACGTTCGCCCGCGCCTCGGCGGCCGGCCGGTGGTCCGTGGGCGTTCGGGCGGTGGGCCCGCCGGTCGGCTTGTCGGCCGGCCGGTGGGCGAGTCAGGGCGGCCGGGATGACCGGGTGACGGGTGTCCGGATGACCGGATGACCGGTCGCGGCGAGTACGGCGGGCCCCGCCGGTGCGACCGGCCCTGTGGACAACCGCCCGTGGTGGCGCTTGTCACCACGGTCCTGTGGACAGTCCGCCCGGACCCTTTCGCGACCCTGTTACTTTCACCGGTGTCATGGCACGATCGCCGGCGGCGCCCCGAGGTTACTGACGGTAAATCACGTGGGGGTGCGGTGCTGCCTGGTCGGTCGACGTCCGGAGGGGGAAGCCTGTGAATCGACGCCGTCGCGTCACCATCGCGATCACCGCGGTGTG
Source organism: Streptomyces fradiae ATCC 10745 = DSM 40063 (assembly GCF_008704425.1). Lineage (NCBI taxonomy): Bacteria > Bacillati > Actinomycetota > Actinomycetes > Kitasatosporales > Streptomycetaceae > Streptomyces > Streptomyces fradiae. The sequence continues at coordinate 3,082,263 of NZ_CP023696.1, forward strand.
CGCCTTGACCGTTCTCGCGGCGCCGGCCCACGCCGCGCCCGCGCCCACGCCCGTGCCGCCCGGTGCGAGCGCCGCCCCGCAGCCGAGGAAGAGCCTGGAGGAGGTGCGCGCCGAGATCGAGGCGCTGTACCGGCAGGCCGCCTCCGCCACCGACGCCTACAACCTCGCGGAGGAGCAGGCGAAGCGGCAGTCCGCCGAGATCGTGAAGCTGTCCAAGGCGATCGTGGACGGCCGGGCGAGGATCGAGGAGCTGAAGCGCCGCGCCGGCGCGGCCGCCCGCGCCCAGTACCGCAACGGCGGCATCCCGGAGGAGGCCCGGCTCGTCCTCACCGAGGACCCCCAGCTCTTCCTGGAGGGGGCCAACCGCCTCGCACAGGGCCAGAAGGCCACCAGGGACCTCCTGGCGGAGCTCCAGCAGAGCCAGGACGACCTGGAGACGTACACGCGGGACGCCAGCGTCGAGTGGACGCGCCTGGAGGCCAATCGGACCCGCCAGGACAGGGCCAGGAAGCTGATAACGGAGAAGATCGCCGCCGCCGAGAAGCTGGAGTCGCAGCTGGCGGCGGCCGAGCTGGAGCGGCTGCGGCACCTGGAGCGGCAGGCCCAGGCGGACGCGCAGACGGCGTGGCTCGCGTCGGGCGCCCTGAAGGAGGCCAACCGGAGCGCGACCGCCCAGGGCAGGGCGGCCATCGGGTTCGCCCTGGCGCAGGTCGGCAAGCCATACGTGTGGGGCGCCGAGGGGCCGGACGCGTACGACTGCTCGGGGCTCACGCAGCGGGCGTGGAGCGCGGCCGGGCGGGGCATCCCGCGCACGTCGCAGGAGCAGTGGCGGCTGCTTCCGAAGGTGGCGATCCGGGACATGCGCCCCGGTGACCTGATCATCTACTACGGCGACGCCACCCACGTGGGGATGTACATCGGGGACGGTTCGATGGTGCACGCGCCGCGCCCGGGACGGGACGTCACGGTGGCGGGCGCCGGTTCCATGCCGATCCTGGGGGTGGTCCGCCCGGACAAGTAGCAGCGTTCCGGGCATGTCGGGGAGGGGTGGGCCACGGAAGAGGCCAGGGCCGGAGGGTTGGGCCGGAGGGGTTGGTCGGAGGGTTGGGCCACCCGCGTGATGTTTCTCATGAGCGGGGAGCCAACTACCTCCCCTTGCGGGGCATATGCCGGGGACTCTTGGCTGATCGCCATTCCGCTCGGGCACCCGGTGCCGCTATGGTCCCGGTCGGCGGGGCGTCGTCCGGCGCTCCACCGCACCCTCGGGGGGAGGGAAGGAACCGAACCGCATGGCCGTACCCGCGCCCCTGCCCGCACAGCGACAGAGGGTGAACGCGCTCGACGTGACGAGCGGTGACCTCACCCTGCTGGTGATCGCGGACGACCCGGCGGGCACCTTCACCGTCCCCGAGCTGATCGACGCCGCCGGCGGCCGGGTCCGCATACGCACCGCCCGGAACCTCACGGAGGCGGAGCGGCTGCTCACCGACGACGTGCACTGCGTCCTCGTCGACCTCGACCTGCCCGCGGAGGCACGGCGCGGCGACGAGCCGCTGTCCGCCCTGCGGCACGTCCTGCGGGTCGCCCCGCGCCATGCCGTGCTGGTCCTGGCGACGTCCGGGGACGCGGAGCTGGCGGCGGAGGCGGTACGGGCGGGCGCGCAGGACCGGCTGTTCCGGGAGGAGCTGGACGGGCCGCTGCTCAGCCGGGCCATTCGGTACGCGGTGGAGCGCAAGCGGGCGGACTCGGTGCAGGTGAAGCTGGCCGAGTCGCGGCTGCGGGCGCAGGAGAACGCCCGGCTGGAGCGGGGACTCCTGCCGACGCCGCTGCTGCAGGGTTCCGACCTGCGGTTCGCCGCGCGGTACCGGCCGGGCCGCTCGCGGGCGCTGCTGGGCGGCGACTTCTACGACACGGTGCGCACCCCGGACGGCACGGTGCACGCCATGATCGGCGACGTGTGCGGGCACGGCCCGGACGAGGCGGCGCTCGGTGTGGAGCTGCGCATCGCCTGGCGGGCGCTGACGTTCGCCGGACTGTGCGGGGACGAGCTGCTGTCGACGCTGCAGCAGGTGCTGGAGCACGAGCGGGAGAGCGAGGAGATCTTCGCGACCCTGTGCACCGTGGACATCGCGCCGGACGGGCGGCGGGCCGGGCTGTGCCTGGCCGGCCACCCCGCGCCACTGCTGGCCCGCCCCGCGCAGGGCGCCCGGCTGCTCCCGTACGAGGACGGCGGCCCGGCGCTCGGCCTGCTGCCGAGGGCCCGCTGGCCGCGGCGGCAGGTGGAGCTGGGTGGGGTGTGGAGCCTGATGATGTACACGGACGGCCTGATCGAGGGCCGCTCGGCGGGCCCCGGCTCGCCGCGCCTCGGCCAGGACGGCATGGTCGAGATGATCAACCGCCAGCTCTCCCGCGGGCTGGTCGGCGAGGACCTGCTGGAGGCCGCGGTGGCGGAGGTCCGCCACCTCAACGACGGCGAGCTGACGGACGACGTGGCGGTACTCCTCCTGGACCGCGCGGCCCGCTGACCCGCCGCGGGGGTTGGGCGCGGGGTGGTGTGGCGGACGCGGGACTGGGACCCGACGGCCGGGGCGCCGGGGCCGGAGCGCGGGTCGCGTGCCGCGGGGCCCCTGGCGGCACGGCGCTCGGGTGGACCGACGGCTGAGCGCTGATGCCGTACCGCCACCGGTGCACGGTTCGGGGCGTACTGGGCGGGGGCTGGGCGGGGGCCCGTGACCCCTGGCGTCAGGTGTCCGGGGCCCTGTCTGTGCGGCGGAGGCCGCCGTTGCCGCGGAGGGCGGGGCGCACGACGCGGGGGCCGCCCGGCCGACGGGTCCGGGCGCGCCGGAGGCCGGCTCCGGAGGGTGCCGCCGTCCGGCCCGCGGACCTCACCGGTGGTGCCGGCGGGACCGCGTGGCGGGGGCGGTCAGCGGCCGCCGTTGTAGGGGCCGTACGGGCCGTCGCTGCTGGAGCCCCGGCGCCCGCCACCGGACACCTGGCGCAGTGCGGGGCGGACGTCCACCAGGAAGACGATGGTCGCGACCAGTCCGGCGAGCTGGAGGACCAGGAAGTTGATGAACAGGTCCACCGCGACCGTGATGCCCAGGATGATCAGCCAGAACGACTTGCTCTGCTTGTCGGCGGCCCGGTAGGCGTCCTCGCGCGCGAGGGCGGCGAAGACGAAGGCGACGACGGCGAGCACGAGCATCGCGAGGAACAACAGCCCGATCAACGAGTTGAAGCCGGACATCAGCATGGTGTGCACCGCCTGTCAGGTGGATGGAGCGCCTCGCGGCCAAGGTACCCGTACAACGCTCCGGCAACCGGGAATGTGCCCGGCCGGGCCGAACGCCGCTCGGGGCGGCGGCCCGGCCGGAGGCGCCGGCTCACCGGTCGCCGGCGGCACCCCGGGCGGAGCCCTTCGGCTCGGCAGCGCCCTCGGCGTCCTCTGCGGCGTCCGGCGTGCCGTCCTGGGCGGCGGCGTCCGGGGTTTCGTCCCGCTTCGCGGAGGCGGCGGGGGCGGCGTCCTTGGGGGTGGCGGCCGGGGACGGGTCGGGTTCGACGGCGATGGCGATCTCGGTGATCTCCTCGGCGGCCTCACCGCGCCACGCCTTGACGGCCTGCTCGCCGTGCTCGGCGACCTTCTCGTACGTCTCGCGCGCCCTGACGGCGTACTCGGCCGCCACGCCGACGCCCCGCAGGGCCAGGTCCTGGGCGGTCTCACCGAGCTTCTTCAGGTCCGTGTCAAGACCGCCGACCAGCTCCGCGAACCGGGTCTGGATGGTCGCCTGGGCCTCCTTCGCCTGGGCGGCGACCTTCTCCTGGACCGCCTTCGGGTCGGTGTTGCGCACCGCGTCCAGCCGGGACGGGGCCTCGGCGGCGATCCTGCGGGCCTGCTGCACGGCGAGGTCGGCGGTACCGGCGGCGAAGTAGAGGGGCGTACGGAGCTCGTCCTTGATGGCCATGGTCTGGGGTCCTCCCGTGTCGCGGGCACCGCGCGGCGAGGCGCGCGGGCGTCGCGGAGTCAGAGTTCGGTAGATCCTGCGCCTGCTCCGGCATCACCGGTGCCGCCGTCCGAGTCGAACGCGTTCTCCTTGCGGAAGGAGTCGTAGATCTGGAGCAGCACCTGCTTCTGCCGCTCGTTGATCGACGGGTCGGCGAGGATCGCGGCCCGCGTCTCCAGCTCCTCGCGGTCCTGCTCGTCGAGGATCCCGGCCCGCACGTACAGGGTCTCGGCGGAGATCCGCAGCGCCTTGGCGACCTGCTGGAGCACCTCCGCGCTCGGCTTGCGCAGCCCGCGCTCGATCTGGCTCAGATACGGATTCGACACCCCGGCCGCCTCCGCGAGCTGCCGCAGCGAGAGCTGCGCGGTGCGCCGCTGCTCACGGAGGTACTCGCCGAGGTTGCCGACGTTCAGTGATGCCATGTCCCGATACTGCCCCAGCGGTGCTAACAATTGCAAGCAGACGCTTGCGCCAGTTATACGAGCGGGGCGCTCCGTCCGCCCGCCGACCGTCCGGTCCGCCGAAGACGGGCCCTTCGGTTCCCGGCACGCCAGGGCCTCAACTTCACTCGGGCGCAAGGCGATACGGCCTCTGCTCGGTGTGTCCGCGTGCCAGCATGGGGTGGGAGTCGTCGGCGGGAGGGGAGCCATGGCAGCCGAACGCGTGTGGCTGGACGTGCCGTTCGCGGAGAAGGACGAGGCGAAGAGGGGCGGTGCGCGGTGGGACGCCGCCGCGAAGCGGTGGTACGCGCCCCGGCCGGGGATGGCGGGGCTGGAGCGGTGGGCCGCCGCACCGGAGGTGCCCGATCTGCTGCCGGGTGAGGACCGGAGCCTGGGCAGCGGGCTGTTCGTCGACCTGGTACCGCGCAGCTGCTGGTTCACCAACGTCCGGTACTGCGTGGACGGCAGGGACTGGGAGCGGCTGCGCCGCATGATCACCCGCAGGGCGGGCTTCCGCTGCGAGGCCTGCGGCGCCGCCGAGGACCGCGACCGGCGGCGCTGGCTCGAGGCGCACGAGCGGTGGACGTACGACGACTCCACCCGCGTGCAGACCCTCAGGCGGCTCATCTGCCTGTGCACCGACTGCCACACGGTCACCCACTTCGGGCTCGCCCAGGTCCGGGGCGTCGAGGCGCGGGCGTTCGCCCATCTGGTGGAGGTCACCGGGATGACCGAAGCGCAGGCGCGGCAGCACGTCGGTGCGGCCTTCGCGGTGTGGGAGCGGCGTTCCCGGGTCACCTGGGAGCTGGACCTCGGCATCCTCACCGACGCGGGGATCACCCTCGCCGTGCCCCCGGACGCCGCGGACCGGGCCCGGGTGTCCGAGGAGACCCTGCGGCGGGAGGGGCGTCCGGCCGTGCCCCGGCAGTCCGGCTCCGGCCCGTACGGCGGCGGCGACGCCGGGCGGTCGAGCGGGCCGCGCTGACGGAGGGGCGGGGCGGTACTGAGGAGGGGGGTGGGGCTGGGCGGGGAGAGCGGGGCGCGGCGAACCGGTCGGCCGGGCGGGACGGCCGGGCCGGGTGGGGCTCAGCGTCCGGTTCCGCCGCCCGCCCCGCGCGCGGCCCCGTACAGCAGCAGCGCCGCCGCGCCGAGCAGGGACACCGCGGCGGTGGCGACGAGCAGCGGCCCCAGCCCCAGGCCGGGCAGCACCGCACCGGCGAGGGCCGGCGCCGCGACCGAGCTGAGGGCCCCCACGACCAGGCAGGCCGTGAACGCCGCGCCCGCGTGCTCGGGCACCAGCCCGGCGGTCCAGACCGCGAGCACCGCGGACCCCGTCATGTACCCGGCTCCGAAGACGCACGCCGAGGCCGCCGTCGCGACGACGGAGTCGCCGCCCAGCGCGAGCAGCACCAGCGCCGCACCGACCGTCGCCAGGCACAGCGCGGCGACCCGGAGGCTGCCCGCTCGCCGCACGAGAGCCCCGGTCGCCACCGCCACCATGCCGGTGAGGCCGATGGCCGCGTAGAGGGCCGGGACGGCTGCCGCCGGGAGGCCACCGCGGTCCAGGGCGTCGGCGGCGTAGGTGAAGTAGACGACCACGGCCGCGAAGTAGACGACCGAGTAGGCCGCCGGGGCGCGCAGCGCCGCCACCAGGGAGGGGGCACCGGATCGTCCCTTCCGGTGCGGGGCCGCCCCGGTCCGCGGCACCAGGCGCACGTTCACGAGTGCGGCGGCCACCGCGGCGATGGCGATGCCGGCCCAGACCCGCCGCCACGAGCCCACCGCGGCCAGGACGGCCAGCCCGCCCAGCAGTACCAGTCCGCCGCTGGTGCCGGTCGTGATGACCGCCAGCGCCCTGGGCCGCTGTCGCGACGGCACCGAGCGGGTCACGATGTCGGAGTAGGGCGCCCAGACCCAGCCGCCGGCGCTGCCGGCCAGGACCACACCGACGGCGAGCGGCTCCGGGGACCGGGCGAGGGTCACGATCACCGCCCCGGCGGCGCCGCACACCCCGCCCGCGGTCGTCGGCGCGCGCGGGCCGTGGCGGGCGGCGAGCCGTCCCGCGAGCAGCAGCCCGGCCAGGTAGCCCGCGAAGGTCGCGCCGGCGATCAGGCCCAGCACCGACTCGGAGAGCCCCAGGTCCGCCCGGATGCCGGGCAGTGTCAGACCGTAGGCGTAGCGGGCCATGCCGAACGCGACCCCGACCACCGCCGCCCCGGCCAGGCCGATCCGTCCGCCCGCGGAGAGCGTCATGGGACCCCCGTCACGCCGTGGGCCCGGCGGCATCACGGACCCGCGGCCGGGTGCGGCGGGTGTCGACCAGCACGGGGCGCATGCGCCAACCCTTCCACAGCGGGACCGGTCCGGCCGGATCCCGGTGGCGTCGATGTGCCGGAGCCACGCCTCCTGATCGGACCCGACGGGTCGGCGGGATGCCGATGCGCCGGGGCGGTCAGCCTCCGGCGCCCGGGTCGGAGGACGGGGTCCGGGGGCGTGCCGGGGGTTAGGTGTTCGCGGGGCGAGTGGTCACGACAGGGGTGGCGCGCAGTGCGGTGACCGCCGCCGCGCAGGCCGCCGGGCCCGGTGCCGTCAGCAGGGCCGTGCCGAGGCGGTCCGCCGACGACCTGAGCGGCGTCACCGGGTCGCCCGGCTCCACCGGCACGTCCCAGTGCTCCAGCCGCCAGGCCGCCGGTTCCGGCCGGGGCGCGACGGACGTGACGCGGCCGGGCGGCGCGGTCACGAACACGGTCGCCGCCGCCGCCACGGCCTCCCCCGGCTCCTCGCGCGGGCCCACCCCGAGCACCCACCCCAGGGCGGCGCGCCGCCAGTCCACGCGCCGGGTGAGCCGTACGAGGTCGGGGATGCCGTCGCCGCCGGGCCGGGTGTGCGTCTCGATCACGGTCACCCGGCCGCCCTCGACCTTGACCTCCGTGTGCGCGGGGCCGTCGGCGAGGCCCACCGCGTCGAGGAGTTCCGCGACCGCCCGCTCCACGCGCCGCCGGCCGGCCGCGCCCAGCGAGGGCGGCGGCATCAGATGCGCCACCTCGACGAACGCCTCGCCCTCGGTGCGCTTCTCGGCGATGCCCAGGAACGTGTGGCGCCCGCCCGAGGAGAGCGACTCGACGCTGAACTCCCGCCCCCCGACGTACCGTTCCAGCAGGGTGGCGCGGTTCCTGCGGTCCTCCGGCAGGTCCTCCGCCGCGCGCAGCAGCGTGACGGCGTGGCTGCCGGTGCCGCCGACCGGCTTGGCGACGACCAGCGCGCCCGCCCCGGCGCCACGGGGGCCGCCGCGGTGGCCACCAGGCCCGTGACCGGGCCGCCCGCCGCGGGTCCCGTGGCCGCTGTGCCCGCCACCGTGGCCGCCGGGGCCGTCTCCGCGCCCGCCACCGCGGCCGCCGTCCGGTGCGAAGAGCCCGGCCACCGCCCGCGCGTCGTCCCCGGCCGCGAACGGCGGGTTCAGGTGCGGGGCCTTCCGCTCCAGCAGGCGCCGCATCTCCAGCTTGTCGCGCGTCGCCCGTACGACCTCCGGCGGCACCCCGGCCGCGCCGAGGCGCCGCGCCGCGACGGCCGCCGGTTCCAGGCCGAGCTCGGTCAGCGAGACGACGGCGGCCGGGGCCAGGGGGCGCAGCACCTCGTCCACGAACCGGAGGAACGTCGGACCGTGCTGGTAGTCGGCCGCGTGGTACGCGGCGGCCGGGACGTCCAGCGGCGCGGCGCCCGGCAGCCGTACGTGGACGACGTCGGCGGGCAGCGTGGCCGCCGCCCGGGCGACCGCCGCGTCGGCGCCGAGGACGACGAGCGTCACGGCGCCCGCCCCGGGGCGCGCACCCGGCCGGCGCGGTGTTCGTAGCCGCACTCCACACGCCGGATCGTAGCCGCCGCCGTACGGCCGGGGAGGGCGTACCGGGACCCGTCGTGGTGGCTCCTGGGCGGGGCCTCCCGGGCGGGCCTCGTGTGCCGAGCCGCGAGGGTGGGAGGCTCGGGAGGCGGGGCCGTCCGGTGGCGCCTCACCCGATGGCGCCTCACCCGGTGGCGCCTCACCCGCTGGTGCCTCCCCGGGTGGCGCCTCACCCGGTGGCGCCTCCCCTGCTGGTGCCTCCCCCGCTGGTGCCTCTCCGGTGGCGCCTCTCCGGTGGTGCGGACGCGTTCGTACGGCTCCGCTCACTCCGCCCGCAGTTCCGGTGGCAGTGGCCGGGCGTGCAGGACGTCCAGGCGCGACACCGCCCGGGTCAGGGCGACGTACAGCCGGCTGAGGCCGCGGGGGTCCCCGCCCGCGACCGTCGCGGGCTCGGCCAGGATCACGTGGTCGTACTCCAGGCCCTTCGCCAGCCCGGCCGGCACCACCGTGACGCGCGGCGCGTCGGCGGCGACCTCGCCGGGGTGCCCCGCCGGTACGCCCGCCGCGGCCAGCACCTCGCGCGTCCGCCCGTACGCCGCGTCCGCCACGACCACCCCGACGGAGCCCTCCCGTGCCAGCGCGGCCCGCACGGCGTCCACGACCGCCGTCTCCAGGACGTCCACCGCCCGTACGGTCACCTCGCCGTCCCGCCGCACCGACCGGGCGGGCGGCACGTCCACGGGGAGCGCGGCGAGCAGCCGGTTGGCCAGCTCGACGACGGCGCCCGGCACCCGGTACCCGGCCGTCAGCGCCGTGACCCGCGCGTCCGGGCGGCCCAGGTGCGCGAGCTGCTCCCGCCAGTCGCGGGCCGCCCAGGGGGCCGTGCCCTGCGCGAGGTCGCCCAGCACGGTGAGGGAACCGGACGCGGCGGTACGGCGGGCGACCGCCCGGCACTGCATGGGCGACAGGTCCTGCGCCTCGTCCACCACGATGTGGCCGTACCCGGCGGGGCGTTCGAGCGCGGCGGCCAGTTCGTCGAGGAGGACCAGGTCGGCGGCGGTCCAGCGGGCGGAGCGGTACGAGCGCGGGGGCCTCGCCCAGCGGATCGCGGCCCGCTCGGCGCCGGTCAGCACGGGGTCGCGCGGGTCGGCCAGCACCTCGGCGAGCACCTGCTCGGGGGTGGCCCTGGGCCAGCACGCGTCCAGCAGGGCGGCGACCGGGCGGGACCGGCCCGCCCGCCGCTCCCACGCGGCGCCCACCGGTCCGGCGCGCCGCTCGGCACGCGCGCGCAGCGCCCGTACGACCCGGCTGCGCAGGCGCTCCCGGCCCACCAGGTACGGCGGGGCCTCCGCCCGTACCTCCGCGACGAGCGCGGCCAGCTCGTCCGCCGGGACGCGCCAGCGGTAGGCGCCGTCCGGGACGGCCAGCTCCCCGGCGGGGGGCGCGACGCGCGCGTACAGGGCGCGGTGCAGTACGGCGGCCATGCGGGCGTCGTGCTTGACGGCCGCCGCCGCGTCGGTGTCCTCGGCGCGGGGCTCGTGGCCGACGGTCCGGGCGATCTCCTCGTCGACGGTGGTCTGCCGCACGTCCCGCTCGCCGAGGGCGGGCAGGACCTCGGAGACGTACGCCAGGAAGGCCCGGTTGGGACCGAGGATGAGCAGTCCGCCGCGCTGGACGCGCCGGGGGTGGGTGTACAGCAGGTACGCGGCCCGGTGCAGGCCGACGGCGGTCTTGCCGGTGCCGGGGGCGCCCTGCACGCACAGCGACGCGGAGAGCGGGGCCCGGACGAGGTCGTCCTGCTCGGGCTGGATCGTCGCGGCGATGTCCCGCATGGGGCCGACCCGGGGGCGCTCGATCTCGGCGGCGAGCAGTCCCCCGGTGGCGGTACCCGTCTCGCACGCCGCGCCGGGCCCCGAGGCGGCGCCCGCGCCGCGCCGCGCGTCCGGCACCCGGTCGGCTCCCGCCCCGTCGCCGAGCGCCGCCTCGGGCGCCGCCCCGCGTTCCGCCCCGGGCGCCGTGCCGGGGGCGGGCGCCGGGAGGGCCAGGTGCTCGTCCTCCAGGCCGGTCAGGTCCGCGGAGTCGCCCTCGCTGTACGGCGCCCAGCCGAAGCGCCGCCGGACGGCCACGCCCCGGGGGTCGTCCCGGCGCGCCTGGTAGAACGCGCGGGCCACGGGCGCCCGCCAGTCCACGACGAGCGGCGGCTCGGCCGGGTGGGCGCCGATCCGGCGGCGGCCGATGTGGTGGCTGCGCCCGTCGGTGTGGTCGAGGCGGCCGAAGAACATCGGTCCGGGCGGCTCCTCGCGCAGCTCCTTGGCGTGGCTGCGCAGCCGGTAGCCGAGGGCCTCGGCGTCGGCGCCGGACGCGGAGACGTCCTCGCCGGTGACGACGCGTTCGGCGGCGCCGTCCGCCATGCGGTGCAGCGTGGTGCGGCAGAGGTCGTGGAAGTCCCGTTCCCGTCGCAGGTCATGGTCGAGTGGCGTCATTCCCCCGAGAATAACGCAACCGAGTAGCTTTTTTAACTGAGTTACACTTCAGGCCCGGACCGTCGGGAGGCCGCCCGCCTCCTTCCCCCCGGACGACCGCGCGGACCCCTCGCCCGACTCCCGCACGAGCCCCTCAGCAAGCCCCTCGGCGAGCCCCTCCGCGAGCTGGCGGAACGCCACCCCCGCCGCCGCCACCGCGTCCGGATGGACCCGGTCGGCACTCTCCCCGGCCTCCACGCGCCGCCAGTTCTCCTCCGCCAGGACCCGCAGCACCGCCACGATCTGCCCGGCGGCGAGCCGCGCGGCCACGGCCGGGCGCCCCGGCGCGCCGGTACCGCCGAGCGCCTCGGCCAGCGCCCGCTCGGACTCGCCCTGGTACGCGTGGAGCCGCGCGACCAGGCTCGGCGTGCCGTAGAGCAGCCGGTGGAAGGCCAGGACGGACGGCTCGTCGCTCAGGCCCGTGACCGGGTCCCGGCGGTCGAGGCCGTCGAGGTGGTGCCGGTGCAGGGCCTCCAGCGGGCCGACGCCCTCGGGGCGGGCGGCGACCACGCGGGCCGCCTCGTCGCGGTGGTCGGCGAACCGGTGGACGACCAGGTCCTCCTTGGCGGGGAAGTACCGGAACAGCGTCGGCTTCGACACCTCGGCCGCCGCCGCCACCTCGGCGACGGACACCCGGTCGAAGCCGCGCTCCTGGAACAGGGCGATGGCCGCGTCGGAGATGGCCCGGTACGTGCGGGCCTTCTTCCGCTCCCGCAGCCCGGGAGCCGCATCGGCGCCCGCGCCTCCCGCGCCTCCCGCAGCGCCCGTACCGCCCGTACCGCCCGCAGCGCCCGTACCGCCCGCGCCGCCCGTACCGCCCGCGCCGCCGCCGGGGACGCCCGGACCACCCCCGCGCCCGCCCGCCTCAGCCATCGAACCGCCCCGCCACCAGTACCTCGACCCCGTCCAGCAGCCGCTCCAGCCCGAAGCGGAACTCGTGGTCCGGGTCGTCGGGGCCGTCCAGCACACCGGACTCCAGCGCCCGCGCCACCGCCGGATACCGCTCCGGGTCCGCCAGGAGGCGAAGGGTGCGGGCGTAGCGGGCCATCACCTGCTCGTGGGTCCCGCCCGTGGCCGTCACCGCCGCGTCGAGGTCGGCCATCAGCCCGGTGTCGTTGCGGACCAGTCCGCCGAGGAGCATCACCACGGAGATCTTGGCGCCCTCGTCCAGCGGTGTGGCCTCCAGCGCCCCCATCCCGGCCTCCCACCACGCCACCGAGTTGGGCGTGGCCGGCGGGCCCGAGACCGGGACGCGCAGCAGCCACAGGTTCCGCTGGAACACCGCGCGCTGCGCCCACGCCCAGCGGGTCAGGGCCTCGCGCCAGCCGGTGCCGGGCGGCGGCGGGTCCGGCGGCGCGCCGATCGCGGCGTCCTGCATCAGCACGTACAGCTCGTCCTTGGAGCCGACGTACCGGTAGAGCGACATGGTCGAGGCGCCGAGCTCCTTGGCGACGCGGCCCATCGACACCGCGGCCAGACCCTCAGACGCGGCCACGGCGACCGCCGCGTCCACGATCCGGTGGACGCTCAGGCCGGGCCTGGGGCCCTTGACGGGGCGCTCGCGCAGCCCCCAGGCGGCCGCCAGGCCGGGCGTGAGCCCCGTATCGCCCTTGTCCGCCACCGGCTCCACCCCTCCTGGCCTCCAGCCCGTACGCCGGGCCGCTTGACGTCCATCCTAGTAATGCGTAAGGCTTACGCAGTAACGCGTATGGCATACGCAGTACGGGGGGCGACGGGCCGCACCCGTCCCCGGCCAGGCCCGCCATGCGCCGGCCGCGGCCACCGCGGCGCCCCGCCCCTCACGAGCCACCGCCCCTCCGCCCCCCGGCCCCCCCGTCCCTCACGCCCACCCCGCCCACCCCGGCCACCACCCCGGCCACCACCGCCACCCCGACCAGCACCGCCCCCCCAACCACCACCGACCCCGCAGGAGCCGCCATGGGAACCACCGCCCACCCCCCGACCCGAGCCACCACACACGCCCCCACCGGCACCGCCGTCGAGGCCGTCGGACTCCGCAAGTCGTACCGGAACGTCCGCGTCCTGGACGGCCTCGACCTGCGCGTGCCGCGCGGCTCCGTCTTCGCCCTGCTCGGCCCGAACGGCGCGGGCAAGACCACCACCGTCCGCGTCCTGGCCACGCTCACCCCGCCGGACGGCGGCAGCGCGCGGGTCGCCGGGTACGACGTGGTCGCCGAACGCTCCCGCGTACGCCGGGCGATCAGCCTGACCGGGCAGTACGCCGCCGTGGACGACCACCAGACCGGCGCCGAGAACCTGCGCATGACCGCGCGGCTGGCCGGGCTCCCCCGGCGCGCCGCGCGCCGCCGCGCGGCCGAGCTGCTGGAGCGGTTCGGCCTCGCGCACGCCGGCGACCGGCTCGCCGGCTCCTACTCGGGCGGGATGCGCCGCCGCCTCGACCTGGCCGCCGGGCTCGTGGGAGAACCCGAGGTGGTCTTCCTGGACGAGCCGACGACCGGCCTGGACCCGCGCAGCCGCCAGGAGTTGTGGGAGGTCGTACGGGACCTGGCGGCGGGCGGCGCGGCGGTCTTCCTCACCACCCAGTACCTGGAGGAGGCGGACCAGCTCGCCGACCGCGTGGCCGTCATGGACGGGGGGCGGGTCGTCGCCGAGGGCACGGCCGACGCGCTCAAGTCCCGCGTGGCCGGGCACCGCCTGGAGGTGGTGGCCGCGGACGGCGCCGCGTACGACCGCCTGGCGGCGGGGGCGGAGGCGGTGACCCGCGGCACGACGCTCGCCGGCCCCGGTACCGCCCCCGGTACCGCCCCCGCCGGCGGCGGCTCGGCGGCCTGGACCGCGCCCACCGGGCCCACCCCGCCCACCGCGCCCACCGCATCGGCGGACGCGTCCCCGTACCGCTCCCCCGAGGGCCTCACGCTCGGGCTGCCCACCGACGGCACCGCCCCGCAGGTCCGGGCGCTGCTCGACGCGCTCGACCCGCACGGCACGGACATCGCCCGCTTCGCGGTGCGCACCGCGACCCTCGACGACGTCTTCCTCGCCCTCACGGGCGCCCCCGCAGCCCCCACTCCCGGCGCCGGGCCCACCCCCGCGTCCACCCCCGCGTCCGCGTCCGCCACCCACCCCGCCCCCGTCTCCCCGAAGGAGTCCCGCCGTGTCTGACGCCGCCCTCACCCTCGTCGGCCGGGGCGTCCGGCTCAGCCGCCGCAACCCCGACGCGCTCATCACCGCCATGGTGCTGCCGGTCATGCTGATGCTGGTGTTCGTCTACTTCTTCGGCGGCGCCATCGACACCGGCACCCGCACCTCGTACGTGACGTACGTGGTGCCCGGCGTCCTGCTGCTGTGTGCCGGCTTCGGCGCGTCCACCACCGCCGTGCGGGTCAGCGAGGACATGAGGGCCGGGATCGTGGACCGGTTCCGCTCGCTGGACGTGGGGGCGACGCCGATCCTCGCCGGGCACGTCGGGGCGAGCCTGCTGCGCAACGTCCTGTCGACGGCCCTCGTCGTCGCGGTCGCGTTCCTGATCGGCTTCCGCCCGCAGGCCGGCCCCGCCGGGTGGGCGGCGGCGCTGGGGCTGCTGGCCGCGTTCGTGCTGGCCGTGTCGTGGCTGTCGGCGGCGGCCGGGCTGCTGGCGCGCACCCCGGAGGCGGCGAGCGGCTTCACCTTCTTCATGATGTTCCTGCCCTACCCGAGCAGCGCCTTCGTGCCGATCGACACCATGCCGCGGTGGCTGCACGGCTTCGCGGAGCACCAGCCGGTCACGCCGGTCATCGAGTCGCTGCGGGGCCTGCTCCTCGACCAGCCGGTGGGCGACGCCCCGTGGATCGCGCTGGCGTGGTGCGGCGGGCTGCTCGCGGTGGCCGTCGGCCTGTCGGGCGCGCTGTTCCGCGCCCGGACGAGGTGACCGGCGCCGACGTACCGGCCGGGGCTAGAAGATGTCCGGGCACCACGCCCGGCGCGGGGTGCGCAGCAGCAGGTCGGCCCGCGCCGCGGCGCCCGGCACGGCCTCCTCCGCCCGGCCCAGCGCCACGAGCCGGGTCACGGAGCCGTCGCCCAGGTACAGCGCCCCCAGGTCGCCCACGTCCAGGACCAGGTCGGCCGCGAGCGAGGTGGGCGCGCAGGCGGCGCCCTCCGGCGAGGCGTCCAGCCGGTACCGGCCGCCGGCCAGGCCCGTCGCGTCCCGCACGTCCAGCACCAGCGCGCCGGACGCGTCGTACGCGCGCGCCTCCAGGGCCCGTACGACGTCGAGGACGCGCACCCACATCATGTCCGCCTGGGTCTCCACCCGCGCGGCCCTCGGGTCCGGCAGCAGCGACGGCAGCAGGTCGTCCGGGGCGCGGTTGCCGCTCCTGACGAAGGTCACCCAGTCGATCGCGCACACGTACCGCCACAGTGCCCGCTCGGCCGCCGGGGTGGCGGCGACCAGGTCCCGCACCGTCAGGGTGAGCAGCGGCTGCTTGCCGTCGTCCCACGCGTCGTCGGCGGCGTAGGTGACGTACCCCTCGACCTCGCCGGCGGCGGAGCGGTACGTGGCGTGGAACGGCTCCGTCCAGGGCTCTCCCGGCACCGGGTTCCAGCCGGTGCGGCGCTCCCAGTCGCGCGCGCAGCGGCTCACCATGCCGTGCCGCAGGGCGCGCGCCCGGTCGTACACCTCGGGGCCGACCTTCCGCAGGACGTCGCCGTCCACGAGGTCCACCCGGCCGCCGTCCTGCGGCCCGGACCAGTTCGGGTCCAGTCCGGCGCGGCGCAGGTCCACCTTCCAGCGGGTGAGCCAGGTCGCGGGGCCGTAGCCGTACCGTCCGTAGATCGGGTACTCGGCGGCGATCAGCGTCGCCAGCACGTCGCCGCGCTCGCGGGCGTCGGCGAACTCCGCCGCCATCAGCCGGCTCAGCAGGCCCCGGCGGCGGTGCGTGGGCGACACGGAGACGTTCGTGACGGCGGTCGCCGCCACCGGGGCGCCGCCGACCGCGGTCACCTCCTGCGCGAACGACCGGAACGTCGCCACGCACCGCCCCTCGTCGAACGCCCCGCGCATCCGGGAGAGGTCGTAGTGCGGCAGCCGGACCGCGACCTCCTCCGGGGTGGGTGTCGGCGGGCGCACGAAACCGGTGTGCAGGGCGCGGATCCAGCCGGGCACGTCGCCCTCGTCGAGGGTGCGCACGGCGAGGCCGCCGGGGGAGGGGAACGGGGAGTCGGGCGTCATGGCGCCACGCTAGAGCGCCGCCCGTCCGGCCCGCATCGGGGTTTCCCCCCGCCCGCCCCCACGCCGTCGGACCTCCGGGCCCGGTCTCAGGCCAGCAGGTCGTCCACCTGTGCCTCGCCCTCCCGGTACCGGCGGGCGATCTCCGCGCCGCAGGCGTCCGCCGTGCGCTGCAGCTCCTGGCGGCGCCGCGAGACGAGCTGCTCGTACCCGGCCAACCGGCCCATCGCCTCGCGCAGCTCGCCCTCCGTACGGGCCGCGAGGTCCGACAGCTCCACCTCGGCGAGCATCTCCGCCGCGAGCAGCCGGTACTCCTCGCCGCGCGGCGTGGACAGCGTCACGTGCCGCGCCGAGCTGGGGCGGCGGCCCGACGGCGCGTCCGCGAGGATCTCCGACAGCCGGTGCATGACCGGCACCTCGGGCGCCGACCGCCGGGCCAGCTCCGCCCGCAGGATGTCGATGCGGCCCTGCAGCAGCCGCCGCACATAGCTGAGGTCGGCCTCGTCGGTGTGCGAGTCCCGCCGCAGCGCGCGGAGCTCGCCGAGACGGAGCGCCCGCAGGTCGGGCGACACGGACTCCTCCGGAGGCCGTACGGCCTCCAGCGCGGCGAACCCGACGCCCCGTGTCGTGCCCGCCACCGCCTTCCCCGGCGCACCCTCCCCGGCGGCGGCGGACCGCTGCGCCGGCGGACGGGACCGCTCGCGCGCCGGGCCGGCACAGGTGGTCGATACGGGGCCGGGCTGGTGCCCGGCGCCAGATGTGCTCATGGTGTTCCGTCCCCTCGACCGGTGCTTCAGGAGCACCGCCTGACAGGCATGGTGCCACTCCGGCATGGCCCGCGCAGTCGTGTGCACCCGTTCGGCCCTCGGTAAGTTGGGGACCATGCGAGCAGTGGTACAGAGGGTCGACGGGGCGCGGGTCGAGGTCGCCGGGGAGACGGTCGGGGAGATCGTCGGCGAGGGGCTGTGCGTCCTCGTCGGCGTCACGCACGACGACACCCCGGAGAAGGCGGCGCAGCTCGCGCGGAAGCTGTGGAGCCTGCGGATGCTGGACGGCGAGAAGTCCTGCTCGGACGTGAACGCGCCGCTGCTGGTGATCTCGCAGTTCACCCTGTACGGGGACGCCCGCAAGGGGCGCAGGCCCACGTGGAACGCGGCGGCGCCCGGCCCCGTGGCGGAGCCGCTGGTGGACGAGGTCGTGGCGCGGCTGCGGGAGGCGGGCGCGACCGTGGCGACGGGCCGCTTCGGCGCGGAGATGCGGGTCTCCCTCACCAACCACGGGCCGTTCACGGTGCTGGTCGAGGTCTGAGGTGCCGGGGCCCTGAGAGGCGCCGGAGACGGAGAGCCGGGGCCCCGGCCCCGTACCGACCCCGGCTCCGTACCGGCCCCGTAGCGGCCCCGGCTCCGTACCGGCCCGGCTTCGTACCCACCCGGCCCCGGCTCTGTGCGGGCGCCCTACGGCTCGACGACCGTCTCCTGGGCGGCGGCCGTGCCCGTGCCCACGACGAGGGGCGCGTCGACCGGGACGTTCCGCTTCACCAGCGCCAGGGCGATCGGCCCGAGCTCGTGGTGGCGCACCGCCGTGGTGACGAAGCCGAGCTGCCGCCCCTCCGGGCCGTCCGCCGCGAGCCGGACGGGCGCGCCGTGCGGCGGCAGGTGGACCTCGCTGCCGTCCAGGTGCAGGAAGACCAGGCGGCGCGGCGGCTTGCCCAGGTTGTGGACGCGGGCGACGGTCTCCTGTCCCCGGTAGCAGCCCTTCTGGAGGTGGACGGCCTGCCCGATGAGGCCGATCTCGTGCGGGATGGTGCGGTGGTCGGTCTCGAAGCCCAGCCGCGGCCGGTGCGCCTCCACGCGCAGCGCCTCGTACGCGAGGATCCCGGCGAGCGGGCCGTGCGAGGCCGCGTACGCCTCCAGGTCGGCGCGCGGCAGGAACAGCTCGCGGCCGTGCGGGGTCTCCCGTACGACCGCGCCGTCCGGGACCTCGGCGATCGAACCGGCCGGCAGGTGCACGACCGCGTACTCGTCCGTGCGGTCGGCGACCTCGACCCGGTAGAAGAACCGCATCGACTCCAGGTACGCGAGGAGCGCCTCGCGCGTGCCGGGCTCGACGTGCGCCCACACGGTGGTGCCGTCGTCCACCAGGTACAGGGCGTGCTCGATGTGGCCGTTGGCGGAGAGGATCAGGGCGTCCGCGGCGCGGCCCGGCGGCAGCTCGCTGACGTGCTGGGTGAGCAGCAGGTGGAGCCAGGTCAGCCGGTCGTCGCCGGTGACGGTGACGACGCCCCGGTGCGAGAGGTCCACGAGGCCGCTGCCGCCTTCGAGGGCGCGCTGCTCGCGGAACGGGTCGCCGTAGTGCGCGGCGACACCCTCGTCGCGCCCCTCGGCGGGGACCGCGCCGGGCTGGGACAGCAGGGGGCTGGTCGGTGAAGGTCGCTGCATGGCGTCCAGCCTACGACCCGCCCTCCGGCGCCTTCGCCCGCGCCTTGTCGGTGCAGGCGCGGCACCGTCCGTAGATCGCGAAGTGCTTCATGTCGGTGTCGAAGCCGAACGAGTCGAGGAGCTTGCGGGTGAACTCGGCGGCGACCGCCACGTCCGCCTCGATGACGTCGCCGCAGTCCCGGCACACCAGGTGCAGGTGGTGGTGGCGGTCGGCGAGGTGGTACGTGGGCGCCCCGTGGCCGAGGTGGGCGTGGCTGACCAGGCCCAGCTCCTCCAGGAGCTCCAGCGTCCGGTAGACGGTGGAGATGTTGATCCCGGAGGCGGTTCTGCGCACCTCGGTCAGGATGTCGTCGGGCGTGGCGTGTTCCAGCGCGTCCACCGCCTCCAGGACGAGCTGGCGCTGGGGCGTCAGCCGGTAACCGCGCTGCCGAAGGTCGCTCTGCCAGTCGGTGCTCACCACGCGCTCCAGTGTAGGAGCACCGGGCGGCCCCGCCGGAGTGTTCGGCGCGAACCTCCCGGACCGCCCGGACCGCCCGGACCGCCCGTGCGCCGCGGGCGGTCCCGCGCGGGAGGCGGTCACGGGCAGGGGGCGGTCACACGCAGGGGGCGACCTACTTGAAGAAGGCGATGCCGTCGTCCGGCAGGTCGCCGAGGCTCTTGGCCATGGCCTCGACCTCCTCCGGCGTGACGACCTTCTTCAGGTGCGCCGACATGTACGGGCGGAGCGGCACCTCGGGGGTGGCCTTCTCGCCGACCCACATCAGGTCGCTCTTGACGTACCCGTACAGCCGCTTGCCCCCGCTGTAGGGGCCGGACGCGGCGGTGCGGGCGACGGCGTCGGTCGCCAGGTCGATCTGCGGCTTCTTCTCGGCGAGCTCGCCGTACCACACCTCGACGATGCCCTGGTCGCGGACCATGACGACCTCGACCTTGCGGTCCTTGTCGACGCGCCAGTAGCCGCTCTCGCTCTCCAGCGGGCGGACCTTGTTGCCCTCCGCGTCCAGGACCCAGGTGCGGGAGGTGTACTCGATGAAGTCCCGGCCGTCGTGGGCGAACGTCACGGACTGGCCGAAGTTGCACTTCTCGGCGCCGGGGAAGTCGGAGACGCCCGCGCCCTCCCACGTGCCGAGCAGGAACGCGAGCGGGACGAGGTCCGGGTGCAGGTCGGACGGGATCTGGATCATGATGTCAGGCTGCCTGGCGATCTGTGCGGGTGCGGGGGGTCAGCGCTGGCCCTGGTACAGCTTCTTCACGGTGAGCCCGGCGAAGGCGAGGACGCCGACGCAGACCAGGACCAGCAGGGCGGAGAAGAAAGCCTCAAGCACGGGGTGCTCCTCGGATGGCGGGCGGTTCGGTATAGGGGCCGGGTCCCAGCCTAATGGGTGGGCCCCGGCCCCTTCCTGCGAGGTGCGCGGCAGCGGCGCCGGGGCGCCCGCCACCGGGGCCGCCGGGAGGGCTTCCGGGCGCCCCGCTCAGCCGAGGAGCTGCTTCTGGAGGACGACGGTCTGGTGGAACGGCACCGGCGCGGACGTGCCCTTCCTGGACTGCACGACCAGCCCGAGGGTGTCGCCGGCGACGATGTACGCCTGCCGGGTCTGCTCGGCCCCGTACGGGGCCTTCTCCCGGAACACGTACGACGACGTGTCCGCCTGGTCGGGCAGGACCCAGTCCGGATCGCTCTCCAGGTCGGGCGCGCCCATGAGGGGCGTGCCCGCGGCCCCACCGAAGGACAGGTCCCAGTCCTGGTAGGCGCGGGTGAACGCCGTCGAATCGAACTGGAGCAGGTAGATCCGGGTCGACGTGCCGTCCGGCATGGTCCAGCCGCGCGCGGCGACATGGCGCACGCCGTGGTCGGTCAGTGCCTGGCGCAGCTTGGCGCGCTCGCCCTCCTCGTACTCGGCGAGGTACCGGTCGACGGGCACCCAGCCGCCGGTCAGCTCCTTGTCCGCCGTGGCGCCGCCCGGGGCGGGGAGGAGCAGTCTCCGCAGGTCGGCGTGGTGGAGCTGGCCGTAGTTGCCGTCGCTGTACGGGCGGGGGACGTCGACGGGGAGGGCGGGCAGGGAGAGCCGGGGGTACTCCCAGCGTCCGTCCGGCTCGGTGGCGAGACCCGGCACGTCGTGCCGCTCCATCCCCGCGAGACCGTACGCGACGCCGGTCGCGGCGCCCGCGCAGACCGCGACGGCGGCGGCCCACCGCCCCACCGCGAACCCGATCCGCCGCAGACGCCCGCGCCGGGCGGCCGCCGCGCCGGCGGTGCTCCCGTCCTCCGTCGGCTCGGCGACCGGGGCCGTGTTCTCGGTCATACGTACTCCCCCGGGGAGGCGATGTGGTCGAGCTGCTGCTTCACGAAGTCGGCCACCTCCGACGTGTCGAGGGGGTCCGTGGCGACGGCGCCGATGACGACGGACGTGTCGCCGGTGTACGCCGTGCACCGCATGCCGTCGAGCCCGCTCTCCTCCTCCGCCCCGTCCGCGTCGAGGTCGATGTAGGGCGGGAACATGTGGCACACGGCCTCGGGGTGTCCCTTGATCTTCGGCCCCTTCTTCAGGTCCATCCACTCGACGAGTCCGCGGTCGAGCTCGTGGAAGCCGCGCAGGTACTTCCGGTCCTTCAGACGCATGACCTGCACTTCCAGGACCAGCTCGTCGCTGTCGGCGAGGTACGAACGATGGGCCAGGCCGCCCAGCCCCAGCTTCTCGACCCGCTTCTCGAAGTCGCGGCGGTCCTTGCCCGCGAGGCCGCGCCCGAGGTCCTTCATCCGCTGCGTGGCCTCCTTGGCGCCGACCTCGCTGTCGTTGCCGTGTCCGTCGATGTCCGGGCCGAGCCGGTAGCCCTCCGGGACGGGCAGCAGCAGCCTGCTCATCGGCGTGGAGGACCGGCCCCGTACGGCCGCGTCTCCCGCCGGGTCCTTGCCCGGCTTCGGCAGGTTCCTCGACCAGAGGGAGGTCGGCACGGTGCGGTCCGCCTCGTCCGCGGTCCGCTGCACGTAGACGAGGCCGCCGCCCGCCGTACCGAGCGCCAGCACGACGGGGAGGACGACGCCGACCAGCCGCCGTGCGCGGGAACGGGGCTCGGGTTCCCTGGTGGTCACAGGCGCTCCAGCTGTCGTTCGGCGAGGGTGCGGATGGCGCTCGCGGGTATGGGCTTCGAGTCGTAGATCCAGATGTCGGTCATGATGTCGCCGCGGTGGAACACCGCCCTGGCCCGGTAGAGGGGCAGGTAGCCGGGCTTGCGGTTCGGCTTGTCGTAGACGTAGTAGCGGCCCTCGGCTGTCCCCTTGAGGACGGCGCCGTCGTTGCCCGCGTGCCCGTCGCCGGTCATGTAGGAGCGCTGGCCCTCCGCGTGGTCGGCGGCGGCGTTGGTGTAGCCCGGATGGAACTGGACCAGACGGACGTGGGTCTTCCGATCCCCTTCCCTCCAGTGCCTGATCGCGACACGGCGGAACTCCTCCTCCGCGAGCGCGCTGAACATGCGTGCCTTCGATTCGAAGGTCACGGCGTACACCGGAAGACCCCCCAGCTCGTCCCTCGCGTCCACGCCCTTGGGAGCGGGCGCCAGCAGCTTGCGGAGGTCGCCGTCCGTCTTGACGCGGCGGTCCTCGGCGGCCGTGAGCGGGTGCGGCTCCTCGCCCTTGGGGAGCGGCGCGGCCGGGTAGGCGAGGCCGGGCTGGTTCAGGGGCGGGAGCGGGGTCGGCGGGCGGTCGGCCTGGATCCGGTAGCCGACCGCCGTGCCGGCGCTGACGCCGATGACCGCCGCGGCGGCGATCAGCAGGACCGTGCGGCCCCATCGGCGGGCGGGGCGGGGCGCGCCCTGGGCGGGCGGGAGCTCCGCGCTCGCGGCGGCGTCCGGGGCGGTGGCGGCGTCCGTGGCCGGGGCCGGGGCGGCGCCCGGAGCGGCGTCCGGGGCCTTCGGCGCGTCCCGGGTGTCCGGGTTCTTCGGCGCGTGGTCCTTCGGCGCCTCCGGAGCGACGTCCGGGGCGTCCGAGGCCGGGGACGGGATGGCGTCCGGGGCCGGGGCCGTGGCGGTCGGCGCGTCCTGGGCGGTGGCCGGGGCGCCGGCGGCCTCCGGGGCTTCGGCGGCGCCCGGTTCCTCCGCGGCGCCCGGTTCCTCGGCGGCGGCGCCCGGTCTTCCGGCGGCGTCCGTGCTGTCTGCGGTGTTCAAGAGAGGGTCCCCCCACGAGACCTGAGCGTGATCGAATCGGATCAGGTGTACGACTCACTGACATGTACAGGCACGGCGGGGTTGTACGCACCCGCATTACAGTTCGGCACATGGCGAAAAAGCTCGTGATCAAGGTGACCGCCGGGGCCGACGCTCCCGAGCGGTGCTCGCAGGCGTTCACGGTGGCGGCGGTCGCCGCGGCCAGCGGCGTCGAGGTGTCGCTGTGGCTGACCGGGGAGTCCTCGTGGTTCGCGGTGCCGGGGAAGGCGGCCGGGTTCGAGCTGCCGCACGCCGCGCCGCTTCCCGATCTGATCGCGTCGGTGCAGTCGGCCGGCCGGATCACGCTGTGCACGCAGTGCGCGGCCCGCCGGGAGATCACGGAGGCGGACCTGATCGAGGGCGTGCGGATCGCGGGCGCCCAGGTCTTCCTGAGCGAGATCATGGAGGACGGCGTCCAGGCGCTCGTGTACTGAGCGGCCCGCTGCCAGGGGCCGGGTCGCGGGCGCGGTCTACGGCGGGCCCGGCTTCTTCTTCCCGTCCAGCTCGGCCCACCACTCGTCGGACTGCGGGTCCCCGGAGGGGTCGTCCCACCAGCGGTCGTCCGGGCCCCGCCGGTTCGCCGCCCAGGAGGCGAGCGGCGGCAGCAGCATCGCCGCGAAGGCCATCCCCGCCGCGGCCTCCACGGACCACAGCCGTACGAAGGCCCAGGCGCTGACGAACAGGGTCAGACAGGTGCCCATCAGCACGAAATAGGTGCGCCTACGCCGTGCGTACACACCTTCAGGGTAGGAGCCTCCGGCGCGTCCGTCCCGCCGGGCGGCGGGGCCTCCCGCCGCCCGCCCGGCGCGCGCGGCGGCGGTACCGCCCGGAGACGGGCCCCGCCCCGCTGCCGGACCCGCACGCCACGCGGCAGGCCAGGCGGCACGGCACGGCAAGACCGAAGGGCCGCACCTCAAGTCCCGGAAAGCGTCCAACCCCCAGGAGGCGCGGCCCTTCGGCCGTTCGTGTACCGCCGTGTCAGACGGCGATGGCGACCTCCGCGAGACCACCGGTCTCCACGACGACCTGCCGGTCCGCCGTGCCGCCCGGCACCAGGGCGCGGACGGTCCAGGTGCCCTCGGCCGCGTAGAACCGGAACTGGCCGGTCGCGGACGTCGGGACCTCGGCGGTGAACTCGCCGGTCGAGTCGAGCAGCCGCACGTAGCCGGTCACGGGCTCGCCGTCACGGGTGACCTGACCCTGGATCGTGGTCTCACCGGGCTTGATCGCGGAGGCGTCGGGGCCGCCGACCTGGGCTCCACACATGTCGTACCTGTCCTTAAGCGTCGCTGGTGGGGAGGGTTACTTGGCGGGGCCGAGCTCGATCGGCACGCCGACGAGGGAGCCGTACTCGGTCCACGAACCGTCGTAGTTCTTGACGTTCTCCTGGCCCAGCAGCTCGTGCAGGACGAACCAGGTCAGCGCGGAGCGCTCGCCGATGCGGCAGTAGGCGATGGTGTCCTTCGCCAGGTCCACCTGCTCGTCGGCGTAGAGCGCCTTCAGCTCGTCGTCCGACTTGAAGGTGCCGTCGTCGTTGGCGTTCTTCGACCACGGGATGTTGCGGGCGCTCGGCACGTGGCCGGGGCGCTGCGACTGCTCCTGCGGGAGGTGCGCCGGGGCGAGCAGCTTGCCGCTGAACTCGTCGGGCGAGCGGACGTCGACGATGTTCTGGCTGCCGATGGCGGCCACGACGTCGTCGCGGAAGGCGCGGATCGAGGTGTCCAGGGCCTTGGCCTTGTACGCGGTGGCCGGGCGGTTCGGGACCTCGGAGCCGTCCACCAGGTCGCGGGAGTCCAGCTCCCACTTCTTGCGGCCGCCGTCGAGGAGCTTCACGCTCTCGTGGCCGTACAGCTTGAAGTACCAGTAGGCGTACGCGGCGAACCAGTTGTTGTTGCCGCCGTAGAGGACGACCGTGTCGTCGTTGGCGATGCCCTTCGCCGAGAGGAGCTTCTCGAAGCCCTCCTGGTCCACGAAGTCGCGGCGGACCGGGTCCTGGAGGTCCTTCTTCCAGTCGATCCGGACGGCGTTGCGGATGTGGTTCTTGTCGTACGCGGAGGTGTCCTCGTCGACCTCGACGAGGACGACCTTCGGGTCGTCGAGGTGGGCCTCGACCCAGTCGGCGTCTACCAGGACGTCGCTGCGGCTCATGCTGTCTTCTCCTCCGGGGCAGTCTGCGGCGGGATGATGCGGGTGCGGCACGTGCGCCGGGCGCTCTACGCGTACGGGGGTGCGGGGCGGCCACGGCGCGGGGAAGGCCCCTCGGTGCGGAAGGGCCGGAAGACGCGGGGTGCGAGGGCCCCGCTCAGACAGTGCGACAGAGCATGGCGGCGACGCGGCACAGGTCTACTGCCCGCCGCTTCGTGAGGTCCGCCTGTCGCTTCATCATGGTCCGATCGTAGGGACGGACCGGCGGCCGTGTCACCGGCGTGTCGGATAGTGAGACAGGAACATCCGAATGGCGGGATACGACCGCCCCGCGCGCCGGTCCGGGCGCGGCCCGTCCGGGGTGTTCCCGCAGTTCGTCTAGGGGGTGGACGTCCGCGTCTCGCGATGTGGTCCGGTCAGCCGGCCAGGACCAGGTTCCGGCCGGTCACCGTGATCTGGAGGCCGTCGGGCGTGGCGTCCACGCGTTCGATGCCCAGCCCGGCCGGGAAGCCCTTGACCTCGCGGTCGAAGTCCGTGCGCTGCCGCACCAGCTCCTCGATGCCCGGGATGCCCTCGCCGGGCACCTCGTCGGCGCGCACCCGCAGCGTGTCGCCGTCGACGACGCTCACCGTGGACAGCACGCTCCGCGTCAGGGTGCGGCCCAGCACCTCGACGCTGCCGGTGACCTTCAGCTTGCCGTCGCCGCCGTAGCCGAGCGCGACGTCCTTGTCCGACGCCTTGCTCAGCTCCTCGTACGAGATGCGGGCCGTGCCGGTCGCGGAGGCGGCGACGGCCCGCGAGTAGCCGTTCTCCAGCCGCACGCCGCGCAGCCGCGCCTCGAGCTCGCCCACGCGGACCGTGCGGCCGCCCGCCGTCGCCTCGACGCCGGTCATGGCCACGTCCACCTGGTCCAGCTCCTCGCCGAGGACCTGCGTCAGGAAGGGGAACCCCCGGATCGACACGTCCGGCGTGCCGGCCAGGCCCTGCCCGGCCCGGATCCGGTCGGCGGCCTCGGACTCGGCGGCGGCGACCGCCAGCCGGTCCACGACGGTGAAGAGACCGCCGAGGACGACGGCGATGATCAGCAGTGTGCGCAGTGCTCGCATGGTTCGGTGAATCCCCCGCCCAGTTGGTGCCCGGCCCCCCGCGCCGACGTGAAGATCGACGTACGGGGCCTGGCTGATGGTTCCCCGGCGTCTCACAGGTCACACCCGGCACGGGCCCGCCGGTGGCCGGTCTCCTCATGGACCGGTGGACCCGTGACCGGTGGCCCGGCCGGGGGCGAGCGGCCGGCGGGCGAGCGACCGGGGGCGAGCGGCCGGGGGCGAGCGGCCGGCCGGTCAGGCCAGCGCGCGGCCCAGCACGTACACGACCGGCGCGGCGACGGCCAGCGGCAGCGCGACGCCCGCCGTCATGTGCACGAACCGCGACGGGTAGTCGTACGCCGCCACCCGCAGCCCGATCACCGCGCACACCCCGGCCGCGAGGCCCAGCACGGCCCCCGTCACGCCCAGGCCGGTCACCGCCCCGGCCACCGCGCCCGCGCCCGCTGCGGCGAGCAGGGCGCCCACCAGCGAGACCGGGCCGGGCAGCGGCAGCGCGCGGACGACCGTCGCGGCGGCGACGCCGAGGGCGCCCACCACGACCGCGTCCGGCTCGGCGGCCGGGAAACCGGCGGCCACGACGGCCAGCGCCGACGACACCACGGTCGCCATCAGCCCGTACATCCGCTCCTCCGGCGCCGCGTGGCTGCGCAGCTGGAGGACGAGGACCAGCAGGACCCACACGCCGAGGGTGCCCAGGATCGCGGCGGGCGCGTGCTCCCGCCCGGCGGCGAGCAGGGCCGCGTCGGCGACGACGCCGCCGAGGAAGGCCAGCGCGATGCCCTGGCGGGCGGGCCACATGCCGTTGAGCCGGAACCATCCGGCGGCGGTGACCGCCTGGAGCAGCACCAGCGGGACCAGCAACGCGTACGGGCCCAGGGCGGCGCCCCCGGCGAGGAGGACGCCGAGCAGCGCGGTGAGCCCGGCGGGCTGGATGCCCGGGTCGATGATCGGCGACCGCCCCTCGGCGCGGGCGCGCTGCGCGTCGGTGATCCGGGTATTGCCGAGGGTGGTGGGCGCGCTGTACTCCGGCTCGTGCGCGGGCGGGTCCGCGGGGGAGGTCGCGGTGGTGGCGGGGCTCGCGGGCGTGGGGGCGGCCGCGTGTGCGGTGCCGGACGGGTGGGCGGCGGGGGCGTACGGGACGTCCTGGCCCGCGTGGCCGGGGGCGGGCGCGTACGGGGTGTCCGAAGCGGCGGGGGCGTACGGGGAGCCGGGGGCCTGAGCGCCCGGGGCCTGGCCGTACGGGGCGGCGGGGACCTGGCCGTGCGGGGCGACGGGGGCCTGGCCGTGCGGGGCCTGCGTGTAGGGGGCCTGTGTGTAAGGGGTCTGGCCGTACGGGGCCGGGGCCGCGTGGCCGGGGGCCTGCGCGTACGTGCCGGGCGCCGCGTGGCCAAGGTGCTCCGGGGCGCCGCCGTACGTGCCGGACGCCGGGGGCTGCCCGTACCCGGGTGCCTGGGCGCCCGCGCCGGTCGCCGGGCCGGAGCCGTACGCGCCCTGGCCGGTCGCCGGGCCGGAGCCGTACGCGCCCTGGCCGGTCGCCGGGCCGGGGCCGTACGCGTGGTGGCCGGTCGCCGCGCCGCCGTACGACGGGGGGCCCGCGGGCGCCGGCCCGTGGCCGGTCACCGGCGGCAGGTAGGCGGTCGGCGCGTCGTACCCCGGCGCCTGCGCGCCCGCCGGAGCGCCCGGCGGGGTTCCCGGCGGCACCGGGTGGCCGGACTGGCCGGTCACCGGTGGCAGGTACGCCGTCTCCTCCGCCGCGCGCGGCGGCTCGTCCCGGACGGCCGGCTGGTAGTGGGTGTCCCAGGTCTGGCCCTGCCAGGTCTGGGCGACGCCCGCGTCGTACGACCCGGCCCCGCCGTGCGGCCCGCCGTCGGCCCCGGCACCGCCGTGGGGCCCGTCGTGCGGCCCGCCGTACGACGGGTCGTACGGGTTGTGCTGATCGCTGCTCATGCTGTGCGGCTCACCCTCCTGCGAACGGCGGGAGCACCTCGACGGTGCCGCCCTCCGCCAGCCGTACCGTCTCATGTCCGCGCGCCCCGACGGGGTCGCCGTCCACCAGGAACGAGCACCTCCGCAGCACGCGGACCAGCTCCCCCGGATGCCGCTCGCGCACGGCGGCCAGCGCCTCCGCGAGGGTCTCCGCGGCGTACGGCTCCTCGGCCGTACCGGCGGCGGCCTTGGCCGCGGCCCAGTAGCGGATCGTTCCCGCTGCCATGGAGGGCTCCTTTCGTCAGGGTTCCATGATGGGCCACGCCCCGGCGCCCCCCGGTCCCCCGGCCCGCCGCCCGCCGCTCAGCCGCCGCCCCGCGCCGCTCCGGTCAGCCAGCGGGCGATCCGGGTGAGCAGTTCCTCCCCCGCGGCGTTCTCGGCGTGCCCCATGCCCGGCTCCAGCCACAGCTCGGCGTGCCCGCCCGACGCGGCGGCCAGCGCCCGCGGGTGGTCGACCGGGAAGTACGGGTCGCGGTCCCCGTGGACCACGAGCAGCGGCGTGGGCGCGATCATCGGCACCGCCGCCACCGGCGGCAGCGGTACGGGGTCCCAGTCGCGGTCGTGGATACGGGTGCCGAGCCCGTACCGCCCCACCAGCCGCCCGGCGGGGCGGGTGATCAGCCAGTGCACCCGCCGCATCGGGGGCGTGCCCCGGTAGTACCAGCGCGCCGGGGCGCTCACCGCGGCGACGGCGTCCGTACGCCCCTCGCGCCCCTCGCGCCCCTCGCGCCCCTCGCGCGCCACGTGCTCCCCGCGCTCCCCGTACAGCGCCGCGTGCCGCAGCACCACGGAGCCGCCCATGGAGAAGCCGGCGGTCGCCACGCGCGCGTACCCGAGGTCCCTCGCCCGGCCCACCGCCGCCGCCAGGTCCAGCACCTCGCGGTCGCCGACCGTGGAGCGCCCTCCGGAGCGGCCGTGGCCCCGGAAGGAGAAGGTCACGACCGCCGCGTGCCGGGCCAGGACGGCCACCGCGCGGCGCAGCGCCGGGCGGTCCACCGACCCGGTGAAACCGTGCGCGACGACGATCGCCGTGTCCGTCGGGCCGGCGGCGCAGGGGTCGTGGCGCGCCTCCAGGAGGACTCCGTCATCAGTCCGCAAAGACATACGCAAGGTTTCACCCAGAGGGCCGTACGTGAGCGAGGAGACATCCACACTGTGAAATGAGCCCTCTGTCCCGGATCTCATGTGGGTTATTGTGGCTGGCAGAGGATCCGGGCGAAGCAGCCCCCGGATCCTTTTGTGTTTTCCCGCCTCTGTTACGGACGGGTGAACAAAGGCTCTCAGCAGGACCGCAGAACCGGCAGGACCCGCAGGACCCGCACGACGCAGGACCCGCACGACCGCAGTACCCGACATGGACACGCAGGACCCGCAGGACCCGCAGTACCCGAACGACACAGTGCCGCAAGTCCTCGCACGGACCGAGGAGGAACCGACGTGATGGGCGAGCCGACCGTGCACGACCGGACGACGAGCAGGACGAGCAGGACCAGCAGGACCAGCAGGACGAAGACCGGCGGCGAGGCCGGCGGCGGAACGCCGGCCACCGGGGCGACGGCCACCGCGACGACGACCCGGGCGGGTGGGACACGATGAGTTCTCTGCTGCTGCTGACGAACGCCCTCCAGCCGTCGGCCGAGGTGCTCCCGGCACTCGGGCTGCTGCTGCACAACGTGCGGGTGGCCCCCGCCGAGGGCCCCGCCCTCGTGGACACCCCCGGCGCCGACGTGATCCTCGTGGACGGCCGCCGCGACCTGCCGCAGGTGCGCTCGCTGTGCCAGCTCCTGCGCTCCACTGGCCCCGGCTGCCCGCTCCTCCTCGTCGTCACCGAGGGCGGTCTCGCCGCCGTCACGGCCGACTGGGGCGTCGACGACGTACTCCTCGACACGGCCGGACCGGCGGAGGTGGAGGCGCGGCTGCGGCTCGCGATGGGCCGCCGGCAGATGTCGGCCGAGGACCTGCCGACGGAGATCCGCAACGGCGACCTGTCGGTGGACGAGGCGACGTACAGCGCGAAGCTGAAGGGCCGGGTGCTGGACCTCACCTTCAAGGAGTTCGAGCTGCTCAAGTACCTCGCGCAGCATCCGGGCCGGGTCTTCACGCGGGCGCAGCTCCTCCAGGAGGTGTGGGGGTACGACTACTTCGGCGGCACCCGCACGGTCGACGTCCACGTGCGGCGGCTGCGCGCCAAGCTGGGGCCCGAGCACGAGTCGCTGATCGGCACCGTGCGGAACGTCGGGTACCGGTTCGTGGCGCCCGAGAAGGTGGAGCGCGCCGCCGAGGAGGCGCGGTCGCCGGGCACCCGCCCGGGGTCGCGCACGGGGGGGCGTACGGAGGCGCGGGCACACGCGGCGGCGGGCGGCGGGCAGGACACGCCCGAAGTCCTCCGGATGGCGGACGGGAAAGATCCCCGGTAGGCCGCCGCACGACCTGCCCAGAGGCGGGTCACCCCGCGTAGACTGCCGCGCGTGGCCAAGGTGACGCGGGACGACGTGGCACGACTGGCGGGTACTTCCACCGCGGTCGTGAGCTACGTCATCAACAACGGACCCCGGCCGGTCGCCCCGGCCACGCGCGAGCGTGTCCTCGCCGCCATCAAGGAGCTGGGCTACCGGCCCGACCGGGTGGCCCAGGCGATGGCGTCGCGGCGCACGGACCTCATAGGCATGATCGTCCCGGACGCGCGGCAGCCGTTCTTCGCCGAGATGGCGCACGCCGTGGAGAGGGCCGCCGCCGACCGGGGGAAAATGGTCCTCGTCGGCAATTCGGACTACCGCGACGAACGCGAGATCCACTATCTGCGCGCGTTCCTCGGAATGCGCGTGGCCGGCCTGATCCTCGTCAGCCAGGGCATGAGCGAGGTCGCCGCCCAGGAGATCGAGGCGTGGGACGCGCGCGTGGTGCTGCTCCACGAGCGGCCCGAGGCGCTGGACGACGTGGCGGTCGTGACGGACGACATCGGCGGCGCCCAGCTCGCCACCCGCCACCTCCTGGAGCACGGCCACCCGTACGTCGCCTGCCTCGGCGGCACGGCGGCCACCCCCGCGGTCGGCGACCCGGTGGCCGACCACATCGAGGGCTGGCGCCGCGCGATGCGCGAGGCGGGCCGCTCCGTCGAGGGACGGCTGTACCAGGCGGAGTACAACCGGTACGACGCGTACGAGACCGCGCTGAAGATCCTCGCCGGCCCCGACCGGCCGCCCGCGATCTTCTGCACCACGGACGACCAGGCGATCGGCGTGCTGCGCGCGGCGCGGGAGCTTCGGCTCGACGCGCCGGGGGACCTGGCGGTGGCCGGCTTCGACGACGTGAAGGAGGCCGGGCTGACCGACCCGCCGCTGACGACCGTCTCGTCGGACCGCCCGGCGATGGCCCGCGCGGCGGTGGACCTGCTCCTCGACGACGGGCTGAAGGTGTCGGCGTCGCGCCAGGACCGGGTGAAGTCGTTCCCGTCGGCGCTGGTGGTCCGCCGCAGCTGCGGCTGCGACGGCGCGTAGTCCCGCCGCGCCGGCCGCGCGCCGGCGCTCGGCGCCCCGGGCACGCGAGAAGCACCTGTCGGCCGTTGGCCCCTCAGGCCCACGGGTGCTCGGGTCCACGGGTCCACGGGCGCTCGCGCCCCCCGCGTCCTCGCGCCCCCCGCGTCCTCGCGCCCCGGCGCCCTCGCGCCCCGGCGTCCTCGCGGCCCCGGCATCCTCGGGCGGCTCACGGGCCCCTGGGCACGGAGCATCCCCACCGGACACACGAGGCCCTGACGGGGTTCTTCACCTCTTCTCAGGGCGCTTTCAGGAACCTTTCATCCACCGGCGGCAGAGTCGTCGGCATGACGGACCACGACCGCGCCCACCCCACCGCCGGTACCGCCCGCCCCGCTTCCGGCGACGCGACCGCCCCCGGGCGCCCGCGGCGGCGCCGGCGGGCCGGGCGGCCGGTCGGGCTGGTCGCCGCCGCGGCGCTCGTGGCCGCCGCCGTCGGGGGCGGGGCGGGCGCCCTGGCCCAGCGCCTCGCCGACGGCCCCGCCGCGCCCGCCCCGAGCGCGGCCACCGGCGCCACGGCGGCGCGGGCCGCCGCGACGGGCACCGTCGCCGAGGTCGCGCGGGCCGTGTCGCCCAGCATCGTGGAGATCAGGGCCGCGACCGGCTCCGGGGAGTCCACCGGCTCGGGGGTGATCCTCACGGCGGACGGCGAGGTCGTCACCAACCACCACGTGGTCGCCGGCGCGTCCGAGGTCCGGGTGCGGCTCGCGGACGGCACCGCCTACACCGCCGACGTGGCCGGCACCGCCCCGGACAAGGACCTGGCGCTGCTCAGGCTGCGCGGCGCCGAGGGCCTGAAGGCGGCGGCGCTCGGCGACTCCGGCACGCTCCGGGTGGGCGACCCGGTCGTCGCCATCGGCTCCCCCGGCGGGCTCACCAACACCGTGACCAGCGGGATCGTCTCCGCCCTCGACCGGGAGGTGACGGTCGCGAAGGACGACGGGAAGGGTGCGGGGCCGGACCGGCCGTACGGGTACGGCGGGGAGCCCTACGGCTACGGCGGGGAGTCCCACGGCGGCGGGGAGTCCCACGGCGGCGGCGCGGACGCGTCGCGGCAGCCGTCCGGTACGGCGGGCGCGGACCGGACGACGTACAAGGCGATCCAGACCGACGCCTCCCTCAATCCGGGCAACTCCGGCGGCGCCCTGATCAACATGCGGGGCGAGGTCGTCGGCGTGAACTCCGCCATGTACGCGCCGAGCGCGGCGACCGGCCGGAGCGCGGGAGCCGGTGCGGCGGCGGGCAGCGTGGGGCTGGGCTTCGCCATCCCCGTGAACACCGTCAAGGCCGACCTGCCCGCCCTCCGCGGCGCCTGACCCGTACGCGGCACCCGGCCCCATGTCCCGCGCCACCCGCACCCGGGCCCCCGCCCGCACCCACCACCAAGCCCCCGTCCGGCCCCCCGCCCGCACCCACCACCGGGCCCCCGTCCGGCCCCCCGCCCGCACCCACCACCAAGTCCCCGTCCGCCACCCGGCCCACGCCCGGCCCCCGGCCCGCACGCGCCACCTGGCCCGTGTCCGCCCCCCGGCCCGCGTGCGACGCTGAAGCGCATGAACACCACCGCCGAGCCCGACCGCATCCTCGTCGTCGACGACGAGCCCGCCGTCCGCGAAGCGCTCCGGCGCAGCCTGGCCTTCGAGGGGTACGGGACGCTGACCGCCGACGACGGGGTGGACGCGCTGGAGAAGATCGGGGCCTACGCCCCCGACCTCGTCGTCCTGGACGTCCAGATGCCCCGCATGGACGGGTTGACCGCCGCCCGGCGGATCCGGGCGTCCGGCTCGACCGTGCCGATCCTGATGCTCACCGCCCGCGACACGGTCGGCGACCGGGTCACCGGCCTCGACGCGGGCGCCGACGACTACCTGGTGAAGCCGTTCGAGCTGGACGAGCTGTTCGCCCGCATCCGCGCGCTGCTGCGGCGCAGCTCCTACGCCGCGGGCGGCGCGGAGCGGGGCGCCGGGCCGGGCGACCCCGGTGACGTGCTGGCCTTCGCGGACCTGCGGATGAACCTCGCCACCCGGGAGGTGGCGCGCGGCGGGCGGCGGGTCGAGCTGACCCGCACCGAGTTCACCCTGCTGGAGATGTTCCTCACGCACCCGCGCCAGGTCCTCACCCGCGAGCAGATCCTCAAGGCCGTGTGGGGCTTCGACTTCGAGCCGACCTCCAACTCCCTGGACGTGTACGTGATGTACCTGCGCCGCAAGACCGAGGCGGGCGGCGAGCCGCGCCTGGTGCACACCGTGCGGGGCGTCGGGTACGTGCTGCGGGAGGGGGGCGGGGAGTGACGACCGGTCCCGTACGGCGCTTCCGGGCCCTGCCGCTGCGCTCCCGGCTGGCGCTGCTGACCTCGCTGGCGGTGGCCGTGGCGGTGGCGGCGGTGTCGGTGGCGGCCTGGCTGCTCACGCGGGCGCAGCTGCTGGAGGAGCTGGACCGGTCGCTGGAGAACACGGCGGCGCCGCAGGAGCAGGTGGTGGAGGCGCTGGTGCGGTGCCGGGCCGGGGTGTCGCCGGACCCGCCCGTACCGGACCGCCCCGGCTTCGCGTACACGCAGCTGGTCGGGGCGGACGGCGACCGGTGCGTGGCCCGGTACTCGCGGGCGGTGCGGGTGACGGCGCGGGACGTGGAGGTCGCGGCGGGGGACGCCGAGGAGGCGATGCACACCTCCCGGACGGACAGCGGGGAGGCCGTGCGGGTGCACACCGTGCGGCAGACGGTGACGCTGCCCGGGACCGGTCAGCGGGTCCCCGTCGCCGTGTCGCTGGCGCGCCCGCTGACCGAGGTGGACGCGGCGCTCAGCCGGCTGGCCCTGCTGCTGACGGCGCTGGCCGGGATAGGCGTGGTGGGCGCGGGCGCGGCGGGGCTGTGGGTGGCGCGGGCCGGGCTGAAGCCGGTGGACCGGCTGACGGACGCGGCCGAGCACGTCGCCCGTACCGAGGACCTGACGGTGCGCATACCGGTCGAGGGCGAGGACGAGATCGCCCGGCTGTCGCGGTCGTTCAACGCGATGACCGGCGCGCTGGCGTCGTCCCGCGACCGGCAGGCCCAGCTCATCGCGGACGCCGGGCACGAGCTGCGGACGCCGCTGACGTCGCTGCGCACCAACGTCGAGCTGCTGGCCCGCGTGGAGGAGTCCGGGCGGGCGCTGCCGGCGGAGGACCGGCGGGCGCTGCTGGCGTCCGTGAAGGCCCAGACCGCGGAGCTGGCGGCGCTGATCGGGGACCTCCAGGAGCTGGCCAGGCCGGACGCGGTGGCGCAGGGCCGGCTGGAGGTGGTCGCGCTGCACGACGTGCTGGACCAGGCGCTGGGCCGGGCGCGGCTGCGCGGGCCGGAGCTGGTGTTCACGCGGGACGTGCGGCCCTGGTTCGTCCGGGCGGAGCCGGCGGCGCTGGAGCGGGCGCTGGTGAACGTGCTGGACAACGCGGTCAAGTTCTCCCCGCCGGGCGGGACCGTGGAGGTGCGGCTGGTGGACGGCGTCCTGTCGGTGCGGGACCACGGTCCGGGCGTGCCGGAGGAGGAGCTGCCGCACGTCTTCGACCGGTTCTGGCGCTCCCCGTCGGCGCGGTCGCTGCCGGGTTCGGGGCTGGGGCTGTCCATCGTGGCGCGTACGGTGCGGCAGGCGGGCGGCACGGTGGCGCTGGTCCGCGCGGAGGGCGGCGGCACCCGCGCGGAGATCCGGCTGCCGGGCGCGCCGACACCGCCGCCGGGGCCGGCCGGCCCGCGGGGCTGAGGCGGCGGGGGTGCGGCGGCGGAGGTGCGGCGGCGGAGGTGCGGCGGCGCGGTGCGGGGTGCTCCGCGCCGCGGTCCGGTCACCCCCGGCAGGCAGACGAACGGGGGCGGACCCGAGTGGGCCCGCCCCCGCCACGAACACGTCACCGCGTGCGCGTCACCACGTCCGCGTACGCGTCACCACGTGCACGTACGCGTCACCGCGCTGCCGCTCCTACTGCCTGACCGTGATCCGGCCGGTCGCGGGCGGCGCCAGCGGGGCGTCCGGCGACGAGTGCTTGCCCAGGTAGGCGATGAAGACGTCCAGGTCGGAGGCGCCGACCAGCTTGTTCGCGCCCTGGCCGAGGGCGGCGAAGCCGTCGCCGCCGCCCGCGAGGAACTCGTTCATCGCGACGCGGTACGTCGCGGCCGGGTCGAGCGGCTGCCCGTTCAGCCGGACCGAGGAGGCGTCGACACGGTCGGCGCCGGTCTTCGTCATGTCCAGCGTGTAGGTGAAGCCCCGCGACACCTGGAGGATCTTCGGGGACGCCTCGTTGGCGCCGCTGACCTGCTGCCGGAGCGCGGCCAGGAGCTGCGCGCCGGTCAGGTCGACCGTGGTCATCATGTTGGTGAACGGCTGGACGGTGTACGCCTCGCCGTAGGTGACGATGCCGTCCACGGCCTCGGTGCCCGACTTCGCGCGGACCAGGTCGGCGCGGATGCCGCCGGGGTTCATCAGGGCGAGCTGCGCGCCGCCCTTGGCCGCCGGGGCGAGGGCCTCCAGCTGGGCGTCGGCGATCAGGTTGCCGAGCGGCTTCTCGTAGGCGGTGGAGCCGCGGCCGCCGATGTCGGCGGCGATGTGGCCGACGGGGCGGTCGGCGATGGGCGCGGCGAGGCCGTTCCACTTGGCGATGAGGTCGGTCATGTCCGGCGCCTTCGGCACGTCGCGGGTGACGACGTGGTTGGCGGAGGCGACCTTGGTGCGGACGATGTCGCGGGTGGCGCGGTCGTAGGTGAGGGTCGTGTCGGTGTAGAGCTTGCCGAACGACGCCGCCGAGGTGACCGTGCGCGGCTTGCCGGCCGGGTCCGGGATGGTGCAGGCGTACGCCTGGTGGGTGTGGCCGGTGACCAGGGCGTCGACCTGCGGGCTGAGCTTCTTGGCGATGTCCACGACGGGGCCGGAGATGCCGTCGCCCGGCCCGGGGCTGTCGCAGTCGTGGTTGTACGCGGAGGAGGCCGGCGCGCCGCCCTCGTGGATCAGGGCGACGATGGAGCGGACGCCCCGGCGCTCCAGGACCTTCGTGTACTTGTTGATCGCCTCGACCTCGTCGCCGAACTTCAGGCCCTTGATGCCCTCGGCGTTGACGATGTCCGGGGTGCCCTCCAGGGTCACGCCGATGAAGCCGATGCGGACGCCCTTCCTCTCCCACACGAAGTACGGGTCGAGGATCGGCTTGCCGGTCTTCTCGTCCGTGACGTTCGCGGCCAGGTAGGGGAAGGCGGCGCCCTCGTAGGAGGTGCCCTCGGCGCAGCCGTCGACGGGGTGGCAGCCGCCGTTCTGGATGCGGGCCAGCTCGGCGGCGCCCTCGTCGAACTCGTGGTTGCCCACGGAACTGACGTCGAGCTTCAGCTTGTTCAGCGCCTCGACGGTCGGCTCGTCGTGGAACAGGCCGGAGATCAGGGGGGAGGCGCCGATCATGTCGCCGGCGGCGGCGGTGATCGAGTACGGGTTGCCCTTGCGGGCGTCCCGCAGGTGCGTGGCGAGGTACTCGACGCCACCGGCCTTGATCTTCTCGGTGGTGCCGTCCGCGTGGCGGTGGGTGACCTCGCCGGAGGAGCCGGCCGGGGGCTCCAGGTTGCCGTGGAGGTCGTTGAAGGAGAGGAGCTGCACGTCGACGGTGCGGCCGTGGGCCTTCTTCCCGTACGTCCAGCCGCCCGCGCCGTCCTCCTCGGCGGCGCCGGCCGGGAGGGCCGCCACCAGCGCGCCGAGCGTGGCGACTCCGGCCGCGGCGGCGAGTATCCGCCGCCCCGTCCGGTTCCTGCGTCGTGTAGCTGCCATTGTCCGCATTTCCCCTTTTGACACCACATGACCTTACGTGCCGTCAAGTGACGCCGCGGCCATGCCTCCTGGTCTGCTGCCGAGCGCAGCCTAAGGTCAACGCGCGTAGCGCAACAGGGGGGAACGGGTTACGACCTGGTTGCCATCACCCCCCGCGGCCGGGTGCGCCGCCGTAGGCTCGTACCCATGACCACAGACGTTCGCGCAACAGCCCCCGAGGCGGGACGCCGCATCGAGATCTTCGACGAGCTCACCCCCGAGCAGGCTCGGGACGTCCTGGACCTGATCGCCGAGGCCGCCCGCACGGACGGCATGCAGGCGGTGTCCGAGCAGGGCAGGCTCCAGCTCAAGGCGTTCCTGACCGCGCGGGACGCCGCCGCCGGGGGCTCCGGCGAGGGCGGCGGCCGGCGCGAGGGCGTGCGGCACCTGCTGCTCTCCGTCGGCGACCGGCTCGTCGGGTACGCCCAACTGGAGGACACCGACCCGGTGGAGGCCCCGGCCGCCGAACTGGTCGTCGACCCCGCGATGCGCGGGCGCGGCCACGGGCGGGCGCTGGGCTCCGCGCTCCTCGCCGAGTCGGGCAAGCGGCTGCGGGTGTGGGCGCACGGCGGCAAGCCGGCCGCCCGCCACCTGGCGCAGGTGCTGGGCCTCACCCTCTTCCGTGAGCTGCGGCAGCTGCGCCGCCCGCTGGCCCCGCTCGACATCCCGGAGCCGGCCTTTCCGGCCGGGGTCGCGGTGCGCACGTTCGTGCCCGGCCGGGACGACGCGGCGTGGCTGGCGCTCAACGCCGCCGCGTTCGCCCACCACCCGGAGCAGGGGGCGCTGACCCAGCGGGACCTGGACGACCGCAAGGCCGAGCCGTGGTTCGACCCGAAGGGCTTCTTCCTCGCGGAGCGCGAGTCCGACGGCGCCCTGGTCGGCTTCCACTGGACGAAGGTCCACGCCGAGGAGCGGCTGGGCGAGGTGTACGTCGTCGGCATCGCCCCGGACGCGCAGGGCGGCGGCCTCGGCAAGGCCCTCACCGCGACGGGCCTGCGCCACCTGGCGGCCCAGGGCCTGCCGACGGCGATGCTCTACGTGGACGCCGACAACCCGGCGGCCCTGCGCGTGTACGAGGGCATGGGCTTCACCACCCACGAGGTCGATCTCATGTACCGCACGGAGACGTGAGGGCACGGCGCGCACGCGTGAGGGCACTGCCCGGCCCGTGGCGCCCCCCGTGGCGCCTTCCGTGGCGCCGAAGCACCCGTCCTGACGGGTTCCAGACCCCCGCACCTCGCGCCCTGCCGGCCCGGAGCGGGGGTCTTCGCGCATGGGGCCCACAGGCTTCGGGGGAGCCGGCGCGACCGGGGACGGGACCGGCGGAGGCCGCGTCAGGCGCCGTCCGCCGTGCCGCCCCCGGAGCCCTCGGCGGGCGGGAGGAGCCCGTCGGACCGCTCCCGCCGCTCCCCCGCTCCCGGCCCACCGTTCCCCGTACGGGTGGGAGGAGCGGTTCGACGACCCTGCGGGGCCGCTGGTGCGCCCGTACCTGGTCCGGTTCGAGGAGAGCGCCCGTCGGCGGCGGCGGCTCGCGCTCGTACTGGCGGCGGACTTCGGTGCCGACCCGGACGCGCGCGTCCCGCACGGGGCGGGGGCGGGCCGGTGAGCGAGGCGCCCGGAGCGGGGACCCGCGCGGCGGGGCGCAGGGCGGCGTGCGCATGTGCGTGCGCTGCGACCGGATCACGGACGCCCCCGTCGTCGTCGCGGAGGTGCACCAGAACAGCGGCCCCGGGTGCCACGTGTACGCCTGCCGGGAGTGCGCACCGGGCTTCCCGCCCGTGCCGGACGTACTGGAGCTGTTCGGCGGCCCGTACGAGGGCGGGCGGGAGCGCGGCGAACGGGAGGAGTGAGCGGGCACGCTCCCAGGCCGGCCGGGGCCCGGAGAGGCCGAAACCGCATCCTCTCCGGGCAGATCCACAGGATCGGGCGGCGCCCCGGCGCGGGGCGGTGGCACGCAGGGTGACACGGTGCGGAGAGGGCGCGCGCCCGCCCCGTACACACCCCGCCCGCACCCCTCCGCAGCCGGGACGTCACGTGATCGTCACCGGTCATTCAGACACGCTTGCGACGCTCGGCCAATGAAGCCCGCCGTGTCCGCCTTCACGGTCCGCTCCGACGCGCCTGACCTGGCTCTGGCGCGGAAGAATGGTGTCATGAGCCAGCAGCCCGCAGAGGTCCCGGTCCCGCAGGTACAGCCGTCCGCCCCGCACGCGCAGCCGTCCGCGGGGTCCACAGCCGCGCACCGGTCGCGGGGCGCCACCGGGGCCGTCGCGCCCGGTTCCGCGCCCGCCGACCGCGGGCCCGGCCGCGGGTCCGGCCGCGGGTCCGGCCGGGGGCCCGAGCACGGGCCCGGCCTAGACCCGGACCTCGACGCCCACGACGGGGAGGGGGGCGGCGGCGAGCTGCCCGAAGGCCGGTTCCTGGACCGGGAGCGCAGCTGGCTCGCCTTCAACGAGCGGGTGCTGGAGCTGGCCGAGGACCCCGCCACGCCCCTCCTGGAGCGGGCGAACTTCCTCGCCATCTTCGCGTCCAACCTGGACGAGTTCTTCATGGTCCGGGTCGCCGGCCTCAAGCGCCGCATCGCCACCGGCGTCGCCACCCGCTCCGCCTCCGGGCTGCAGCCGCGCGAGGTCCTCGACCTGATCTGGACCCGCTCCCGCGAGCTCATGGCGCGGCACGCCGCCTGCTTCCAGCAGGACGTGGCCCCGGCCCTCGCCGACGAGGGCATCCACCTCGTCCGCTGGGCCGACCTCACGGAGAAGGAGCAGGCCCGGCTGTTCACGCTGTTCCGGCAGCAGATCTTCCCGGTGCTGACCCCGCTGGCCGTCGACCCGGCGCACCCCTTCCCCTACATCTCCGGCCTCTCCCTCAACCTGGCCGTCGTCGTGCGCAACCCGGTCAGCGGCCACCGCCACTTCGCCCGGGTGAAGGTGCCGCCGCTGCTGTCGCGGTTCCTGGAGGCGTCCCCGCAGCGGTACGTGCCGCT
This sequence comes from Streptomyces fradiae ATCC 10745 = DSM 40063, assembly GCF_008704425.1. NCBI lineage: Bacteria > Bacillati > Actinomycetota > Actinomycetes > Kitasatosporales > Streptomycetaceae > Streptomyces > Streptomyces fradiae. The sequence goes on from NZ_CP023696.1 coordinate 3,122,452, forward strand.
GGAGGACGTCATCGCGGCGCACCTGGAGGAGCTGTTCCCCGGCATGGAGGTGCTGGCGCACCACATGTTCCGGGTCACCCGCAACGAGGACCTGGAGGTCGAGGAGGACGACACCGAGAACCTCCTGAAGGCCCTGGAGAAGGAGCTGATGCGGCGCCGCTTCGGGCCGCCCGTGCGGCTGGAGGTGGAGGAGTCCATCGACCCGTACGTCCTCGACCTGCTCGTCCGGGAGCTGAAGGTCTCCGACGCCGAGGTGTACCCGCTGCCCGGTCCGCTCGACCTGACCGGCCTGTTCGGCATAGCCGGGCAGGACCGGCCGGAGCTGAAGTACCCCAAGTACGTCGCCGGCACCCACCGCGACCTGTCCGAGGTGGAGACGGCGTCCGCGCCCGACATCTTCGCCGCGCTGCGCGAGCGGGACGTCCTGCTGCACCACCCGTACGACAGCTTCTCCACGTCCGTGCAGGCGTTCCTGGAGCAGGCCGCCGCCGACCCGGACGTCCTGGCGATCAAGCAGACGCTGTACCGCACCTCCGGCGACTCCCCGATCGTCGACGCGCTCATCGACGCCGCCGAGTCCGGCAAGCAGGTCCTCGTCCTGGTCGAGATCAAGGCCCGCTTCGACGAGCAGGCCAACATCAAGTGGGCCCGCAAGCTGGAGGAGGCCGGCTGCCACGTCGTGTACGGGCTGGTCGGGCTGAAGACCCACTGCAAGCTCTCCCTGGTGGTCCGCCAGGAGGGCGAGCTGCTGCGCCGCTACTCCCACGTCGGCACCGGCAACTACCACCCCAAGACCGCCCGGCTCTACGAGGACCTCGGCCTGCTCACCGCCGACCCGCAGGTCGGCGCCGACCTGTCGGACCTGTTCAACCGGCTGTCCGGCTACTCGCGCCGCGAGACCTACCGCCGCCTGCTGGTCGCCCCCCGGTCGCTGCGCGACGGGCTCGTGTCGCGCATCCACAAGGAGATCGTCCACCACCGGGCGGGCCGGCCCGCGTACGTCCGGATCAAGGTCAACTCGATGGTGGACGAGGCCGTCATCGACGCCTGCTACCGCGCCTCGCAGGCCGGCGTCCCCGTCGACGTGTGGGTCCGCGGCATATGCGCGCTGCGCCCCGGCGTCACCGGCCTCTCGGAGAACATCCGGGTCCGCTCCGTCCTCGGCCGCTTCCTGGAGCACTCGCGCCTCTTCGCCTTCTGCAACGGCGGCGAACCCGAGGTGTGGCTCGGCAGCGCCGACATGATGCACCGCAATCTCGACCGCCGCATCGAGGCGCTGGTACGGGTCGCCGACCCGGCGCACCGCGCGGCGCTCACCCGCCTGCTGGAGACCGGCATGGCCGACACGACCTCGTCGTGGCACCTCGGCCCGGACGGCGAATGGACCCGGCACGCGACCGACGCGGACGGCCGGCCGCTGCGGCACGTCCAGGAGATGCTCATAGACGCCCGGAGGCGCCGACGTGCACAACCCTGACCCCCAGGCGACCGCGGGTGCCGTCCTGGCCCCGTACCTGCACGCCCGGGCGAACGACTTCCTGCGGGCGCTCCGTACGCACACGGAGAGCAGCGGCTCCGACACCGCCGGCGCGGAGGAGGCCTCCCGGTCCCTGCGCGCCGCCGCGCGCCGCATCAGCGGGACGCTGCACACCTTCCGCCCCCTGCTGGACGGGGCCTGGGCGGACGGGCTGCGCACCGAGCTGGCCTGGCTCTCCGGGCTGCTCGCCCAGGAGCACGCCTGCACCTCCCGCCTCGTCCGGCTCGTCGACGCCCTGCACCGGCTCACGGGCGGCCCCGTACCGGCCCCGCGGGGGGCGCGCGGGGGCACGGGGGCGCGCGCCGGGGGCGAGGCCATCACCATGGGCGCCGCGCGCGCGGGCGCGCTGCTGGAACGCCAGCTCACCCTGGCCCGGACGCGCGCCCACTCGGCGGCCCTGGAGGCGCTGGGCTCGTCGCGGTTCCACGCGGTGGCCGACGCGGTGGCGCTGCTGGCGTCGGAGGTGCCGTTCGGTCCGGCCGCGTCGTCGCCCGCCGGGGAGATCCTGCCGGTCCCGGCCGAGACGGTGGAGCGCCGGCTGCTGGACGCCGTGGGCGCCCTCCCGATGAGCCCCGCCGTCGGCGGCGAGCACCAGGACGGCCCCTGGCACCAGGTGCGGCTGCTGCTGCGGCTGCACCGGTACGCGCTGGAGGTGCGGTGCGCCCCGGCGCCCGAGCTGTACGAGGCGGCCACCGCGCTGGACCGGCACCGGGACGCCGCCGAGGCCGCCGCCGCCGCGGCGACGGCCGCCCGCACGCCCCGGATCGCCCCGGCGACGGCGTACACCCTGGGCGTGCTCCACGCGGACCAGCGGCACGAGGTGGAGGCGGCCCGGCTCGCCTTCCACCGCGCCTGGCGCCGCACGGCGGTGACGGCCCCGTGACCGGGCCGGCCGGGGCGGCGGGTGGCGGGAGAGGCCGTGCGGCCGGTGACGGCCCGGCCGCCGGGAAGGACGGCAAGGGCACCGCGACCGGCCGGGGCGGCGCCCGCCCGGCCGTCGTCCTGGCGGCCGGGTGCGTGCTGTGGCGCCCCGCCCAGGACGGCACGGTCGAGCTGTGCCTGGTCCACCGGCCCAAGTACGACGACTGGTCGTTCCCGAAGGGCAAGGCCAAGCGCGGCGAGGACCTGCTGGCGGCGGCGGTACGGGAGGTCCGCGAGGAGACCGGCCACGTCTGCCTGCCCGGCACCCGCCTCGGCACCGTCCGCTACCGGGCCGGGGCGCGCGAGAAGGAGGTCGCGTACTGGTCGGCGCGGGCCGCGTCCGGGGCCTTCACGCCCAGCCGGGAGGTCGACGCCGTGCGGTGGCTCCCGCCCGAGGAGGCCCGCCGCCTGCTCACCCACCCGCAGGACCGGCCGGTCGTGGACTGGTTCCTCACGGCGCCGTGACCCGCGCCCGGCCCCGCCGCGCCCCCTCGCGCCCGGCCCCGCCGTACGGGCTCGCGCCCGCCACCGCCCGCCGCAAGCCCCGTACGCCCCCGGGGGCGCACGGGCCACACGGCCCACCGCCCGCACCACGCGACCACCACCGCCCGCACCACGGCACCGCCGAGCCGCCCGCACCCCACAGCCACCCGCACCACGGCACCGCCGAGCCGCCCGCACCCCACAGCCACCCGCACCACGGCACCGCACAGCCCACCAGAACCGCACGCGCCACCCACCCACCACAGAGCCGCACGGGCCGCAAGAGGCGCATGGGGCGCACCACAGCGCCCGCACAGCGCCCGCACAGCGCCCGCGCGACGCCACGCGCCGGTACTCACCGGTGCTTACGGCACGGTTCACCTCGCGTTCACTCTCCCCCGTCGGCCGCTTCACCTGATCTGCCTAATTTCGGCCGTACACGGTGACCGGCAGACGCCACCACCACCCACCCCGACACACGCCGTCGTACAACCGGCCATGGACGCGGATCACTCAGCGGACCGACGCCATGCGCTCACCCAGCTCGGCGGTTACTGGAAGGAACACCCGAAAGTGAAGCTTCATCGCAAGACCGGGCTTCGCGCCACCGCGCTCGGCGCCCTCGTCGTCTCCGGCGCCCTGGTTCTCACGGCGTGTGGTTCGGACGACAACGCGAGCCCCGCCGGGGAGAAGAAGACCGCCTCCGCGTCGAACGTCAAGTGCGACGACGCCAAGGGCCAGCTCCTGGCGGCCGGCTCGACCGCCCAGAAGAACGCCATGGACCTGTGGGTCAAGAACTTCCAGGCGGCCTGCGCGGGTGTCGAGGTCAACTACCAGGCCATCGGCTCCGGCGGCGGCATCACCAAGTTCAACCAGGGCCAGGTCGCCTTCGCCGGCTCCGACTCCGCGCTGAAGGAGGAGGAGGTCGCCGAGTCGCAGAAGATCTGCAAGGGCGGCAAGGGCATCAACCTCCCGATGGTCGGCGGCCCGGTCGCGATCGGCTACAAGCTGGACGGCGTGGACGACCTCGTCCTGGACGCCCCCACCCTCGCCAAGATCTTCGACTCGAAGATCACCAAGTGGAACGACCCCGCCATCGCCAAGCTGAACCCGGGCGCCAAGCTGCCCGACACGGCGATCCAGGCCTTCCACCGCTCCGACGAGTCCGGCACCACGCAGAACCTCGGCAAGTACCTCAGCGAGGCCGCCCCCGCCGACTGGAAGCACGACCCGAAGACCAAGTCGTGGCCCGCCCCCGGCGGCCAGGCCGCGAACGGCTCCTCCGGCGTCGCCGCCGCGGTCAAGGACACCAACGGCGCGATCGGCTACTTCGAGCTCTCCTACGCCACCGCGAGCAACATCAGCACGGTCAAGCTGAACACGGGCGCCGCCCAGCCGGTCGAGGCCACCACGGAGAACGCCTCCAAGGCCATCGCCGCCGCGAAGATCAAGGGCACGGGCAACGACCTGGCCCTCTCCCTCGACTACAAGACCAAGGCCGAGGGCGCCTACCCGATCATCCTCGTCACGTACGAGATCGCCTGCGACAAGGGCAACAAGGCGGAGACGCTGCCCACCCTGAAGGCGTTCCTCAACTACACGGTGAGCGAGGAGGGCCAGAAGGTCCTCTCCGACGCCGGCTACGCCCCGCTGCCGGCCGAGATCGCGACCAAGGTCCGCGAGATCGTCCCCACCCTCTCCTGAGGACCCGCCGGGGCCGGCCCGCTCACCCCTGGGCCGGGCCGGCCCCGGCATCCGGTGCACCGCCGCCAGGAGCCGCCACGGCTCCGCAGACCGGAGAACACAACGATGGCCACAGCCACCACGCACACCCCACCGCCCCCGGGGCGGAACGACACCGCACGCGCCAAGGCGTCCGCCCCCTCCCAGGCGGGTGACCGGATCTTCAGCGGGCTCTCCCGCGGCTCCGGCATCACCCTGCTGGTGATCATGGCGGCGATCGCGGTCTTCCTCACGTACCGCGCGATCCTCGCCATCGCCGACAACGAGGGCAACTTCCTCACGACCTCCGAGTGGAACCCGGCCGGCGACCCGCCCGTCTTCGGCATCGCCGTCCTGGCCTTCGGCACGATCGTCAGCTCGATCATCGCCATGGCCATCGCCGTGCCGGTCGCCATCGGCATCGCGCTGTTCATCTCGCACTACGCGCCGCGCAGGCTCGCGGCGCCCCTCGCGTACGTCGTCGACCTGCTCGCCGCCGTGCCGAGCATCATCTACGGCCTGTGGGGCGCGATCTTCCTCGTGCCCTACCTGGACGGCCTCAACAAGTGGCTCGACCAGTACATGGGCTGGACGTACATCTTCGACAAGTCCGGCGAGGGCGTCGCGCGGAACATGTTCACCGTCGGCATCCTGCTGGCGATCATGATCCTGCCGATCATCACCAACGTCACCCGCGAGGTCTTCCTCCAGGTACCGCGCATGCACGAGGAGGCCGCGCTGGCCCTCGGCGCCACCCGGTGGGAGACCATCCGCATGTCGGTGCTGCCGTTCGGCCGCTCCGGCATCATCAGCGCCTCCATGCTGGGCCTGGGCCGCGCGCTCGGCGAGACGATGGCCGTCGCCGTCGTCCTGTCGCCGAGCTTCATCATCTCCGGGCGCCTCCTCGACCCGGGCGGCGGCACGTTCGCGCAGAACATCGCCGCGAAGTTCAACGAGGCGAACGAGTACGGCCGCGACGCCCTGATCGCCTCCGGCCTCGTCCTGTTCTTCATCACGCTGCTGGTCAACGGCGCCGCCCGCTGGATCATCGGACGCCGCAAGGAGTACTCGGGGGCCAACGCATGAGCCACGCCGTCCAGGACCAGCGCCAGCGCCCGGTCGTCACCGCGCCCGCCCGCCGGCGCGCCCCGCTCTCCCACGCGCGCATGCCGCGCTGGGCCCCGGCCGCGATAGCCGCCGGCTCCATCGCGGCGGGCGTCGGCATCGGCGCCGCCGCCGGCTGGGAGAGCCGCACCCAGTGGGGCATGCTCTCCGCCCTGATCTTCGTCCTCGCCACGTACGCCATCACCACCAAGGTCGAGAACTCCCGCCAGGCCAAGGACCGCGTCGCGACCAGCCTCGTCTGGGTCTGCTTCGTCCTCGCCGTCGTCCCGCTCGCCTCCCTCTCCTGGGTCACGGTGAGCGAGGGCCTGGAGGTCCTCGACGGGTACTTCCTCACCCACTCGATGAACGGCGTCCTCGACGCCGAGACGGGCGGCGGCGTCTACCACGCGCTGCTCGGCACCATCGAGCAGGTCGCCATCGCCGCGGTCATCGCCGCCCCGATCGGCATGCTCACCGCGATCTACCTCGTCGAGTACGGCCGGGGCAGGCTCGCCCAGGCCGTCACCTTCTTCGTCGACGTCATGACGGGTGTCCCGTCCATCGTCGCCGGCCTCTTCATCCTCGCCACCTGGAACCTGATGCTGGGCTTCGGGCCCTCCGGCTTCGCCGGTTCGATGGCGCTGGCCATCCTGATGATGCCGGTGGTCGTCCGCTCCACGGAGGAGATGCTCAAGCTCGTCCCGAACGAGCTGCGCGAGGCGTCCCTCGCGCTGGGCGTCCCCAAGTGGAAGACGATCCTCAAGGTGGTCCTGCCGACCGCGATCGGCGGCATCACCACGGGCGTCATGCTCGCGATCGCCCGTATCACCGGCGAGACGGCCCCCGTGCTGCTCCTCGTCTTCGGTACGAAGCTGATCAACCCGAACCCGTTCGAAGGCGCCCAGGCGTCGCTGCCGCTCTACGTGTACGAGCAGTACGCCGTCGGTACGGACGCCGCCGTGGCCCGCGCCTGGGCCGCCGCGCTCGTCCTGATCGCCTTCGTCATGATCCTCAACCTGGTGGCCCGCGGCATCGCCCGCTGGAAGGCCCCGAAGACCGGCCGCTGAGGCCACGAGAACCGGCGCCGCGGCCGGCTCCCCCGACCGCGGCGCACACTGGGAAGTGATTGAAGATGGCCAAGCGAATCGACGTCAGCGGCCTCTCCGCGTACTACGGCAACCACAAGGCGATCGACGACATCTCGATGACCGTCGAGCCCCGCTCCGTCACCGCCTTCATCGGCCCCTCCGGCTGCGGCAAGTCCACCTTCCTGCGCACCCTGAACCGGATGCACGAGGTCACCCCCGGCGGCCGCGTCGAGGGCAAGGTGATGCTGGACGACCAGAACCTCTACGGCAAGGACGTCGACCCCGTCGCCGTGCGCCGCACGGTCGGCATGGTCTTCCAGCGGCCCAACCCGTTCCCCACGATGTCGATCTTCGACAACGTGGCGGCCGGCCTCCGGCTGAACGGCGGCTACCGCAAGTCCGAGCTGGGCGACATCGTGGAGCGCTCCCTCAAGGGCGCCAACCTCTGGAACGAGGTCAAGGACCGCCTCAACAAGCCGGGCGCCGGCCTCTCCGGCGGCCAGCAGCAGCGCCTGTGCATCGCCCGCGCCATCGCGGTCGAGCCGGACGTCCTGCTGATGGACGAGCCCTGCTCCGCCCTGGACCCAATCTCCACGCTGGCGATCGAGGACCTGATCGGCGAGCTGAAGGAGCAGTTCACGATCGTCATCGTGACCCACAACATGCAGCAGGCGGCCCGTGTCTCCGACCGCACGGCGTTCTTCAACCTCGCGGCGGTGGGTCAGCCGGGCAAGCTGATCGAGATCGACGAGACGGAGCGGATCTTCTCCAACCCGTCGGTCCAGGCCACGGAGGACTACATCTCCGGCCGCTTCGGCTGATCCGACCCGCGCCACAGGCGTCGTGCGGTGCTGCATGGCGGTGCCACCGCACGACGAAGGGCCCGCCCTCTCGCTCCCGGAGAGGGCGGGCCCGCTCGTCTTCCACCCGCGGCGGCGCCCCCGCCGCGCCCGGCCGGAGCGCGCCCGGCACGTGCCTCCCGGGCGCCCGGTTCGGCCGGCGGGGTACGCCTCCGGCCGGAGGCGTACCCCGCCGGCCGAACCGGCCGGGGACGTACCGCCGGCCGCCGGGGGCGTACCGCTAGCCGAAGAAGATCCGTACCGCGAAGAAGCTCACCGCGGCCACCGCGGCGGCGGCCGGCATGGTGATGAACCAGCCGAGCACGATGTTCTTGGCGACGCCCCAGCGGACCGCGTTGATCCGCTTCGTGGCGCCCACACCCATGATCGCCGAGGTGATGACATGGGTCGTGGAGATCGGCGCGTGGAACATGAACGACGCCGAGTACATGACGGACGCCGCCGTCGTCTCGGCCGCGAAGCCCTGCGGCGGGTCCAGCTCGATGATCCGGCGGCCGAGCGTGCGCATGATCCGCCAGCCGCCCGCGTACGTGCCGAGCGACAGCATCAGCGCGCTGGCGACCTTCACCCACAGCGGGATCGGGTCGCCGGACTGCTCGACGTCGGCGATGACCAGCGCCATCACCACGATGCCCATGGTCTTCTGGGCGTCCTGGAGGCCGTGGCCCAGCGCCATGGCCGCGGCGGAGACGGTCTGCGCGATGCGGAAGCCGCGCTTGGTCTTGTGCGGGCCCGACCTGCGGAAGATCCACATGATGGCGGCCATCACCAGGTAGCCGATGATCAGGCCGACGAACGGGGAGACGAACATCGGGATGACGATCTTCTCGAGGACCCCGCCCCAGATGACCTCCGTCCCGCCGGCCAGCGCCGCGCCGACCATGCCGCCGAAGAGGGCGTGCGAGGACGAGGACGGCAGCCCGAAGTACCAGGTGACCAGGTTCCAGACGATCGCGCCGACCAGCGCGGCGAAGAGGATGCCCATCCCCTTGTCGCCGGTCGGCGTGGCGATGATGCCCTCGCTGACGGTCTTCGCGACGCCGCTGCCCATGAAGGCGCCGGCGAGGTTCATGACCGCCGCCATCAGCAGCGCGGCCCGCGGGGTGAGCGCCCGCGTCGACACGGAGGTGGCGATGGCGTTCGCCGAGTCGTGGAAGCCGTTGGTGTACGTGAAGAAGAGCGCGACCCCGATGGTCACGACCAGTGCGAAGGTGTCCACGGAGGTTCAGGACTCCTTGACGGCGATGGTCTCCACCGTGTTCGCCACGTGCTCGAAGGCGTCGGCCGCTTCCTCCAGCACGTCCACGATCTGCTTCAGCTTCAGCACCTCGATGGCGTCGTACTTGCCGTTGAAGAGGTGGGCGAGCAGCTTGCGGTGGATCTGGTCGGCCTGGTTCTCCAGGCGGTTGACCTCGATCCAGTACTCGGTGAGGTTGTCCATCGTCCGCAGGTGCGGCATCGCCTCGGCGGTCAGCTCGGCGGCCCGCGCCAGCACCTCGATCTGCTGCTCGACGCCCTTCGGCAGCTCCTCGATGTTGTAGAGGACGACGAGGTCGACGGCCTCCTCCATGAAGTCCATGATGTCGTCGAGCGACGAGGCCAGGGCGTAGATGTCCTCGCGGTCGAACGGCGTGATGAAGGAGGAGTTCAGCTGGTGGAAGATCGCGTGGGTGGCGTCGTCCCCGGCGTGCTCGGCCGCCCGCATGCGCTCCGCGATGTCGGCCCTCGCGGACGCCTCCGCTCCCAGCAGTTCCATCAGGAGCTTCGAGCCGGTGACGATGTTGTCCGCCGATGCGGAGAACATGTCGTAGAAGCTCGTCTCCCGGGGGGTCAGACGAAAGCGCACGGGGGGTCCTTCGGTGCATGGAGGTCGGTCAGGCTGATGCTAGGCGCATCATCCGGCCACGGCGAACCGGCGTTTCTCAGTGTCGCCCATCGGGCCCGGTGAACTGAACCGACCCCGCACAATCCCCCGAGGATCGGTAACATATACCCGCGAGGGGTATACCCACCCTTTGCGGACAACGGGAGGACCCATGACGACCACCGAGCCCGCCGGCCTGCCGGTCGCCGAGCCCGTCCGCACCCACGGTGACCACGATCACGCGGTGCACGGCTACCACAAGCAGAAGGACGAGCACCTCAAGCGCCTGCGCCGGATCGAAGGCCAGATCAGGGGCCTGCAGCGGATGGTCGACGAGGACGTCTACTGCATCGACATCCTCACCCAGGTATCGGCGTCCACGAAGGCGCTGCAGTCCTTCGCCCTCCAGCTGCTGGAGGAGCACCTGCGCCACTGCGTCGCGGACGCGGCGCTCAGGGGCGGCAACGAGATCGACGCGAAGGTCGAGGAGGCCACGAAGGCCATCGCCCGGATGATGCGGACGTGACGCCCGGGGCTGTCCGAAACCGATCGATGACCGGTCGATAACCGGGTCGATGACCGACCGCTCAGCAGACCGGCGCGGCCTGGCCCTCCGGTCCGGCGGACACCCTCAGCACCTCGTCGATCCGGTCACGGCTGAGCCGCTCCCCGTCGGCGGTCGCGGCGGCGATCATCAGCTCCCCGCACAGTTCGATCTCGGCGAGCGCCACGTGGTCCTGGAGGGTCTTCGCAGTGAGGAGCAGCAGCGGGGCCACGCGCGTTCACCTCTTCCGGCCGGGTTCGGCTTCCCAGCGTAGGGAGCGGAGCACGTAGCGCGCATGACACGTCCGGACCATTCTCGGCCCACCCGACCGGCCCCCCGCACCCCCTGACACGGGCCCTCCCGGCGCGCCGCGCGCCCGAGCCGGCGGGGCCGCGGGCTCCCGGCCGCGGGCCCCCGGCCGCGGGACCCGGCCGCGGGACCCCCGCACGCCCCCGCGGGCTCCCGGTGCGAGCCCGGATGGCCGGGACACGGCGGCCGGGCGGCATCCCGGTGGCGGCTACGTGGAGATCCGCCCCGTGTAGATGTGGGCGCGCGGCGGCAGCCACACCTCCACCTCCGCCCCGAACGCGTACAGCTCCGTGGTGGAGGCCACCTCCACCTCCCGCTCCCCGTTGGCGAAGCTGAAGCGGTGCCGCACCTTCCGCAGCCGCCCCGCCTCGTCCAGGTACGCGTCGAAGGGCACCGTGTCCGTGACGAACCCTTTCGCCGCCGCCACCAGTGCCCCCCGCGCCCACGGGGCGGCCGCGCGCGCGGCGGCGCCGATGTCCGTCGTGCCCCGGTAGTGCGCGACCCGCACGCCCCCCACCCGTACCCGGCCCACGTACGTGACCTTCCGCGCCGCGCGCAGCAGCTCGGCCGCCGCGCCCGGGTCGGTGGCCCCGCCCGTGACGAGATTGCCGTCCTGGAGGGTGGTGGTGTCCACCCGCACCCACTTGTCGGCGGGCACCCCGGCGCCCCGGTCCTTCATGTACAGGGCGCCCGGCGTGAACAGCTCGGTGATCGCCCGGCGCGGCCGGTCGCCGTCCTCGGGGAGCAGCACCCGGACCCGCCCGTGCCCGGCGCGGAAGTCGTACCCGCCCTCGCCCTCGATGGTCAGCCGCGTGCCGCCCGTCACCATCTCCAGCGCGGTCCTGGCCCTGGACGTACCGGACCGGGCGAGCAGGTCGGGCGCGGCGCGCACCGCCCCGAGCGGCCCCCCGCCCACCTCACCGGCACCGGCCTCCCCGGCCTCGCCCGCGCCCGCCGGCCCCGAAGCGCCCGCATCCGCCGCCCCGGCCTCGCCCGCATCCACCGGCCCGGCGACGACCTTCCCGGCGGGCGGCCTCACGGCCCCGGCGCCCCCGCCGGGCGAGCAACCGGCCAGCACCGCAGCAACCGCCGCCACCATCGCCGCGGTGGCGGTGACGGCGTCCGCGCCGACCGCCCGTGTGCGCCTGTGCACCACCATCGCCATCGCCTGCCTACCCCAACACCGTGCCGCTGCCTGCCGAACCCCCGCCTTCGGCCCGCGGTCTCGACGACCGGGGGACGCCCCACTCGCCTAACGACGGCTGTCTTCGCCCGTCACGCCCGCGCGGCCCCCGCCGCCGGTACGGTGGACGGGTGCACTCGCATGACGTGTCCTCGACGTCGCCGGCCACCGGCGGCGCACCGCACCAGGCGACCACCACCGAACGCGGCGCCTTCGCCCTCGCCCGCTGCCCCTGCGGCTGGTCGGGCCCCGCGCGCCGCTCCCGCGAACGGGCCCGCGCGGACGCCGCCGCGCACATGAACATGACGGAACAGGCGCACCCCGTGCCGGGGTGACACCGGGCACCGGCCGGGCCGCCCCGTCAGCCGGGCGGCCCCTCGGCCACGCGCCCCGGCCACCACCCACGGGGCGAGATCACCACCCGCACAGCCCCGCCACCACCCACGCGGCGAGATCACCGCCCCCACGCCCCCGTCACCGCCTACGCGGCGAGGTCGCGCTCACCTCCCCCGCCCGCTTCCCCGCGAGGGTCCGCCAGTGCGACCGTCTCGTGCCGGCCCCCGCCTCCGGGGGCCTTCCGGGACCGTACGAGCACCCCGGCCCGCGGGGAGCGGGCGACGGCGGAGGCGAAGGGGGTGAGCAGGGCGAGCGCGACGGGCGCGAGGAGCAGCGCGACCGCGGTGCCCAGCGCGAAGCCGCCGATGACGTCGGTCGGGTAGTGGACGCCCATGTAGACGCGGCAGAAGCCCTCGGCGAGGGCGAGGCCGATGGCGGCGGCGCCGAACCGCTTGTTCACGATGAAGAGGCCGACCGCGATGGCCATGGCCAGGGTGGCGTGGTCGCTGACGAACGAGTAGTCCGTCTTGCCCTGGACCAGGACCTCCAGCCCCTCGTGGTCGCGGAACGGTCGGGGCCGTTCGACGAAGCCGCGGATGGGGACGTTGACGAGGACGGCGAGCGCGGCGGCGAGCGGCGCCCACACGATCCCGGCGGCGGCGGTGACGGAGTCCTCCGCCGTGCCGCTGCTGCGGCCGCGCCACCAGCACCACACGGCGACGAGGACGAGGCCCAGCATGATGCCGTACTCGCCGACGAAGCCCATGACGCGGTCGAACCAGCCGGGGGCGGCCTTGGCCAGCCCGTTGATGTCGTAGAGCAGGCTGACATCGGGGTTCGTACCGTCCGATGCGAGTCCGGCCATGCGCTGCGGCCCCTTGCCTTGTGCTGCGGTGAGGTGGGTGCGGTCCTTCGAGGGAACGACGTGTGTGAGGGGTACGTTCCACGCTCCACGAAACGCTCACACGACGTTACCGAAGAGAGATCACCGCTCGGCGGCCGGGCTCTCCCGATCAGGCGTCAGTTCCGCGCCGGGGAAGGGCCTGCGCCCCGTCGCTCGTCACGCGGGTGGCGCCGAAGTAGTCCGGGGTGTCGATCTTGTCGAAGCGGATGACCGCGCCGGTGTAGGGCGCGTTGATCATGTAGCCGCCGCCGACGTACATGCCGACGTGCCGGATGGCGCGCGAGTCGGTCAGGTCGTCGGAGAAGAACACGAGGTCGCCGGGGAGGAGCTCCTCGCGGGAGGGGTGGGGTCCGGCGTTGTACTGGTCGTTGGCGACGCGCGGCAGGTCGATGCCGACCGTGGCGTACGCGGCCTGGGTGAGCCCGGAGCAGTCGAACCGGCCGCCGTCAGCGGCGGTGCCCTCGCCGCCCCACAGGTACGGCTTGCCGAGCTGCTTCTGGGCGAAGTAGATCGCGCCGGCGGCCTGCCGGGAGGGCTCGACGGGGGCGACCGGCCGGGCGAAGCTCTTCTCCAGGGAGCGGATGACGCGCACGTAGTTCTGCGTCTCCTTGTACGGGGGGACGCCGCCGTACTTGATGACCGCGTACGCGCCGGCGTTGTAGGCCGCGAGCATGTTGTCGGTCGGGTCGCCGGGGACGTCCTTCACGTACTGCGCGAGGGAGCAGTCGTAGGAGGCCGCGGAGGGGATGGCGTCGTTGGGGTCCCACACGTCGCGGTCGCCGTCCTTGTCGCCGTCCACGCCGTGCGCGGCCCAGGTGCCGGGGATGAACTGGGCGATGCCCTGGGCCTGAGCGTGGCTCTGGGCGCGGGGGTTCCAGCCGCTCTCCTGGTAGAGCTGGGCGGCGAGCAGCGCGGGGTTGACGGCCGGGCAGAGGTTGCCCCACCGCTGGACGAGCGGCTGGTACGCGGCGGGCACGGCGCCCTTGGCCAGCCCGACGGCCCCCCGCACCCCGCCTCCGGCCCCGCCGAGCTGGGCGGCGACGACGTAGGTCCCGACGACGAGCAGCGCGACGAAACTCAGGCAGGCGCCGACGACGACCCCGCCCACCAGCCACGTCTTACGCACCGTCAAACCCCCGTACGGAGTAGGACCGCCACCGCCGAGCCCAGTCTAGGTACCGAAGCCCGTCCCACGTAGGCATGAAAGCGCATTGCATCCGAAAACCAGCACATGTGATCATCCGTCGCATGACCACACCGGGGGCAGGTCACACAGAGGCGACACCGGCACGGCCACACTCCAGACCACCCCCGCCCATGAGGCGACGGGCCCAGCGCGTACACGGGCTCCGGCGTCATCCGCGCGAGCCGGGTCCGCTACGAGCACGACGCCCAGGGCCGCGTCGTCCTGCGCCCGAGAACCCGCCTGTCACGCAGGCCGGACACCTGGACACCCCGCGCCAACTGGAGGAGTACCGGATGCTCCTGGACCGCATGGAAGCGGTCGCCCTGGAGCCGGAGAAGTCCCGCGACCTCATCCACGCCATCGCCCGAGACCTGTGAAGGGACCCTCGATGCACAGCACGTTCGGCCAGGCCGCCTGGCGCAAGTCCTCGCACTGCGCCACCGGCGACGCCTGCATACACCTCGCCCCCGCCCCCCAGGGCGCCGTCAGACTGACCGAGAGCAGCGACCCGTCGGGCACCGTGCTCACGCTGGCCCCCGCCACCTGGAGGGCCTGGCGGCGGGCCATCGGGGACGGGCGGCTGCCCCGGCCGGACGCGGAGCCCGGTCCCGGCGGGCGCCTGCTCCTGCGGAGCCCCGACGACCAGGGCCTCGTCGTCACCACGACCACCGCGCAGTGGGAGGCCTTCGCCGCCGGGGTGCGGGACGGCGAGTTCGACCGGCCGGCGGGCTGAGAGCGGCGCCCGTCCGCGTACCGCCCGGCCCGGAGGAGGGCGAACGAAAGCTGTACGCAAGTGAACATCGGGAGAACACTCCAGCCGGTCCGCGCCGGGTGGCCCCCTCCGCCCGCACCCCGCGCGCAGGCGCTGCGGACATCACACGGACGGGACGCAACCACGGCGGGCTTTCCCTCGTCCTCCCTTGAGCAGACCGTCCGTCAGATTCGCTGCCGGAGTCGACCCTGCCCGGTCGATCCCCTTTGACCTGCACGGATACCGCGACGCACCAGAGTCGTGCGGGGTGCGGCGCCCGGCCGCACCAGGGAGAGCCCTCAGGGGCGGACCCCGGGGCACCCCCTCCGGAAGGCCCTTCCCGACTCACCGTCACCCTCCACCCGGCCCCCTCCAAGTGGTCTGGACCACTGCGCTACGCTGGGGCGTGCAGCCGCAAACGGCTGTCGTTCACACCCCGGCACCACGACCAGCCGGGGCCAGCACCACAGGAGAGCACCATGGGGAACAAGGTGAGCCGTCTCGGGGACTCCGGGGGAACGGCCGCCGCGATCGCCGTCATCGCACTGACCGCCGTCGCCATCGTGGTTCTGGGCTACTTCCTCTTCTCCCAGACGGGACAGTCCTGACCCTGACGGGGGTTCCGACGGAGCCCTGACGGGCGATCAGACCTCGCCCAGCACCACGCACCACACGCAGTACACGCACCACGTCCGCGCCGCCGCCGGAGACTTCCGGCGGCGGCGTCGCCGTTCCGTCGACAAACCCCCAGTTAAGGGACAACGACGGTCATTGCCCGCAGTCACGCACCGTGATACACAGAGTCACCATGCGTGTATCCGTACGGGCCGGACCCCGAGCCTCCGCAGGTCAGAGGGGTCGGGCCGGTCAAACGTGCGGTGATCGGGTAAAGAGACCCGCCAAGACGTCGTACGACGGCGGTTCGATCAGCGAAGATAGTTGACGGCCCGTGTCATCCGGCGGGCCGTCAAACTACCGATAAGGGGCGGTGAGTTACATGTTCCTGGCGGCCGAGAAGGGCGACATCACCACCATCATTGGCGGAATCGCCCCGAACTGGGGGCCCTTCGGGAGCCTGGGCAACCAGGCGCGCCTGATGGTCGAGATCGTGATGGCCGTGGCCATCCTGCTGTGCCTCGGCATCGCCATCTGGGGCGCGGCCAAGCAGCGCATCGGCGCCACCGCGCTGCGCGACACGTTCAGCGCCGAGCAGGGCAAGGGCCTGATCGTGGCCGGCCTGACCGGCGTCTTCATCATCGGATCGCTCGGCACGCTGTTCACCATCGTCTACGGGATGGCCGTCTAGCCGCCGTCCCGCCCGACCCGCCTCCAGCTCCGGCGCCCGCAGAGGATGCGTCTCCTGATGTCCACTCACCACACCGCGCACGCGACGCGGACAGCAGTACGGCAGATGCAGCCATCGTTCGAGGAGGCGTACCCGTCATGAGCTTCGGCGACGAGTACGGAGGCGGGAGCGGCCGGGGCAGGGGCGGAACGGGGCGGGCGCGTACCCGCACGCACCCCGGGGACGAGGCCGTCGACGAGTACGGCGACGGCTTCGGCGACCCCCACCGGCGCCCGCAGCGCACCACCCGGTCGCTGGTCACGGTCGTCGGGGTGGTCGTCCTGCTGATCGCCGCCATCGCCTTCGCGAACCGCTCGGGCGACGGGGACGGCGACGGCGGCACCGCCAAGGCCCCCCGCGAGGGCGGCCCCGCCCCGACCGCGGCCACCGGCACGAAGCCCGTCACCGGGAAGAACGGCACGATCCCGTCGGGCTTCGCCCAAGACGAGCAGGGCGCGCAGAGCGCGGCGGCGAACTACGCGGTGGCGCTGGTCTCAGCCGGGATCATCAAGCCCCAGGAGCGCCCGGAGATACTGCGGCGCGTCTTCGTACCGAGTCGGGTCAAGTCCCTGGAAGCCGACTTCGACAAGGCGTACAGCCCGCAGTTCCTCGCCAAGCTGGGCCTGGACGCCGACGGCAACGCGGCCCCCGGCATGACGTACGTCTCCCGCGCGGCCCCCGTGGGCACCAAGATCGTCGAGTTGGACAGTCGAGCCGCGACCGTCGAGGTCTGGTGCACCGGTGTCTTCGGCACCGCCGGTGTCAGCTCCACCAACCCGGTAACGAGCGACTGGTTCACCATGACCATCAAGCTGCTCTGGTCCGGCGGCGACTGGAAGGTGGAGAGCTTCTCCCAGAAGGACGGCCCCGCGCCGGTGAGCGCCGACCGCACAGCGTCGAACGCCGATGAGATCGCGGCGGCAGTCGAGGAGTTCGGAGGCTTCACCTATGCCCGGTAAGCCGCGCCGCGCCTTGCGGGCCGCCGCCCTCCTCGCAGCCGTCCAGACGTCCGCCGTACTCTTCGCCTCGCGGGCGTACGCCGAACCGACACCGACAGCCCCCAGTCCGGGTGCATCACCCGCCCCGACCTCCTCACCGTCGAACGACAACGACTGTGAGCTCATCGTCGGCCCCACCCGCGACTTCTGCGAGAGCGACGACCCCGGCAGCACCTCCCGCTCCGTCAACCCCCTCGAGCCCGGCGACGCCCTCGACCCGCTGTCCTCCCTCGCCCGCGGCTGCGCCAACGCCGCCGCGTGGACCGTGGACAAGCTGAGCGAGGCCGTCGAGAGCACGGCCGCCGTCGACTTCACGAACCCGCAGTTCCTCAAGCAGTACGCCGTCGTCTTCGCCGCCTCCACCATCCTCACGCTCGTCCTGTGGCTGCTCGCCGTGGCCAAGCGGGCCATCCGGGGCGTGGCGCTGGGCACGGCGATCTCGGAGGCCGTCGGGTTCCTGTGGCTCACCGTCCTCGCCTCCGCGTTCACGCCGCTGATCCTGCACACCGTGGTGTCCGCGACCGACGGGGTCACCGAGGTGATCGCCTCCGGTACGGGCGGGCAGACCGACGCGTTCTTCGGGTCGTTCTCCGCCGCCCTGAAGAAGGGCGACGACATCGGCGGCGGCCCCATCATGATGATCGTCGTCGCGCTCGTGTCGATCCTCGCCGCCGGCATCCTGTGGCTGGAGCTGGTCATCCGCGCCGCCCTGCTCTACGTGGGCGCCCTGCTCGGCACGGTGGTGTACGCGGGGCTCGTCGACAGGAACATGTGGGGCCACGTCCGCCGCTGGGCCGGCATCATGATCGCGATCATCCTCGTCAAGCCGGTGATCGTGATCGTCCTCGGGCTGGCCGGGGCGCTCTCCTCCGGCGACGGTCCCGACGCGTTCTCCGCCGTCGTCTCCGGCCTCGCCATCATCCTGCTCGCCATCTTCGCGTCCGCCGCGATCTACCGCTTCGTGCCCGGCTTCGGCGACGAGATCGCCACCGCCCGCACCAACCGCAAGCAGGCCACCGACGGCGCCCAGGCCGCCGCCGTCATCTCCTCCCCCGCCGCGCTGGTCTCCCAGGGCATCAAGACCCACAGCTCCCGCAGCCACCAGCACAGCGGCGGCGGCGCCCCGGCAGGGGCGGGAGCCGGCGCCGTGGCCGGCGGAGTCGCCGCCCACAGCAGCCGCGGCAGCGCCCCCACCGGCCCGGCCCCCGGCGCCACCGCCACCCCCGCGCCCCGCAGCGCGCCGAGCGCCCCCTCGACCACCGGCAGCCCGCACACCAGCCGCGGCACCGGCAACACGGGTAACAACAGCAACAACAGCTCAGGAGGTGGAGGGCGGTGACGACCCAGTCCCACGCGATCACGCCCCGCCGCACGTATCTCATCGGCCGCGCCCGGCCGAACGCGATCATCGGCAAGAACCGCGAGACCGGCGAGATCGCCCTGATCATCGCCGGCGCGTTCGTCGGCATGATGTGCGGCCTCCTCGTACCGGTGCTCTCCCTGCGGATCGTGCTGCTCGCCGGCTTCCCGATGCTGGCCCTCGCCGCCGTGTACGTCCCCTACCGGGGCCGCACCTTCTACCGCTGGTACGAGGTGAACCGCAGCTACAAGCGGACCCTCCGCCAGGGCACCGCGTACCGCTCCGGCGCGATGGAGGCGGGCACCCGCCTCGACGGCCGCGAGGTCGAGATCGCGCCTCCGCCCGGCATCGGCCGCATCAACTGGCTCTCCGCCCCCTTCGGCCCCGACGAGATCGCCGTACTGCTCCACGCCGACCGCCGCACGGTCACCGCGGCCATCGAGATCGAGGGCCCCGGCGTCGGCCTGCGCGACAGCGAGGACCAGGAAGCCCTGGTGGACCGTTTCGGCACCCTCCTCAAGCACGTCGCCAACGGGGACGGCTTCGTCACCCGCATCCAGATGCTCGCCCGGACCCTCCCGGCCGACCCCGACGCCCACGCCAAGGACGTCGCCCAGCGCGGCGACCCGAACGCCCCGCGCTGGCTGCTCGACTCCTACGACCAGCTCCTCTCCATGGTGTCGACCTCCAGCGAGCAGCACCGCGCCTACCTCGTCGCCTGCATGCACTACACCCGCGAACTGGCCGCCGAGGCACACGCCATCGCCCGCGCCGCGCGTCACACCGGCCCCGGCGGCCGGCGGCAGCGGCTCGACAAGGACGCCGGGATCGCCGTGGTGATGGCCCGCGAGCTGACCGACATCTGCGCCCGCCTCGCCGAGGCCGACATCCGGGTCCGCCAGCCGCTCGGCCAGTCCCGCCTCGCGTCGCTGATCCACTCCATGTACGACCCGGACCACCCGATCGACCACATCCAGGCCATGTCCAAGCGCAACGCCTGGCCCGCCGAGCTGGACGCGGCGTCGCCGACGCACCTCCAGGCGAAGACCCGCGAGTCCGCGACCCGCGCCCCCTGGTGCCACGCCACGGCGTGGGTCAAGGAGTGGCCGATGACCCCCGTCGGGGTCAACTTCCTCGCCCCGCTGCTCGTCCACACCCCGGACGTGATCCGCACGGTCGCCGTCACCATGGACCTGGAGCCGACCGAGATCGCCATCGAGCGGATGCTCACCGAGAAGACCAACGACGAGGCCGAGGCCAGCCGCGCCGCGAAGATGAACCGCACCGTGGACCCGCGCGACATCGCCGCCCACGGCCGGCTCGACCAGCGGGGTGAGGACCTCGCCAGCGGCGCGGCCGGGGTGAACCTGGTGGGGTACATCACCGTGTCGTCGCGCTCCCCGGAGGCCCTCGCGCGGGACAAGCGCACGATCCGGGCGTCCGCCGGCAAGTCGTACCTGAAGCTGGAGTGGTGCGACCGCGAGCACCACCGGGCCTTCGTGAACACCTTGCCGTTCGCGACCGGCATCCGCCGGTGACCGCCGCACCGGCCGTACCAGCCGCTCGTGCCCAGCCGACCGCAGGTGCCGAGCCGGGCCCGCGGTGCGCGCGCGCCGTTGAGGCCGCACCGGCCGTACGGGACACCCAAGCGGAACCGGCCGCCCCCGCCAGGACCGCCCCCGCCAGGCCCGCTCCCACCAGGCCAGGCCCGGCCGGACCGGCCGGCGCGGCGCGGGAGCCCGCAGACCACACCCCCAGGACGAGACGATAGGACGATAGGGGCCTGATGATGCGCGATCCGCTGTCCGTCCTCACCGAAGCCTTCACCTCCTTCCTCTTCGGGAAGGTGGAGACCACCCGCCTGCCCGTGCGCACCTCCACCGGCCAGGCCCAGGCCGTGTACCTGCCGACCGCCGCCCCCGGCCTGGGCGACTCCGGCGTGATCATCGGCCGCGAGGTGTACAGCGGCAAGGGGTACATCTACGACCCGTTCCAGCTGTACGGCCAGCAGCTCCCCGCCCCGCACTGGCTGGTCCTCGGCGAGTCCGGCAACGGCAAGTCGGCGCTGGAGAAGACGTACGTGCTGCGCCAGCTCCGCTTCCGCGACCGCCAGGTCGTCGTCCTCGACGCGCAGGGCGAGGACGGCGTCGGCGAGTGGAACCTCATCGCCGAGGAGCTGGGCATCACCCCCGTGCGCCTCGACCCGAGGGCCGCCCTCGACGACGGCATCCGCCTCAACCCGCTCGACCCGTCCATCACGACCACCGGCCAGCTCGCGCTGCTGCGCACCATCATCGAGGTCGCCCTGGGCCACGGCCTGGACGAGCGGTCCGGCTTCGCCCTGAAGGTCGCCCACGCGTACGTCAACGAGACCATCACCGACCGCCAGCCGGTCCTCACCGACATCGTGGAGCAGCTCCGCCACCCCGAGCCCGAGTCGGCGGAGGCGATGAACGTCGACCTGGACGACGTACGCGCCTGGGGCCTCGACGTGGCGCTGGTCCTCGACCGGCTCGTCGACGGCGACCTGCGCGGCATGTTCGACGGGCCGACGACCGTCGGCATCGACCTCGACGCCCCGCTCA
This sequence comes from Streptomyces fradiae ATCC 10745 = DSM 40063, assembly GCF_008704425.1. NCBI lineage: Bacteria > Bacillati > Actinomycetota > Actinomycetes > Kitasatosporales > Streptomycetaceae > Streptomyces > Streptomyces fradiae. The sequence goes on from NZ_CP023696.1 coordinate 3,143,532, forward strand.
TCGTCTTCGACCTCTCGCACATCGACCGCAACTCCATCGCCATGCCCATCCTGATGGCGATCGTCGGCGTGTGGCTCGAGCACACCTGGATCCGCCCCGACCGGAAGAAGCGCATCTTCCTGGTCGAGGAGGCCTGGCACATCATCAACAGCCCCTTCGTGGCGCAGCTCTTCCAGCGGCTGCTGAAGTTCGGCCGGCGCCTCGGTCTGTCCTTCGTGGCCGTCGTCCACCACCTCAGCGACGTGGTCGACGGCGCGGCGGCGCGGGAGGCCGCGGCGATCCTGAAGATGGCCTCCACGCGGACGATCTACGCCCAGAAGGCCGACGAGGCACGGGCGACCGGGCGGGTGCTCGGCCTGCCACGCTGGGCCGTCGAGATCATTCCCACCCTGACGCCCGGCATCGCGGTGTGGGACGTCAACGGCAACGTCCAGGTCGTCAAGCACCTCATCACCGAGGCGGAGCGGCCGCTCGTCTACACCGACCGCGCCATGACCGAGTCGTCCGCGCCCGAGCTGCCCGACGACCTGAAGGCCGCCGAGTGGGAGGCGGAGCAGCGAGCGGCCCTGATGGAGCGGCAGATGAACGGCTCGCCCGAGTCGACGGTGGCCTGACCGTGGACGGCACGCACGGCCCGTACGGCGCGTCCGGCGCGACGCACGGCGGCCCGAACGTACCGGGCGGCCCGGGTGGTACGGGCGGAGGCCACGGCGGGCGCACCGGGGGCGGCGTCCCCGACGGGCTGCTCGTGGGGCTGCTGGGGTTCCTGCTGGGCGTGACGGTGCTGGTGTGGACGGCGACCGGCCTGGCCGGGCTGCTCGCGCACGGCTCGTGGCCGGGCGGGGTCTCCTTCACCCGCACCCCGCAGGCCCTGCGCCACCTGATCGGCGACCCGCGCGACCTGGTGGGCGCCTGGCCGGAGACGCCCGCCGATCAGCTCCCCGGCCACGGGGTGTTCTGGGGGCTGCTGATCGGCGAAGTGATGGTGGCGGTGGTGCTGGCGGTGTTCGTGGTGGGCACGTACGCCCGCTGGCGCGCGGTACGGGCCGCCGCCCGCGCCCAGGGCGGCAGGCCCGGCCTGAGGAAGGCCCCGCAGGCGGAGGCCGTGGCGGCCACCCCGGCGGCGGCCGACCCTGCGACGGCCGACCCGGCACAGGTGCCCGGCCGCGCGGGCGACCCGACGGAGGGTCCCGTACGCACCCCCGTGCCGGAACCCCGCACGACCCCAGCGCCCGTCGCCCACCAGTCACCCGCGCCCCACCCCTCCACCCACCCGCCGACCGCACACGCCCACCCGCACGGCGCGCACCCGCCGGCCCTGGCGGCGCCCACCACGCGACCGGCCCCCCTGCCCGCCGCCCACACCCCGCAAGCCCACACCCACCACACCCACCACACCCCCACCCCTCCACCCCTCCCCACCATCCCCGAGCCCGGCCAGACCGCACCCGGCCAGACCGGGCCGCGCCTGCTGTACGGCGATCGGGCCGCGCGCCGCCCGCACGCCCTCCAGGCGATCCTGGAAGCCGCGGGCCCCGCCCTCGTCGTGACGTCCGACCCCACCCTGTGGGCCGACACCAAGGACGCCCGCGCCAAGCTCGGCCCCGTCGTCCTGTACGACCCCGGCCACCTCTGCGACACCCCGGCCCGCCTCCACTGGTCGCCCGCCGAAGGCTGCGAGGACACCGCGACGGCCGCCTCCCGCGCCGCCGCGCTCCTCGCCCCGGTACGGCCCCGCGCCCGCCTGGACGCCGCCGTCGCCGACACCGCCGAGACGCTGCTGCGCTGCTGGCTGCACGCGGCGGCCGTCGACGGGCGGCCGTTCAAGCAGGTCCACCGCTGGGCACAGCACCACGGCACCGCCCACGAGCCGGTCCGCATCCTCCGTACGCACCCCAAGGCGGCGGGCGGCCACGCGGGCCTCCTGGAGTCCGCGCTCACCGCCCACCCGGAACGCCGGGACGCCGCACGGGCGCTGACGGCACGTGCCCTCACCGCCCTGTCGCTGGTCCACGTCCGCGAGGCGTGCACCCCGCACCGAACCGACACCCTGGCGCTCGCATCATTCGCCGCCGAGGGGGGCACCCTCTATGTGGTGGGCGAACCGATCGAGGACCCTCGGACCGACCCCGGTGCGATGCCCCTCCTCACCGCCCTCACCTCGCACGTGGTCGAGCACGGCCGCCGCATGGCCGCACGGTCATCCGACGGTCGGCTCGACCCACCAATCGAGCCGCCGCTGACCCTCGTCCTCGACGACGTGGCCGCGGTCGCCCCGCTCCCCCGCCTCCCGGAGCTCCTCGCGCCGGGGCACGGCGACCGCCTGCCGACGCTCGTCCTGCTCCGCTCCCGGGAACAGGCCCGCGCCCGCTGGCAGACCCCCCTCGACCGACCGGCACCCTGACGGCCCCATGGACTAGCGGCCACCGGAACGGGGCCGCCGACGGCGCCGCAGCGGCGCCGTGAGCCACACCGTCAGGCCGACGAGGGTCAGGACCACCGCCCCTCCGACGACCGTGGGGACGGCGGCCACGAGGGCGAAGGACAGCAGGAGCTCCCCCCACGTCGACGGCTCCTCGCCCACGCCCCGTCCCTCCGTCCTGGTCGTCGTCGCGCGGCCGGCACCGATCACACCCCGGCAGTCTCCGGCCCACCGCCCGCACGGGCCCGCTCAGTCCCCGAGCGGACCGAGGTCTTCCGCGCACCCGCCGGGCACCCCCGCCGGCCGCACCACCGCGTACTCGACCTCGACCGCCCCGGGCTCGCCCTGCACGGGCAGCGTCCGGCCGGTCGGCTCGAACCCCGCCCGCCGGTACAGGGCCGCCGCCCGCCCGTTCCGCTCGTGCACGTACAGCCGTGCTCGCCCCACCACCGGGTCTCGCAGCGCCCACGACCACCGCACGGCCGAGGCGAGCAGCCGCGGCGCCAGCCCCGTGCCCCGCGCCTCGGGCCGCACGTACACACCGACCAGGTGCGTCTGGTCCATCTCCGGGGCCTCGCCGAACGGCACGTGCGCGCCCCGCCGCTCCACCAAGGCGGTCACCGACCCGACCCACCGCCCGTCCGGCGCGACCGCCACGAACTGCCGGGCCGTACCGCTGTCCTCCGCCGCCCCCTCGGTCCGCTCGCGCCAGTACCCGTCGGGGCGCGCCACGGCGTCCTCGTACGTGTCGAGGAAGGCGAGCGGCGCCACCGGGTCCCGCAGCGCGTCCAGCCGCAACCGCCGGACCTCACGCCACTCCTCGCCCCGCACGGACCGCACCGCATACGTCACCGCCATCCCCCGATCCTTCAACCCGCCCCCACACCCCGCAACCCCTTTCCCAGCGCCCTCCCCACCCACCGCCCCAGCCACCCACCACCCACCCCAGCCCGCTCCGCTCCACCACCCCCGACTCCACGCCCGACTCCACGCCCAGCCCACCCCCAGCCCCACCCCCACCCCGTCATACCCCGGTACGACACCCCCGCCGCCGCTCCCGTCCACGGTCGGACGCCCCGCGGCACGCCGCTCCGTAGCGTCGGCGACATGATCCGGGCACACGAACTCACCAAGACGTACGGCACCAGAACCGCCGTCCACGAACTGACCTTCACCGTCCGCCCCGGCACCGTCACCGGCTTCCTCGGCCCGAACGGCGCCGGCAAGTCCACCACCCTGCGCATGGTCCTCGGCCTGGACGCCCCGACCCGCGGCCACGCCACCGTCGGCGGACGCCCGTACGCCGCCCACCCGGCGCCCCTCACCCAGGTCGGCGCCCTGCTGGAGGCCCGCGCCGTCCACCCCGGCCGCACCGCCCGCGCCCACCTCCATGCGCTCGCCCTCACCCACGGCCTGCCGCGCCGCCGCGTGGCGGAGGTACTGGAGCTGGCCGGCCTGACGGGGGTCGCCGACCGCCGCGTGAAGGGCTTCAGCCTCGGCATGGGACAGCGCCTGGGCATCGCGTCCGCCCTCCTCGGGGACCCGGAGACGCTCGTCCTGGACGAGCCGGTCAACGGCCTCGACCCGGAGGGCGTCCTGTGGATCCGCACCCTCCTGCGCTCGCTGGCCGCCGAGGGCCGCACCGTCCTCGTCTCGTCCCACCTGATGTCCGAGATGGCGCTCACCGCGGACCACCTGATCGTCATCGGCCGCGGCCGGCTGCTCGCCGACACCACGGTCGAGGACCTCGTACGCCGCTCCGGCGGCCGGACCGTCCGCGTCGTCACCCCGCGCGCGGCGGACCTGCGCCGGGCGCTCCTGGCCGCGCACCCGCACGCCTCGGTCGCCGCCGAGGGCCCGGAGGAGCTGGACGTACGGGGCGTGGAGGCACCGGGCATCGGGCGGGCCGCCGCGGAACTGGCCATCCCGCTGTACGAGCTGACGCCGCGCGACCCGTCACTGGAGCAGGCGTTCATGGACCTCACCCGCGACACCGTCGAGTACCAGGGAGCCACCGCATGACCCCCGCACCCACACCGCCCACCTCCCCCACCTCCCTCACACCGCCCGCCCCACCCACGGCACCCACCCGACCCACCACACCGACCCGAGCCACTCCCCACCCCCACACCGTCACCCCCCTCCGGGTCCTGCACGCGGAGTGGTTCAAGCTCCTCTCCCTGCGCTCCTCCCGCATCACCGCCGCCACGGCGGTGGCCCTCGTCGTCGGCGTGGCGCTGCTGATGGGCGGCACGTACGAGTCGGGCGGGGGCGACTCGGACATCGACCCGGTGGTGATGGTGCTCCAGGGCACCCTGCTGTCGCAGATCTGCCTCGCCGTCCTCGGCATCCTGGTCACCGCGGGCGAGTACGCCACGGGCTCCATCCGCTCGACGCTGACCGCCGTACCGGCCCGCCTGCCCGTCCTGTGGGCGAAGGCGGCCGTCTTCACCGCGACGGCGTTCGCCGCCAGCCTCACCGCCGCCCTGGTCTCGTACCCCGCGGCGCAGTTCCTCCTCGCGGACACCGACAAGGCGGGCTCGCTGTGGGACGACGGCGTCCCGGCCGCGCTGGTGGGGAGTTCGGCGGGCGTCACGCTCGTTGCGCTCGTCGCCCTGGGTCTGGGCGCGCTGCTCCGCTCGGTGCCGGGTGCGCTCGGGGCGTTCATCGGCGGAGTCGTGGTCGTCCCCGAGATCCTGGGCGCCCTTCCCTATGAGGTGACGGAGCAGGCGGTGCGGTACTTCCCCACACAGGCCGCGTACGCGCTCGGCTCGTCGACCCCGCTGCCGGGCGCGGCGTCACCGGGCGCGGCGCTGGCGGCGCTGCTGCTGTGGGCGGGCGGGACGCTGGCGCTCGCCGGGGTCCTGCTGCGGCGCCGCGACGTGTGACGGCACACGGGGCCGGGCGAGGGGGACCGGGCGACGAGGCCGAGACAGGACGTCGAGAATGACTGACGAGAGCAGACGTACGACGATGGGCGGCATGGATCACCACCAGGCGGGCGGCGCGGGGGCGTTGACGGCCCGCGTGCAGGCGGCGCTGCACCGGGTGCGGGCGTTCGACGGGCGCCGCCCGCTGGTGTGGGACGCGATGCTGACGGGGTTCTTCGTGGTGGCCGCGCTGACGGAGGCGGGCGGCGGCTGGCGGAACACCGCCGCGGACCCCGACGTGCCGTCCGGACTGGTCACGGTCCTGAGCCTGTTCCTGTCGGTGCCGCTGCTGTGGCGCCGCCGCCACCCGCTGGCGGTGCTGGCGGTGATGGCCCCGGCGGCGCTGGTGAGCCAGTGGACGGGGGCGCTGCTCCAGGCGGCGCTGATCCAGCAGGTGGCCGTGTTCGGCGTGGCCCTGCGGCAGCCGCTGCGGCGGCTGTGGTGGGCGGTGGCGCTGCTGGCCCCGCCGCTGGTGGTGGGCGCGGTGCGGTTCCCCCGGGACGGGTGGGTCCAGTCGGTCGGGGCACCGCTGTGGCTGTTCGCCCTGGTGGTGCTCGGCGCGGTGGCCGTCCGCACCCGGCGCGAGTACACGGCGTCGCTGGTGGAGCGGGCGCGCCGGCTCGAAGTGGAGCGGGACCAGCAGGCCAGGCTGGCCGCGGCGGCGGAGCGGGCCCGCATCGCCCGCGAGATGCACGACATCATCGGCCACAACCTGTCGGTCATCACGGGGCTCGCGGACGGCGGCCGGTACGCGGCGGCGAAGTCCCCGGAGCGGGCCGCGCAGGCGCTGGACGGCATCGCGTCGACGAGCCGCCAGGCCCTGACGGAGCTGCGCCGCCTCCTCGGCGTCCTGCGCGACGACCCGTCCACACCCGGAGCGCCGGGGGAGCCGGGAGAGCCCGGGACCCCCACCGCACCCGTGACGCCGCCGGAGCTGGCCCCGCAGCCCGCGCTGGCGGACCTGGACGAGCTGCTGGAGGGGGTGCGGGCGGCGGGCCTGCCGGTGCGCCACACGGTCCGCGGGGAGGCGCCTCCCCTGCCGCCGGGCCGCCAGCTGACAGTCTTCCGGGTGGTGCAGGAGGCGCTGACGAACACCCTCAAGCACGCGGGACCGGGGGCGACGGCGACGGTGGAGGTGTCGTACGAGGACGGTGGCGGGGTCGCCGTCACGGTCACCGACACGGGCGGCGGCGCGCGGACGCCCCCGGTGCCGGGCCCCCGCGCGGAGGGCCGCGGGCTGACGGGCATGCGGGAGCGCGCGGCGCTGTACGAGGGGGCCCTGGAAGCGGGCCCGCTGCCGCCCCCGGCCGCCGGCTGGCGCGTCCGCCTCTCCCTACCGAAGGATGCGGTGACATGACGACGGTGCTCATCGTGGACGACCAGCCGCTGCAGCGGTTCGGCTTCCGCATGCTGCTGGAGAGCCAGGACGACCTGTCGGTCGCGGGCGAGGCCGGTACGGGCGGCGAGGCCGTCCGGCTGGCGGCCGAGACACGGCCGGACGTGGCGCTCATGGACATCCGGATGCCGGGCATGGACGGCATCGAGGCGACCCGCCGGATCGTGGCGTCGGGGGGCCGCACGAGGGTGCTGATCCTGACGACGTTCGACCTGGACGAGTACGCGTACGCGGGGCTGCGGGCCGGCGCGAGCGGGTTCCTGCTGAAGGACGCCCGGCCGGAGGAGGTCCTGGCGGGGGTGCGGGCCGTGGCGTCGGGCGACGCCGTGGTGGCGCCCCGGCTGACGCGCCGGCTGCTGGACGCGTACGCCGCGCACCTGCCGCCCGCACCGGGGGCGCACCCGGACCCGCGGCTGGCGTCGCTGACGGAGCGGGAACGGGAGATCCTGACCGTGATCGGCCGGGGCTGGACGAACACGGAGATCGCGAGCCGCCTCCACCTGGCGGAGTCCACGGTGAAGACCCACGTGGGCCGCATCCTGGCGAAGACCGGCTCCCGGGACCGGGTCCAGGCGGTCATCCTGGCGTACGACACCCGCCTGGTGCGCCCGGACTCCCAGAGCGACCGGCCCGCACCGGCAGCAGACCCCCACGGGCCCCCGACCAGGCGTTGACCTTCGAGTGGGTCGAAGCCCCACGATGGCCGGGTGCCGAACCCCGAGATGATGCCGATCGGTCTCTTCGCCCGCCGAACCGGTCTGACCGCGAGCGCCCTGCGGTTCTACGCCGACTGCGGGCTCCTCGTCCCGGCCGAGGTCGACCCGGTCACGGGCTACCGCTCCTACGGCTCCGAGCAGGTGACACGCGCCTCCGACCTGCGGCGGCTCCGTGAGATCGCCATGCCCCTCCCCACCGTACGGGCAGTGCTCGACGCCGACCCGGCGGAAGCCGCCCGGCTCGTCGACGAGCACGTGGCGAAGGTCCTCGGGGACGCGGCGGCGGTACGGCGGAAGGCAGCCGCCTTCGTGGCCTCGCGGGCCGAGGCGCCGCGGCGGCCGGTCGCCGTGGTGAAGGGCCCCGTACTGGCGGACGCCGTCGAGCAGGTCCTGACCGCGGCCGGATGCGATCCGGACCTGCCCGTACTCGGCGGGCTGCGCGTCGAGGCGTCCTGCGAGGCGGTCACCCTGACCGCGACCGACCGCTACCGGCTCTCCACACGCGGCCTGGTCCCCGCCGAGCCGGTGGGCAGCGCGTGGGCGGCCACCGTCGACGGTGACGACGTGCGAGGCGCGGTCGCCGCGATGCGCCGCAGCGTCCTCGTACGCGTCGAAGCGGCCCCGCACGCGGTGCGGCTCCGCACGGCGGACGGAGAGGACCGCTACTGCCGGCTGCTACCGGACCCGTTCCCCGACCACCGCCTGATGCTGGCGTCGCTGCCGGAGGTCGGCACCCGTGTGACGGTCGACAGGAACCCGCTCCTCCACGCCCTCGAGCACCACGCGGGCGAGCTGATCACGCTGCGGACGGCCCGTCACGCCCTGTACGTCCTGTCAGACGGCGACGGGCCCTCAGGCGTCCGGCTGCCGGCCACCGTGGCGGGACCGGACCTCCGGGCCCGCTTCGCGTTCACCACGCTCTACCCGGCCGTCAGCACGGCCCTCGGTCCCGAGGTGATGCTCGACCTGCGAGGACACGACCTCCCCGTCACGATCCGCTCCGCCGATCGCGGCGACCTCACCACCCTGGCCATGCCCGCAGCCCCCGACCACCAAGCCCACCGAGCCCCTGAGCCCCTGAGCCCCTCCGATGACCCCCTGCCCCCCGACAAGGACACCCTCGAATGACCACCGCCCCCTCTCACCCCACCGACCCGACCATGAACGCCATCGGGCAGGCGGTCGCCGAAGCCCGGGAGGGCGACGTCGCCGCCGCACGGCGGAAACTCCTGAGCCTCTGGTCCGGGATCGGGGTCACCGGCGACCCACTGCACCGCTGCACACTCGCTCACCACCTGGCGGACCTGTACGAGGACCCCGCACAGGCACTGGCGTGGGACATCCGGGCGCTGGACGCCGCCGGCGCGGTGACCGATCAGCGCGTCCAACAGCATCACGCGGCCCTGCACATCGCGGGTTTCTTCCCCTCCCTGCACCTCAACCTCGCCGACGACTTCCGTCGTCTCGGGTCGTTCGAGGCTGCGGCGGAGCACCTGAACGCCGCTGAGGAGAGCGCCCCGGCCCTGCCCCGGGACGGCTACGGTGCCCTGCTGCGCACGGCGATCCGCCAGGTGGCCGAGGCCGTGGCCCGGCGCGACACCGCCAAACGGGACACCGCGCCGGGACGCACCGCGTAAAGCACGCCCCGGCCCCCGCCCGGCCCGGAAACGCAGAAAAGCCTCGGGCCTGGAAACATGGTTTCCAGGCCCGAGGCTGAATGATAGTTCGGCGGCGTCCTACTCTCCCACAGGGTCCCCCCTGCAGTACCATCGGCGCTGAAAGCGCTTAGCTTCCGGGTTCGGAATGTAACCGGGCGTTTCCCTAACGCTATGACCACCGAAACACTATGAAGATAACAACCAACCGGCAACATGGCGGTGTTCGTTACTTCAGAACTAACACAGTGGACGCGAGCAACTGAGGACAAGCCCTCGGCCTATTAGTACCGGTCAACTCCACCCATCACTGGGCTTCCATATCCGGCCTATCAACCCAGTCGTCTACTGGGAGCCTTACCCTCTCAAGGAGGTGGGAACACTCATCTCGAAGCAGGCTTCCCGCTTAGATGCTTTCAGCGGTTATCCCTCCCGAACGTAGCCAACCAGCCATGCCCTTGGCAGAACAACTGGCACACCAGAGGTTCGTCCGTCCCGGTCCTCTCGTACTAGGGACAGCCCTTCTCAATGTTCCTGCGCGCGCAGCGGATAGGGACCGAACTGTCTCACGACGTTCTAAACCCAGCTCGCGTACCGCTTTAATGGGCGAACAGCCCAACCCTTGGGACCGACTCCAGCCCCAGGATGCGACGAGCCGACATCGAGGTGCCAAACCATCCCGTCGATATGGACTCTTGGGGAAGATCAGCCTGTTATCCCCGGGGTACCTTTTATCCGTTGAGCGACGGCGCTTCCACAAGCCACCGCCGGATCACTAGTCCCGACTTTCGTCCCTGCTCGACCCGTCGGTCTCACAGTCAAGCTCCCTTGTGCACTTACACTCAACACCTGATTGCCAACCAGGCTGAGGGAACCTTTGGGCGCCTCCGTTACCCTTTAGGAGGCAACCGCCCCAGTTAAACTACCCATCAGACACTGTCCCTGATCCGGATCACGGACCCAGGTTAGACATCCAGCACGACCAGAGTGGTATTTCAACGACGACTCCACCATGACTGGCGTCACAGTTTCACAGTCTCCCACCTATCCTACACAAGCCGAACCGAACACCAATATCAAACTGTAGTAAAGGTCCCGGGGTCTTTCCGTCCTGCTGCGCGAAACGAGCATCTTTACTCGTAGTGCAATTTCACCGGGCCTATGGTTGAGACAGTCGAGAAGTCGTTACGCCATTCGTGCAGGTCGGAACTTACCCGACAAGGAATTTCGCTACCTTAGGATGGTTATAGTTACCACCGCCGTTTACTGGCGCTTAAGTTCTCAGCTTCGCCCGGACGAATCCAAGCTAACCGGTCCCCTTAACGTTCCAGCACCGGGCAGGCGTCAGTCCGTATACATCGCCTTACGGCTTCGCACGGACCTGTGTTTTTAGTAAACAGTCGCTTCTCGCTGGTCTCTGCGGCCACCCCCAGCTCACACTGCAAGAGTGATCACCAGAAGTGGCCCCCCTTCTCCCGAAGTTACGGGGGCATTTTGCCGAGTTCCTTAACCATAGTTCACCCGAACGCCTCGGTATTCTCTACCTGACCACCTGAGTCGGTTTAGGGTACGGGCCGCCATGAAACTCGCTAGAGGCTTTTCTCGACAGCATAGGATCATCCACTTCACCACAATCGGCTCGGCATCAGGTCTCAGACTATGTGTCACGCGGATTTACCTACGTAACGTCCTACACCCTTACCCCGGGACAACCACCGCCCGGGCTGGACTACCTTCCTGCGTCACCCCATCGCTCACCTACTACCAGTCTGGGCCACCGGCTCCACCACTCCGTGCTTGTCCGAAGACGCACACGGCGGTTTCACGGGCTTAGCATCGCTGGGTTCAGCGCTGGCGCTTCAAAGCGGGTACCGGAATATCAACCGGTTGTCCATCGACTACGCCTGTCGGCCTCGCCTTAGGTCCCGACTTACCCTGGGCAGATCAGCTTGACCCAGGAACCCTTAGTCAATCGGCGCACACGTTTCTCACGTGTGTATCGCTACTCATGCCTGCATTCTCACTCGTGAACCGTCCACAACTCGCTTCCGCGGCTGCTTCACCCGGCACACGACGCTCCCCTACCCATCACAGCACCCGTTGGGGCTTATGCTGCAATGACACGACTTCGGCGGTACGCTTGAGCCCCGCTACATTGTCGGCGCGGAATCACTTGACCAGTGAGCTATTACGCACTCTTTCAAGGGTGGCTGCTTCTAAGCCAACCTCCTGGTTGTCTCTGCGACTCCACATCCTTTCCCACTTAGCGTACGCTTAGGGGCCTTAGTCGATGCTCTGGGCTGTTTCCCTCTCGACCATGGAGCTTATCCCCCACAGTCTCACTGCCGCGCTCTCACTTACCGGCATTCGGAGTTTGGCTAAGGTCAGTAACCCGGTAGGGCCCATCGCCTATCCAGTGCTCTACCTCCGGCAAGAAACACACGACGCTGCACCTAAATGCATTTCGGGGAGAACCAGCTATCACGGAGTTTGATTGGCCTTTCACCCCTAACCACAGGTCATCCCCCAGGTTTTCAACCCTGGTGGGTTCGGTCCTCCACGAAGTCTTACCTCCGCTTCAACCTGCCCATGGCTAGATCACTCCGCTTCGGGTCTTGAGCGCGCTACTCGATCGCCCTATTCGGACTCGCTTTCGCTACGGCTTCCCCACACGGGTTAACCTCGCAACGCACCGCAAACTCGCAGGCTCATTCTTCAAAAGGCACGCAGTCACGAGACATGCAAAGCATGTCCGACGCTCCCACGGCTTGTAGGCACACGGTTTCAGGTACTATTTCACTCCGCTCCCGCGGTACTTTTCACCATTCCCTCACGGTACTATCCGCTATCGGTCACCAGGGAATATTTAGGCTTAGCGGGTGGTCCCGCCAGATTCACACGGGATTTCTCGGGCCCCGTGCTACTTGGGTGTCTCTCAAACGAGCCGTCAATGTTTCAGCTACGGGGGTCTTACCCTCTACGCCGGACCTTTCGCATGTCCTTCGCCTACATCAACGGTTTCTGACTCGTCTCACGGCCGGCAGACCGTGAAAGAGAGATCCCACAACCCCGCATGCGCAACCCCTGCCGGGTATCACACGCATACGGTTTGGCCTCATCCGGTTTCGCTCGCCACTACTCCCGGAATCACGGTTGTTTTCTCTTCCTGAGGGTACTGAGATGTTTCACTTCCCCTCGTTCCCTCCACTTACCCTATGTGTTCAGGTAAGGGTGACAGCCCATGACGACTGCCGGGTTTCCCCATTCGGACACCCCCGGATCAAAGCTCGGTTGACAGCTCCCCGGGGCCTATCGCGGCCTCCCACGTCCTTCATCGGTTCCTGGTGCCAAGGCATCCACCGTGCGCCCTTATAAACTTGGCCACAGATGCTCGCGTCCACTGTGCAGTTCTCAAGCAACGACCAGCCACCCATCACCCCACCACCGAAGTAGCGAGTTCACTGGGGCCGGCATCGCGAAGGGCGAGCAACGCTCGCACCCTCAGACACCCAACAGCGTGCCCGGCAGACCGCCGTTCCGTATCCCTCGTTCCACGCTCCGAAGAGCAGTACTAGAGAAGACCGAACTGGTCGAACCTGCCGAGTAGTCAACGTTCCACCCATGAGCAACCAGCATCAGACGTTCGCTGATGTACTGGCCTCTGGACCACCGTGGTGGCCTAGAAGTGCTCCTTAGAAAGGAGGTGATCCAGCCGCACCTTCCGGTACGGCTACCTTGTTACGACTTCGTCCCAATCGCCAGTCCCACCTTCGACAGCTCCCTCCCACAAGGGGTTGGGCCACCGGCTTCGGGTGTTACCGACTTTCGTGACGTGACGGGCGGTGTGTACAAGGCCCGGGAACGTATTCACCGCAGCAATGCTGATCTGCGATTACTAGCGACTCCGACTTCATGGGGTCGAGTTGCAGACCCCAATCCGAACTGAGACCGGCTTTTTGAGATTCGCTCCACCTTGCGGTATCGCAGCTCTTTGTACCGGCCATTGTAGCACGTGTGCAGCCCAAGACATAAGGGGCATGATGACTTGACGTCGTCCCCACCTTCCTCCGAGTTGACCCCGGCGGTCTCCCGTGAGTCCCCAGCACCACAAGGGCCTGCTGGCAACACGGGACAAGGGTTGCGCTCGTTGCGGGACTTAACCCAACATCTCACGACACGAGCTGACGACAGCCATGCACCACCTGTACACCGACCACAAGGGGGCACCCATCTCTGGGTGTTTCCGGTGTATGTCAAGCCTTGGTAAGGTTCTTCGCGTTGCGTCGAATTAAGCCACATGCTCCGCCGCTTGTGCGGGCCCCCGTCAATTCCTTTGAGTTTTAGCCTTGCGGCCGTACTCCCCAGGCGGGGAACTTAATGCGTTAGCTGCGGCACGGACGACGTGGAATGTCGCCCACACCTAGTTCCCAACGTTTACGGCGTGGACTACCAGGGTATCTAATCCTGTTCGCTCCCCACGCTTTCGCTCCTCAGCGTCAGTATCGGCCCAGAGATCCGCCTTCGCCACCGGTGTTCCTCCTGATATCTGCGCATTTCACCGCTACACCAGGAATTCCGATCTCCCCTACCGAACTCTAGCCTGCCCGTATCGAATGCAGACCCGGGGTTAAGCCCCGGGCTTTCACATCCGACGTGACAGGCCGCCTACGAGCTCTTTACGCCCAATAATTCCGGACAACGCTTGCGCCCTACGTATTACCGCGGCTGCTGGCACGTAGTTAGCCGGCGCTTCTTCTGCAGGTACCGTCACTTTCGCTTCTTCCCTGCTGAAAGAGGTTTACAACCCGAAGGCCGTCATCCCTCACGCGGCGTCGCTGCATCAGGCTTTCGCCCATTGTGCAATATTCCCCACTGCTGCCTCCCGTAGGAGTCTGGGCCGTGTCTCAGTCCCAGTGTGGCCGGTCGCCCTCTCAGGCCGGCTACCCGTCGTCGCCTTGGTGAGCCGTTACCTCACCAACTAGCTGATAGGCCGCGGGCTCATCCTGCACCGCCGGAGCTTTCCACCACCATCAGATGCCTGAAGTGGTCGTATCCGGTATTAGACCCCGTTTCCAGGGCTTGTCCCAGAGTGCAGGGCAGATTGCCCACGTGTTACTCACCCGTTCGCCACTAATCCCCCACCGAAGTGGGTTCATCGTTCGACTTGCATGTGTTAAGCACGCCGCCAGCGTTCGTCCTGAGCCAGGATCAAACTCTCCGTGAATGCTTCCCGGTAATCCGGGTGAACACTCGCGTTGAGCGGAACCGGAAGGAGGAATGATCCTTCTGGTTCTCAGCGTCCTCGCTGTGTGTTTCAAAGGAACCTCGTCTCTGAGAGACGGGGTTATCAACATATCTGGCGTTGACTTTTGGCACGCTGTTGAGTTCTCAAGGAACGGACGCTTCCTTTGTACTCACCCTCAGGCTTCCCTGCGGGCTTTCCTCCGGGCGCTTCCCTTCGGTGTTTCCAGCCTAGCAGATCCGTTTTCCGTTTCCGCCACCCGCTGGAGCGGGCTGCCGGGCTGTTCTGCGCTTTCGCGCTTTCCCTTTCCGGCGGTTCCGACTCTATCAGATCCTTTCGGGCCTGATTCCCAGTCAGCGGGATTCGCCATCACGGCTGTTGGGCCGTTCCGACGTCCCAAACTCTAGCGGATTTCCCCGGTTGCTCATAATCGGGCTTCCCGAATCGAATTCCGGCATGCCGAAATCGACCCTGTTGGGAGATCGCACTGAGGTTTGGTGCCGCTGTTCGCGGCGGAGTGGCTGCCGCGGAACCGTTCAGGTCCCGTGACAACTCGGAGAACCTTACGGACCGGCGAAGAGCGTGTCAAGCCCCCGTCGGCATGCGCCGTTGCCCCTGGGGGGCCGCTCAGCCTTCCAAATCCGTGAGCCGGCCGCCCGCGTCGGGCTGGGCGTGCTCCACCCGGCGCAGCAGGCGGATCAGCAGCTCTCCTAGGACGCCCCGCTCGTCGCCGGAGAGGTCCTGGAGCAGGTCCCCCTCGAAGGCCGTGGCCATGCGCATGGCCTCCAGCCACTTGGCGCGGCCCTCGTCGGTCAGCTCCACGATGACGCGCACCCGGTTGGTCTCGTCGCGGTCGCGGGTCACGAGCCCGTCGCCGGCCATCCGGTCGATGCGGTGCGTCATCGCCGCCGGGGTGAGGCCCAGTCGCTTCGCCAGTTCGCTGGGGCCCATCCGATAGGGGGTGCCCGCGAGGACGAGGGTCTTGAGGACCTCCCACTCGGCGTTGCTGATGCCGAGCTCGGCGAGTTGGCGTCCGTACGCCACGTTCATGCGCCGGTTCAGCCGGCCGAGTGCCGAGACGACCTCCTCGACCTGTGGGTCAAGGTCGCGGTACTCGCGCTGGTAGGCGGCGATCTGCTCGTCGAGGGTCGGCTCGGCGCTCGGCTCCTGGGCTTCGGGCATGCGGCGAGTATCCCACGTCACTTGGCGTCTAAGTCCTTCGGTGTGTAGAGTTCACGTTCGAAGTTTACTGTTGAAGTCTTGAGCCTTCAGGCTTACGGATTCGAAGTGGGTGAGTGTGACCAAGGCGAGGGGCGCAGCGATGCGCCGGATCCAGGCGGGCAACGCGCTGAGCGCGTTCGGGCTCGGGTTCACGGTTCCGTATCTGTACGTGTACGTGGCTCAGGTGCGGGAGCTGGGCGCCGGTGCGGCGGGTGCCGTGCTGGCGGTCTTCGCCATGGCGGCTCTCGCCGTCCTGCCGTTCACCGGCAGGACCATCGACCGGCGCGGGCCGCTGCCCGTGCTGGTGGGTGCCGCGTTGCTGGCGGCGCTGGGCGCGCTGGCCATGGGCGTGGCGGGCAGCGTGGCCACCGTCGTGGGGGCGGCGCTGCTGCTCGGCGCCGGTACGGCCGTGATGCAGCCGGCACTGGCCACGATGATCGTGTGGAGTTCGGCGCCCGACGCGCGGACGCGGGCGTTCGCCCTCCAGTTCTTCCTGCAGAACCTGGGCCTCGGGCTCGGCGGGCTCATCGGCGGCCAGCTGGTCGACGAGAGCCGCCCCGGAAGCTTCCTGCTGCTGTTCTCCATCGAGGCGGCCATGTTCCTGGTCCTCGCGGTTATCGGGGCGACCGTGCGGATGCCCCGTACGCCCACCATCGCGGACGCGCGGCCCGGCCAGGAGGCGGGCCCGCGGTCGGGTGGGCTGCGGGCGCTGCTCGGGCACCGGGCGATGGTGCAGCTGTGTGTGCTGGGCTTCGTGCTCTTCTTCGCCTGCTACGGGCAGTTCGAGTCGGGTCTGGCCGCGTACGGCACGGAGGCCGCCGGGATCGCGCCCTCGACGCTCGGCATGGCGCTGGCGGCCAACACGGCCGTGATCGTCGTCGCCCAGTTCCTGGTGCTGCGCTTCGTGGAGCGGGCGCGCCGGACGCGGGTCATCGCGGCGGTGGGCCTGATCTGGGCCGTCGCGTGGCTGATCGCCGGGTACGCGGGGCTCGGGCACGGCAGCCAGGCCATGGCCACGGCGGCCTTCATCACCACGTACGGGCTGTTCGGGCTGGGCGAGGCGATGCTGTCGCCGACCGTGGCACCGCTCGTGGCGGACCTGGCGCCGGAGTCGATGGTGGGCCAGTACAACTCGGCCTTCGCGCTGGTGAAGCAGCTGGCGCTGGCGGTGGGACCGGCGATCGGCGGTCCGATGGGAGCGGCGCTGCACGGCCCGTACATCGTGACGTTCGTGCTGTTCTCGCTGGGGATCAGCGTCCTCGCGGTGCGGCTGGGCCGGGGGCTCACCACCGCGCAGGACCACCCGTACGCCGTGGCCCGCTCGCGGGTGGTGGCCCGGCGCGCGCCGGAGGGGCGGCCGGTGGAGTCGGCCGCCTGACCGGAGCGGGTCAGCCCGGCAGGGCGAACTCGCACCACACGGCCTTGCCGCCGCCCGGAGTGCGGCGGCAGCCCCAGGACGAGGCGATCGTGGCGATGATGGAGATGCCGCGACCCGCCTCGTCCTCCGTTTCCGCGCGACGGCGGCGCGGCAGGTGGTCGTCGCCGTCCGTCACCTCGATGATCAGCCGCCGGTCCGTGCGGCGCAGCCGCAGCCGCATCGGCGGCGTGCCGTGCTGGAGGGAGTTGGCGACGAGCTCGCTGGTGGCGAGGACCCCGAGGTCGCGCAGCTCCACCGGGAAGCGCCAGCTGGAGAGGACCCCCGAGGCGAAGGCACGCGCGCGCGGGGCGGCCTCGACGCCGCCCAGCAGGTCCAGTGCGGCGTTGTGGAACAGCTCCGCGTCGGGTCCGGTGCGGGAGGGGTGCTGGAGGACGAGGACCGCCACGTCGTCGTCGTGCTCCGCGGTGACGCCCAGCGAGCGCAGGAGGCGGTCGCAGACGACCTGCGGGGAGCCGGACGCCCCGGAGAGGGCGCGCTCCAGGGCGGCGACGCCCTCGTCGATGTCCTCGCCCCGCCGCTCGACGAGGCCGTCCGTGTAGAGGACGGCGGTGGAGCCGGGCGGGAGGGCGATCGTGCCCGACGTGTGCAGCCAGCCGCCCGTGCCGAGGGGCGGGCCGGTGGGGTCGGCGGCGCGGCGGACGGTGCCGTCCTCGTCGCGGACGAGGATCGGCAGGTGCCCGGCGGACGCGTAGACGAGGCGGCCCTCGTTGGGGTCGTGGACCGCGTACACGCAGGTGGCGATCTGGCTGGCGTCGATCTCGGCGGCCAGTCCGTCGAGGAGCTGGAGCACCTCGTGGGGCGGGAGGTCCAGGCGCGCGTAGGCGCGGACGGCGGTGCGGAGCTGGCCCATGACGGCGGCGGCGCGCACGCCGCGCCCCATCACGTCGCCGATGACGAGCGCGGTGCGCCCGGCTCCGAGCGTGATCACGTCGTACCAGTCGCCGCCGACCGCCGCGTCGGTGCCGCCGGGCTGGTAGGTGGCGGCGACCCGCAGGTCGTCGGGCTGCTCCAGCTCCTGCGGGAGGAGGGAGCGCTGGAGGGTGACGGCCGTCTGGCGGTGGCGGCGCTCGCTGGCGCGGAGCCGCTCGGCCGCCTCGGCGTGGTCGGTGACGTCGGCGGCGTGGACGAGGACGCCGCCGCCGGGCCGCGCCGGCTGGCCGTGGTGTGCGGGGACGTCGACGGGGAGGCAGGACACCGTGTAGAAGCCGCCGCCCTGGGAGCGGCGGCTCTTGACCGTGCGGGACCTGCCGCTGCGCAGGACCTGGTCCATCAGCGGGAGGAGGCCGAGCTCGGCCAGCTCGGGGCAGGTCTCGGCGGCGGTGCCGCCGGGGGCGCGGCGGCCGAAGGCGGTCGCGTAGGCGTCGTTCACGTAGGCGAGGCGGTGGTCGGTGCCGTAGGTGAGGGCGACCAGGCCGGGGAGGTGGCCGAGGATCTCCCGTACGGAGAAGTCCTCCAGCGCGGGGGGCGCGGGGCGCGCGGTGGGGGCGGGTGGTCCGCCGGAGACGCCGGGGGGCGCCGCCGGGTCGTCGTCCGGGCCGGTGGTGCCGGGCGCGTGCGGCTGCGCGTACGCGCCGCGGGCGGCGGGCACGGAGCCTTCACCACGCCGCGCCGGCGAGCCCGCGCGGTCGGTGCGGCGCGCGGCGGCGCGGCGCTGCGTACCGGGGAAGCGGGCGCTCCAACGCGTGAAGTTCACGGATCTCTATGCCTCGTGGTGTCGTTGCCGTGCCGGGTCACTCTGTGCAGGTGTGGGCCCACCTATGGTCACACGTCCAGTGTGACGGAGCGCACTGACAGGGGCGTCAATCGGTCGCGGTGCCGGTGTCCTTGCGGTCGTCGGCGTCTCCGGTGCCGCTCGTGTCGCTCGTGTCGCTCGTTCCTCCGCCGGGGCGGCCCGTGTCGCGCGCGGGGGCGCTGTCCGGGGGCGCGGCGCTCGCGCCGGGGGCTGTGCCGGGCGTGGTGCCGGGCGTCGTGTCGGGCGTGGTGTCGTGGGCGTCCGGCGACGAGTCGGCGGTGACGTCGGTGTCGCGCGGCGGCGGGCTCGCGGCGAGGGCGAACTCGGCGCGCGGGTGCTCCAGGGAGCCCAGGGACACGATCTCCCGCTTGAACAGCCCGGCGAGGGTCCACTCGGCCATCACCCGCGCCTTGCGGTTGAAGGTGGGCACGCGGCTGAGGTGGTAGGTCCGGTGCATGAACCAGGCCGGGAATCCCTTCAGCTTGCGCCCGTAGATGTGGGCGACGCCCCGGTGCAGGCCGAGCGAGGCGACGGAGCCGGCGTACTTGTGCGCGTACCGCCGCAGCGGACGGCCGTGCAGGGACGCGACGAGGTTCTCGGCGAGGACCTTGGCCTGCCGTACGGCGTGCTGGGCGTTGGGCGCGCACTCGCGGCCGGGCTCGTCGGCGGTGACGTCCGGGACGGCCGCCGCGTCGCCCGCGGCCCACGCGTGCTCGACGCCCTCCACGGTCAGCTGCGGGGTGCAGCGGATGCGCCCGCGCGCGTCGCGCGGCAGATCGGTGGCGGCGAGGACAGGCGCGGGCTTGACGCCCGCCGTCCACACGACCGTGCGGGTGGGCAGGCGGCTGCCGTCGCTGAGCACCGCGACCCGGTCCGCGCAGGACTCCAGGCGGGTCTCCAGCCGTACGTCGATGTTCCGCGAGCGCAGCTCCCGCACGGTGTAGCGGCCCATCTCCTCACCGACCTCGGGGAGGATGCGGTCGGTCGCCTCGACGAGGACCCACTTCAGGTCCTCGGGCCTGATGTTGTGGTAGTACCGCGAGGTGTAGCGGGCCATGTCCTCCAGCTCGCCGAGCGCCTCGACGCCGGCGTACCCGCCGCCGACGAAGACGAAGGTCAGCGCGGCGTCCCGGATGGCCGGGTCGCGGGTGGAGGAGGCGATGTCCATCTGCTCGATGACGTGGTTGCGCAGGCCGATGGCCTCCTCGACCGTCTTGAAGCCGATGGCGTGGTCGGCGAGGCCGGGGATGGGCAGGGTGCGCGAGATGGAGCCGGGGGCGAGGACCAGTTCGTCGTAGCCGAGCTCCAGCGGCCCGGCGGCCTCCTCCTCGGTGGCGAGGGTGGTGACGACCGCGGTGCGCTTGGCGTGGTCCAGTGAGGTGACCTCGCCGATGACGACGCGGCAGTGGTTCAGGACGCGGCGCAGCGGTACGACGACGTGGCGCGGGGAGATGTTCCCCGCGGCCGCCTCGGGCAGGAACGGCTGGTACGTCATGTACGGGTCGGGGGTGACCACGACGACTTCGACCGCGCCGCTCCTCATCTCGGCTCTGAGCTGCCGCTGGAGGTGCAGGGCGGTGTACATGCCGACGTAGCCGCCGCCGACGATCAGTACGCGGACGCGGTCCGGGGCCTTGCCGGATCCCCTCGGGTTTGCAGCCGTCACCATCCCATGACGCAACGGACGCGGGGGTTTGTCCACAGGCCGGACCGAATTGTGTGACCGGACCGGTGGGGTGGCGCGGGGTGCGGGCGGGGCCTGTGGAGGGGGTGATTCCGCAGGTGGGAGGGGGTGTGGCGGGGTCTGTCCCGGAGGGGAATGAGGAGCCTTCCGGGCCTTGCTCCGATCGGGGGGCGCACCGGACGGAACTGCCCCTTCTGAATTGACTGCCTCTCAACTATGTTCGTATCTCACGGGGTGTCGGGTCGTTGCGCGTGGATTTCGGCGTTGTCGGGCCGGGCCCCGGATGTCAGGGGAGTCTCCGGGGGGAGACATCGAAGCAACCGGGGGAAACGCATGCATGTTCAGGATTCGCATGGGCCGGCGCGTGCCGCTCAGACCGTCGGCGCGGTGTCCGCGCCGGCCGGGATGGGCGCGGTCGGCACCATGACGGGCGCACCGGCGGGAGCGGGCGGTGCCGGCTCCGGTGCGGCGGGGGCCGCCGTGGCCGGGATGGGAGGCCCCCTGGCCGGGGCTGCTTCCGGTGCGGCCGGGGCCGCGCGGCCGGCGCCGCTGCGCGTCGACGCCCAGCGCAACCTGGAGCACGTTCTGCGGGCGGCGCGCGAGGTGTTCGGCGAGCTGGGGTACGGGGCGCCGATGGAGGACGTGGCGCGCCGGGCGCGCGTCGGTGTGGGCACCGTCTACCGGCGGTTCCCGAGCAAGGACGTGCTGGTCCGGCGAATAGCCCAGGAGGAGACGGCGCGCCTCACCGACCAGGCGCGGGCCGCGCTGGGGCAGGAGGACGAGCCGTGGTCGGCGCTCGCCCGGTTCCTGCGCACGTCCGTGGCGTCCGGCGCCGGGCGGCTGCTGCCGCCGCAGGTGCTGCGGGTCGGTGTGGACGTGGAGGAGGTCCCGGCCGCGGACGACGCGCGGGTGCCCCGCCAGCGCGGTGCGGTCCCTTCGGGCTCGCCGCGAACGGTGGCGCCGCGCGGCGTTCCGGCGGCCGAGCTGGACGGGGCGGGTGTGCCGGAGCTCCTGGACGTGGTGGGCCGGCTGGTCGGGCGCGCCCGGGAGGCCGGTGAGCTGCGCCGGGACGTGACCGTCGGGGACGTCCTGCTGGTCATCGCGACGGCGGCGCCGTCCCTGCCGGACGCGGCGCAACAGAGCGCGGCGTCGGCGCGACTGCTGGACATCCTTCTGGAGGGCCTCCGCTCCCGGCCTTGACGGGGCGGGGCCGGAGGGCGGTGCGGGCGGGGGGCTCGGGGCCCCAGCTCAGGACCCCAGCTCCCGGCTGCGGAGTCCGGGCCCTTGCTTCGGGCCCCTTGCTTCGGGCCCCCTGCTCGGGGCCTCTTGCTGAGGGCCTCTTGATCCGGAGTGCGAGGGGTGGGGTTCGGGGCCCGGGATCTTCGCGACGGGCAGCGCTGCGGGACGGACGGCGCTGCGCGGCGCGGTTCCCTTGAGGGTGTGGCTCTGTCGGGTGCCCCGCTCTCCTGCGCCCGTGGTTCTCCGGGCCGGCGGTTCCGCGGGGCGCGGCGCCTGGATGTGCCCCTCCCGGGCCGGCGGTTCTCTGTCGGGCGCGGGGCCGGGGCGCGGTGCTTTCGGGTACGCGGCTTTGCAGGGTGGGCCTTCATGGGCCCCAGCGCTGTCGGGCGCGGTGCCCGCGCGGGTGCGCCGCACCGTCGGTCGCGCCGCTCTCCGCGACCGGCTGCACCCGCAGACCCGCGCAGGGCGTCCCCTTCCGGGGCTCGCGGTCGGTCCCGCCGGACGTGGGGACGCTGGGCGGGGCCCTGTTGGGCGCCGGCCGTTCCCTGGCGCGAGGTCTCGTCGGAAGGCGGGACGGGGCGCGGGGCCCGCATGGGGTGACGCGCCCGTGTGGGTGACGGGTCCGTGTGGTCGGTGGAGCGTGTGTCGGAGCCCGTGCGAGCGGTGGGCACCTGGCGGGTGGCGGCTCGCGCCCCGTGACGGTGTGTGGGGCCGCTCGGACTGCGCGCTCGGACCGCGGCTGCGGGCTCCACCACGGGCGACGGGACCGCGGCGGAGGCCGGACCGGCGGGGCGGCGCGGTGGCGGGTGGACCGGTCGGCGGCGTCGTGACGGGACAGGTGGGCGCGGTGGCGGTGGGCGCGGGACTGGTGTTCGCGGGGTGACGGGAGTGGGGGTGGCGAGCGTACTGCGGGTGTGTGCCTGAAGGTGTGTCCGTACGGGAGTTGATCCCCGGACGAGTGGTTGACGGACCCTGGGGATACGGCCGTTCGAGGACGCTGTGGGACCCTGGGCCGGTGTTCCGGTCTGAGGTGTGTTTCGGGGGGCGGTCGCGGTGAACGGTGACGGAGGCGACGAGCCGCTCAGCGGCGCCGACGCGGTCGGTGCCGCCGGGGCGGGCCGCACCGGCGGGACGCGCGGTCGGGCCTCCGCTCAGGTCCCGGCCCAGGGCGGGCGGGGCGGGCGGACGATCGGAACCCGTTCGGACGAGTCGGGTGCCGCCGCGCGGCGCGGTCGCACACCGCGGCCCTCGGGGCCGGTGAGTGGGGGTGCCGGGGTGGACGCCGGTGGGGACGGCGGTCGGGACGGCGAGGCACCGCGCGGCGGGTCTGCGGGGGCTGGTCGGGATGCCCGCCCGCCGGGTGCCGGGCCGGGCGGTGCGGTGGCCGGGGCGGGGGCCGGTTCGACCGGGGCCGACACGTCGGGTGCCGGGCCACGGGGGGATTCCGTGGCGGATTCGGTGCTGCCGCCGGCGGTGGAGCTGCCGCCGTCCGACGCCGAGCTGGTGCAGCGGATGCGGGGCGGCGACGACTCCGCGTACGCGGAGCTGTTCCGGCGGCACTCCGCGGCCGTGCTGCGGTACGCGCGCACCTGCTGCCGGGACGACCACACCGCCGACGACCTGACGGCCGAGGTGTTCGCCCGGACCCTGCAGGCGGTGCGGCGCGGGGCCGGGCCCGAGCAGGCCGTGCGGGCGTATCTGCTGACGACCGTCCGGCGTGTCGCCGCGGCCTGGACGAGGACCTCCAGGCGGGAACAGCTCGTCGAGGACTTCGCGGTCTTCGCCGCGGAGGCCGCGGGCGCGGTGGAGCCGGGCCGCGGGGACGCCGTCGAGGTGGGCGCCGACGTGCGGGCCATGCAGGAGGCCGAGCGGTCGCTCGCCCTGCGGGCGTTCCGGTCGCTGCCGGAGCGCTGGCAGGCGGTGCTGTGGCACACGGCCGTCGAGGAGGAGTCGCCGAGCCAGGTCGCGCCGTTGTTCGGGCTGACCGCCAACGCCACGGCCGTACTGGCGAGCCGCGCCCGGGAAGGGCTGAAGCAGGCCTACCTCCAGGCGCACGTCAGCCAGTCCCTGACGGCGGGCGGCGACTGCGCCCGCTACGCCGACCGGCTCGGCGCGTACGCGCGCGGCGGCCTGCGGATGCGGGCCGAGCGGGGGCTGCGCAGGCACCTGGAGGAGTGCGCCAAGTGCCGGCTGGCGGCCGGTGAGCTGGCGCAGGTCAACGCCGGCATCCCGGCGCTGCTGCCGGTGGCCTTCATCGGCTGGTTCGCCACCGGGTTCTCGCTGAAGGCGGCGGGCATCGTCGCGGGGAGTGCGGCGGGTGCGGCGGGCGCGGCCGGTGCGGCTGCCGCGGCGGGCGGCACGGCCGGGGCTGCGGGGGCGGGTGGAGCAGCGGGGGCTTCGGGAGTCTCGGGGGCATCCGGTGGCGCGGCCGGTGGCGCCGCCGCGGAAGGGCTGGGCGCGCCCGCGAAGCTGGGGGCCGCCGCCGCGCTGGCCGCCGCGGCGACCGTCGGACTCGTGTGGGCGCTGGCGGGGGACCCCGGCCCCGTGCCGAAGCCGGTGGCGCCTCCGCCCGTGGCGGCGCAGCCGGTCGTACCGCCTGTCGTCGGGCCTCCGACGCCCGTGCCCCGGCCGGAACCGCCGCGCATGGAGGCCGTGTCCGCGCCGCAGCCCGCCCCGGCGCCGTCCACGGCGCCCAGGCCCGTGCCCTCGCCGGTGCCACCGGCCCCCACATCCCCGCCCTCGACCCCACCCGCGCCCACGCCCGCCCCGACGTCCACTCCGCCGCCGGAGCCCGCCCCCGAACCGCCCCCCGCGCCGACCCCGGCGCCGGACCCCGAGCCCGCGGCGGTCACGTACCAGGTGGGGCGGCTGCCGTACGACCTGACCGGCGACGGCAGCGGGCCCGAGCTGCGGCGCAGCGGGTCGGGCTGGGTGTGGCAGCGGAACGGGCTGTCCATCGGCGGCACGGCGTACGGCCACGGCATCACCGTGCACGCCCGGTCGGCGGTGACGGTCGATCTGAACCGGGAGTGCTCCACGTACCAGGCGGTCGTCGGGGTGGACGACCTGACGATGGGGCTCGGCTCGGTCAGGTTCTCGGTGTGGGCGGACGGGGTCCGGCTCTGGCAGTCTCCTGCGGTCGACGGCGGTGACCCGGCCGTCCCGGTGCGCGTGGGCATCGCCGGGCGGGCGACGATCCGCCTGGTGACGGAGCCGTCCCGGCCGTCCGGCGCCATCGCGCTGGCCGACTGGGCGGACGCTCGGATCAGTTGTGCGGGAGAGTGAGGGAGTCGGGGGCGATGGAGTCGGCACAGGATGTGGCGGTACGGGTGCGGGAGGCCGAGGACCCGCTGTTCGGGGCGGTGACGGTCGAGCTCGACACGGCCGCCGGGATGGTGGAGGTGCGGGGTGACACGGTCCCGCAGATCGTGCTGCGCCGCGCGGTCGGTGTCCGGGAGGTGGACGAGCACATACCCGTCGGCACGCGTGACGGGGCGCTGCTGTCTCTGGCCGTCGATGGCGCGGCCGTGCAGGTGCGGCCCGGGAAGGGGCGGCTGACCAGGCGCTCCTTTCGGGTGGACGTGACGTACGAGGGGATCGTGTACCGGTTGGTGCCGGACTCGCTGGCGGGCAGCCGGTTGCTCCGGGACGGCGATCCGCTCGGGTGGCTCGAGTCGGTCGGCGACGGGGACGTGTCGGCCCGCTGGCGGGACGGGGCCCGCGTACGGGCGGTCGAGGCGGCCATCGGGTACGCCCTCGCCGCCGGGTTCGGCACCGGGGCGCAGCCGATGTGGGCGCTCGCCTTGGAGGCGCTGGGGGATCTGCTGCCCAACTGACCTTGTGGGGGACTTGCTGCGGGTCCCTGGCGTCCGGTGTCCGGTGCCTGCCGCCTTGCCGGCCGGTGGCGGTGCGGGCTCGCGCCGCGGCCCGCGCCGGTCGGGGCGGGGGCCTGGCCGGCCGCGCCGGGGTCTGCGGTGCGGCGGGGAGGGGCCCCTCTGGGGGGAGGGCCCGTCTGGTGGCCTGGACAGCGGTCCGGTGGTGGTGGGGTGGTCAGGAGCGGAGGGTGGGGCGGGAGGGCACGCCCGCGGCCACCGCGCGGCGGCGGGGCGCGGCCGTGCCGGTCCAGCAGGTGCCGCGGCGGGCCAGCAGGCGGTGCAGCCACAGCTCCGTCGAGACCAGGTCCGCGATGCCGTCCAGCGGCACGGGCTCGCCGTCCGCGGCGGCGCGCAGGGCGGTGCGGACGACCCGCGCCTCGACCAACCCGGCGTCCGCCAGGAGCGGCGCCTCGAACAGTCGCAGGAGCTGCGGCAGCGCGACCCGCAGCCCCGCCCGGACGGCCGCCTGCGAGGGGACGTGGGTGGTGGCGCCCCAGCCGGGCGGCAGGTCGTGGACGCCGCTGCCGGAGAGGACGGCCCGCAGGATGTCGGCCCGGGCGCCGGGCCGTACCCGCAGCGATTCGGGGAGGTCCCGGCAGGCCCGTACGACCTGGTTGTCGAAGAACGGGGCGTGCAGGCGCTGGCTGCGCACCTCCGCCGCCTGTTCGAGGACGCGGTGGTCGGCGGCGTACCGGGCGAGGGCGGCGCGGGCGCGGGCCTCGCCGGGGCGCTGGACCGAGGTGGGGCGGGTGGCGGCCTGGTGGAGGCGAACCGATACTTCCGCGAGTGCCTCCCCGGTCAGCCAGCGGGCCGCGGGGCCGGGGCGCGACCAGGCGAGGGCGGCGAGGGAGGCGTCGAGGGGGCCGGGCGCCCCGGTCCCGGTGGCGAGGGCGCGGTTGGCTTCGAGGAGGCGGCCGGCGGCGGCTTCGAGCCCGGCGCGGTAGGGGGTGCGGGCCAGGCGCCGGGCGGCCCGGTAGACGGTGATCGGGACGAGGAGCGAACCGGCCGTCGTCCCCGTCGCGCGGGCCAGGGCGGTCACGGGCCGCAGCAGGTGGCGGCGCCGGCGGTCCATCAGCAGGTCGGCGAGACGGGCCGGGTGGGCGTCGAGGACCTGGCGGGCGCCGTGGCCGGTGAAGTGGTCGGCGCTGCCCGCGGCGAGGCGGCGGCGGTGGCGGGCGGCGGTGACGAGTGCGGGGCCCGGTTCGTCGGTGAGGGGCACGTCCAGGTCGGCGTACGGAAGGGCCTCCTCGGCCGCCGCGACGACGACGTGGTGGAGGCGGGGGTCCTCGGCGAGGGCGCGGGCGCGCTCCAGCTCGGCGGTGTGGGCGGGTTCGCGGGCGCTCGCGGTGAGGTCGTTGAAGGTGACGGCGAGGAGGCGCTCGCCGGCGTTGGCGCCGCCGTGCCCGGTGATCGTGCCGGGTACGCCGGGCAGGCCCGCGGCGAGGAGGGCGAGGGTGCTGGAGGCGCCGCCACCGGAAAGGTCGGCACCGATGCCGGGCGCGGGGGCCTCGCCGCGGGCGGCGCGCCGGTCGGCGGGTCCCATGCCGGGCACGGGACCCGGGTCGGACGGGGCGCCGGCCGGTGCGTGGCGGGGGGCGGTGAGGCGGGCGCGTACGGCTTCGACCAGGGCGTCGCGGACTCCCTCCACGGCGCGGTCCGGGTCGAGTTGGGGCGCGGCGACGGCGAGGGAGGCGACGGTCTCGTACCCGGTGATCTCGCGGGAGCCCTCGCGCAGCACCAGGGCGTGGCCGGGCGGGACGCGCTTGACGCCGGCGTACGGGGTGGAGTCGCGCAGCGCCTCGGGGGTCTCGGGGCAGGCGAGCAGCGCGGCGAGGTGCCCGATGTCGAGCTGGGCCTCGATGAGGTCGGCGAGGGGCAGCGCGGCGGTCGCGTACGCGGTGCCGTTCGCCCAGGGGGTGTGGAAGACGGGGCGGGCGCCCGCGAGGTCGGAGGTGACGGTGATGCGGCGGCCGGTCTGCACGACGGCCGTGTAGCTGCCCGGCCAGGCGGTGAGATGGCGGAGCGCGCCGCCGCGCGCGGCGAACAGGCCGACCTTCAGCTCGTCGTCGGACGCGGCGCAGCAGCCCAGCACGGCGAGGCGGACGTCGGGCGCGACGCTGACGACCCGCACCTCGTCGGGGCGCCAGTCGCCGACCGCCCACAGGGGGTCCGGGTCGGCCCACAGGAGCTGACCGCCGACCGGCTGCATCGAGCCGCCGTCGTCGGCGGGGCCGACCGCTCCGACCGTCCCGAAGCTCGCGGCGATACTGCTCCACCCCACCAGCCAGCGCATCGCCGCCTCCACAGCCTGTGGACGTCTCCAGCCACTCGCGGCCCGCCCGGCGCGCGCCGCCGGAGGCGGCTGGTGCGACAGGGGTGCCGACGGAGACATGCTGCCACGACAAGGCGGGCAGGCGGTGCCGTCCGGGCGGCGCGTACGCGAACGGGCACGCGCCCCTGGCACTTGGCGATGTGGTGACGGTGTGAGGGTGCCGCGTCCGGCGTGGCCGACCGGCTGCCCGGCGCCGGAGGCGACCCGGTCCGGCACGGACGGCGAACGGTGCCCCGCCGGGCACGAGCCGCGCGTGGGCCGGACGCGCGCCGCGCGTCGCCGCGGAACCGGTCAGCTCCTTCGCGACGGATTCCGAACGCTCGCCTCCCGTACGGGTCCTGAGGGTTCGGCCGGCCTCTCCATGGGCATCATTCAGCCAATCTCCGAGCCCCACCCAACCGCATCGTCTGTCGAAGACTCCGTTCTCGACCGTGTTCCTCGCGCGCGGTCCGGAGGGCGCTCCTCGCCCTCCGGACCGGTCCGCCGCCCGCGGGGAATGAGGCGACGGTGTCCCCCAGCCCGCTGATTCCCGCCGGCGGGCCGACCCACGCGGGACCATGGAAGCGCTTCCCGCGCGGCACCGGCCAGAGCGCACGCACGGGCGCACGGCCACACGGCGGGAGCGCGGCGGCACGGCGCCGGGCGCACGCCAATCTCCCGTACGCACAACAATCCCGCCATAGGGAACTCCACCCCTTAACGGTGGGGATGTGGCGAACTACGCTGGGTTTACGAATGCCGCGCGCCTATGCCTGGCAGCGCGGCGGCCGTCTGGGTGTCGAGGGGTGGCGCATGTCCAGGGAGCTACGCGGACCGAACGAGAAGCTCGGCACCGTTCTCGCCCTCGCCGGGATCAGCAACGCCGGCCTGGCCCGCCGCGTCAACGACCTCGGGGCGCAACGGGGCCTGACGCTGCGCTACGACAAGACGTCGGTGGCCCGCTGGGTGTCGAAGGGCATGATCCCGCAGGGCGCCGCGCCCCATCTCATCGCCGCCGCGATCGGCCAGAAGCTGGGCAGGCCCGTGCCGCTGCACGAGATCGGCCTCGCCGACGCGGACCCGGCGCCCGAGGTCGGGCTGGCGTTCCCGCGCGACGTGGGCGAGGCGGTCAAGTCGGCGACGGAGCTGTACCGGCTGGACCTCGCCGGGCGGCGGGCGGGTGCGGGCGGCATATGGCAGTCGCTGGCCGGCTCCTTCGCGGTGAGCGCGTACGCGGTGCCCGCCTCGCGGTGGCTGATCACACCGGCTGACCCGTCGGTGGAGCGGCGCGTCCCGCGCGCGGAGGGCGGCGAGGCGGGGGCGGCCGGGTCCCCTGGGGGTGGGTCCCCTGCGGCGGGGTCCCCTGCGGGCGCGACAGCTGCGGGTGGCGGCGCCGGGTCGGGTGCCGGAGCCGGGGCTCGCACGGGTGAGCCGGGGGCCGGGGCGGGCGGCGGTCCGGTGGGCGCGGTCCGCCCGGCGGTGGTGCCCGTCCTGTCGGTCGAGGAGCCCCCGCTGGAGGGCGCCCACGCGCGCGTGGGCCACAGCGACGTGGCGAAGCTGCGCGAGGCCGCCGAGGACGCCCGCCGCTGGGACTCCAAGTACGGCGGCGGGGACTGGCGCTCGTCGATGGTGCCCGAGTGCCTGCGCGTGGACGCCGCGCCGCTGCTGCTCGGCTCGTACTCGGACGAGGTCGGCAGGGCCCTGTTCGGCGCCACCGCGGAGCTGACCCGGCTGGCCGGGTGGATGGCCTTCGACACGGGCCAGCAGGAGGCCGCCCAGCGCTACTACATCCAGGCGCTGCGCCTCGCGCGCGCGGCGGCCGACGTACCGCTCGGCGGGTACGTGCTGGCGTCGATGTCCCTCCAGGCCACGTACCGGGGCTTCGCCGACGAGGGCGTCGACCTGGCGCAGGCGGCCGTGGAGCGCAACCGGGGCCTCGCCACGGCCCGCACCATGTCCTTCTTCCGCCTCGTGGAGGCCCGCGCCCACGCGAAGGCCGGGGACGCCGCGGCGGCCGGGGCCGCCCTCAAGGCCGCCGAGGGGTGGCTGGAGCGCTCGCGCGACGGCGACGCCGACCCCTCGTGGCTGGGCTTCTACTCGTACGACCGGTTCGCCGCCGACGCCGCCGAGTGCTACCGCGACCTGAAGGCGCCGCGTCAGGTCCGCCGGTTCACCGAGCAGGCGCTGTCCCGCCCGACGGAGGAGTACGTGCGGTCGCACGGGCTGCGGCTGGTCGTCAGCGCCGTCGCCGAACTCGAGTCGGGCAACCTCGACGCCGCCTGCGCGGCCGGCACGCGCGCGGTGGAGGTGGCCGGGCGCATCTCGTCGGCGCGCACGACGGAGTACGTACGGGACCTCCTGCACCGCCTGGAGCCGTACGGCGACGAGCCGCGCGTCGCCGAGCTGCGCGAGCGGGCCCGGCCACTGCTGACGGCCCCGGCGTAGCCGCACGGGCGGGTCGCGGGCCGGGCGCGGGCCGGGCGCCGCGGGGCGGACCCGGGGCGGGCGCGTGCGCGGCGCGCGGCACACGCGTCGTGACGCGCCGGGCTCCGCGCGATCCGTCGGCCCCGTCGGGCGCACCGCGTACTCCGCACGGCGCGGCGGAGTAGTACGCCGGCGGGGTGGCGGGCGCTTGTCACCCGGCGTGATCCATCTCCCACCGCCGGACAGCCCTGGTTTAACGGCGTTGTCAGCGGGCCAGTGCACTATCGGGGTGGGAGGTGGCACAGGTGTCCGGGTTCGGCGGCGGCATGTTCGACTGCGACGTCCTGGTGGTGGGCGGCGGGATCATCGGGCTGTCGACGGCGTACGCGCTGTCGCGGGCCGCGCCCGGCACGCGCGTGGTGGTCCTGGAGAAGGAGGGCGGCCCCGCCCGCCACCAGACGGGGCGCAACAGCGGCGTCATCCACAGCGGCATCTACTACCGCCCCGGCTCGCTCAAGGCGCGGTTCGCGGTGCGGGGCGCCGCCGAGATGGTGAAGTTCTGCGCCGAGTACGGGCTGCCGCACCGCGTCACCGGCAAGCTGATCGTCGCCACCGACCGCGCCGAGCTGCCCCGGCTGCACGCCCTGGTGCAGCGCGGCCGGGAGAACGGCATCCCGGTCCGGGAGCTGGGCCCGGCGCAGATCAGCGCGTACGAGCCGGAGGTGCGGGGCATCGCGGCGATCCACGTCGGCACCACCGGGATCTGCGACTACGGCGCGGTGGCGGAGCGCCTCGCCGACGCCTCCGGCGCCGAGGTGCGGTACGGGGCGCGGGTCACCGCCGTCGACCGGCGCCCCTGGGGCGTGGCGGCCCGCACGGCGGACGGCCGGGTCGTCCGCGCGCGGGCGCTGGTGAACTGCGCCGGACTGCACTGCGACGAAGTGGCGCGGCTCGCGGGGGACGACCCGGGCATGCGGATCGTCCCGTTCCGGGGCGAGTACTACGAGCTGGGCAGGCCTGAGCTGGTGCGGGGCCTGGTGTATCCGGTACCGGACCCGGCGTTCCCGTTCCTGGGGGTGCACCTGACGCGGGGGGTCGACGGCGGCGTCCACGTCGGGCCGAACGCGGTGCCCGCCCTGGCCCGCGAGGGGTACGGGCGTCTGGACGTGCGCCCCCGCGAGCTGGCCGGGACGCTGGCCTGGCCGGGCGCGTGGGCGATAGCGCGGCGGCACTGGCGGTACGGGGCGGGCGAGCTGCACCGGTCGCTGTCGAAGCCGGCGTTCACGCAGGCCGTGCGGCGCCTGCTGCCGCAGGTCACGGCCGAGGACCTGCGGCCCGCCCCGGCCGGGGTGCGGGCCCAGGCGGTGCTGTGGGACGGCACGCTGGTGGACGACTTCCTGATCAGGGAGGCACCGCGCACGGTCCATGTGCTGAACGCCCCCTCCCCCGCCGCGACGGCGTCCCTGCCCATCGGGCGGGAGGTGGCGCGGCGGGTCCTGGCGCGTCTGGCCGCTTAGGGGGCCGGTTGGGCGGAGCCGGGCGAGGGCGGTGCCGGGGCCGGGCGGGGTGCGGCCGAAGGCCGGTGCGGGGCGGGGGCGGCCGTGGGGACGTCGTGGGCCGGTCGGGTACGCCCGGCGGGTTCGTAGAATCGAAGGCACTGTGTCCGAGAAGACCGCGTCGAGCACGCCCCCCACGCCCCCCGCCCCCGAGAGCCGCGTCCCGGCCGCCGACCGCCCCGGGGACGCGACTGCCGGGCGCCCGAGCCACGCCGCCGACCGCCCCGGCGCGGCCGCCGCGCGCCCGAGCCAGGCCGCCGAGGTGCCCGGCGCCCGGCGCGGGAGCCGGATGTTCGCGGACGGGACCGGCCCGTCCCCCGACCCGGCCGGGTCGCACTTCGAGCGCCGCATCCGCAGCTTCCAGCCGCGCCGCAGCCGCGTCACCACCGGGCAGGCCGACGCGCTGCGCCGCCTGTGGCCGCAGTGGGGCCTGGACATCGACGGGCAGCGCGTCCTCGACCTGGACGCGATGCTCGGCGGCCTGCCCGTCGTCCTGGAGATCGGCTTCGGCATGGGCGAGGCGACCGCGCGGATGGCCGCCGCCGACCCGTCGACCGGCATCCTCGCCGTCGACGTCCACACCCCGGGCCAGGGCAATCTGCTGGCTCTCGCCGAGCGCGGCGGCCTGACCAACGTACGCGTGGCGAACGGCGACGCGATCATCCTGCTCCGCGAGATGCTCCCGCCCGCCGCGCTCGCCGGGGTCCGCGTCTACTTCCCGGACCCGTGGCCGAAGAAGCGCCACCACAAGCGGCGGCTGATCCAGCCGGAGTTCCTGAGCCTCGTCGCGCCCCGCATGAGGCCCGGCGCGGTACTGCACTGCGCCACGGACTGGGAGCCGTACGCCGAGCAGATGCTTCAGGTGCTGACGGCGCACCCGGACTTCGTGAACACGGCACCCGATGGCGGATACGCGCCACGGCCCGGCTTCCGGCCGCTCACCCGGTTCGAGGGGCAGGGCCTGGAGAAGGGCCACGTCGTCCACGACCTGCTGTTCGCCCGCGCGTAACGCCTCGGGCCCGGTTGTCCACAGGCTCCGGCCGACTGTCCACAAGCCGCTCGCGCGCTGTCGGTGCGGCCGTCTAGGGTCGATCGGGTGTCAGATACGCACCCGCGCCCCTTCGACCCGCAGCCGGCCGCGTCACCCGCGCCGGCGGCGTCGGCCGCGCCGGCCGGCCCCGGCCAGCCGGCCATCCCGGCGTACGACCCGCGGCCGTCGTTCGACGCCGTGCCGGACCGGGCCCGCTGGCGGTACAAGCCGCGCGGCCGGTTCTGGCGCAGCAGGGTGGTGCGGCTGTCGGCGGTCAGCCTGGTGCTGGCGCTGTGCGCCCTGGTGATCCTGGCGCTGGTGCGGGAGCAGACGGGCACGGCGGGTTTCCTCGTGGGCCTCGGCCTGGCGCTGCTGCCCGTGCCGCTGCTGATGGCGGCCTTCCGCTGGCTGGACCGGGTGGAGCCGGGACCGTGGAAGAACGTGCTGTTCGCCTTCTCCTGGGGGGCGTTCGCGGCGGCGCTCGTCGCGATCATCGCCAACACCTTCGCCACCCGCTGGATAGCCACGGCGACGGCCGATCCCACGGCCGCGGACACCCTCGGCGCGACCGTCGTCGCCCCCGTGGTGGAGGAGAGCGCGAAGGCCGTCGCGATACTGCTGATCTTCCTGTTCCGCAGACGGGACTTCACGGGACTCGTGGACGGGGTGGTCGTCGCCGGGTTCACGGCGACGGGCTTCGCGTTCACCGAGAACATCCTGTACCTGGGCAGCGCCTTCGGCGAGGACCAGGAGTTCGGTACGGCCGGCCTCCAGTCGGTGACCGCGGCGACGTTCTTCGTGCGGATCGTCATGTCGCCCTTCGCGCACCCGCTGTTCACCGTGCTGACGGGCATCGGGTTCGGGATCGCCGCGATGACGGCGCGCCGCCGCCGGTTCGTGCGGACGCTGCTGCCGCTGCTGGGACTGGCGCTGGCGATGGGCGTGCACGCGCTGTGGAACGGCTCGACGACGTTCGGGCCGTGGGGGTTCATCGTCGTGTACGGGGCGTTCATGCTGCCCGCGCTGGGGCTGCTGACGTGGCTGGCGATATGGACCCGCCAGCGGGAGCTGCGGACGATAGCCGGCGAGCTCCCCGCGTACGCGGCGGCCGGCTGGCTGACGGCCGACGAACCGTCGGCGCTGTCGTCCATGCGGGCGCGGAGCCTGGCGCGGTCGTACGCCGCGCGGACGCACGGCCCGGCCGCGGCGCGGTCGGTGGGCGAGTACGAGGCGTTCGCCACGTCCCTGGCGTTCCTGCGGCACCGGGCGCGGCGGGGGGTGACGGATCTGTCGTTCACGGCCCGCGAGCAGGAGCTGCTGCACCACCTGTGGCAGCGCAAGGCGGTGGCCGCGCCGGCTCTGACGTACGCCGCGCGGGCGACGGGGCGCGTCCGTACGCCGCCGCCCCACCGCGACTACGCGGGCTACAACCCGTACCGCCACTGAGGCGCGGCGGGCGGAGGCCGGGAACCGCCCGCGGGCTCGGGCCGGGCCCGCGCACAGGGCGGCCTGAGCCGCCGGGGGCGGAAAGGCCGGCAGCCCTGGCGTCGGGGGGTGTGCCGCCAGGGCTGCCGGGGTACTCGGGGTGCGCGGAGCGAACAGGCCGGACCTCGCGGAGCGGGCCGCGAGCCACGAGCCACGAGCCACGAGCCACGAGGATCAGACCATGCGGATCAGATCATGCGGGTCGGGACACGCGCCCCGGAGGGCGGCGGTCGGGAGCGCCGTCGTCACGCCGAGGCGGCCGGATCGTGGCCGTCAGACGGTGAGGCCCTTGCCGCGCAGCCAGGCCAGCGGGTCGACACCGGCGCCGGAGGCGGTGTGGACCTCCAGGTGAAGGTGCGGGCCCGTGACGTTGCCGGTGGCGCCGACGCGGCCGATCGTGTCGCCCGTGCCGACCTTCTGACCGGCGCTGACGGTCATGGAGGACAGGTGGCAGTACCAGACCTCGGTCCCGTCCGAGAGCTCGAGCACGATGCGGTACCCGTACGCGCCGGAGTACCCGGCCGACTTGATCGTGCCGCTGTGGACCGCGTTCACCGGGGTGCCCGTGGGCGCGGCGAGGTCCAGGCCCGTGTGGTAGCCGGAGGACCACATGGAGCCGGACTGGCCGTACGTCGAGGTGATCGTGTACGAGGAGGTCGGCAGGGCGTAGCTGGCGGCGAGCTTCGCCAGGCGCTCCTTCTCGGCCTCGGCCGCCTTGGCGGCGGCTTCCGCCTCGGCCCGCTGGCGCTCCGCCTCGGCGGCCTTCGCGGCGGCCTCGGCGCTGGCCTGCTGGGCCGCGGCCTCCTGGGCGGCCTTCTCGGCGGCAGCCTTCTCCGCGGCGGCCTGCGCCTCGGCCTCGGCGGACGCCTGCTGCAGCTCGGCCTGCTGGAGGATGCGCGCGCGCAGCGCCTCACCGGCGGCGGCCGCCGCGCCCCGCGCCTCGGCGGGGGCCTGCTCGGCGGAGAGGGTCAGCGCGGCCAGGTTGGCGGGGGCGGCCTCGGCCGGCGCGTCCGGCTCGTCCGCGTCGTCGGCGAGGAGCGCGCCGACGCCGGGCAGCGAGGAGGCGTCCGGGAGGTTGACGTCCGGGAGGGATATCGCCACGCGCGGCTTGTCCTGCGCGGTGGCCATGCCGCCCGCGCCGACGGCGGCGATGACGCCGACCCCGAGGACGGTGGAGCTGCGGGCGAGGCCGCCGCGCTGCTTGGCGACGCGGTGCCGGCCCCGGACGGGGCGGACGGTGTCCTCGGTGGGGTTCCACGCGACGCCCGCCGGGGGCGCGCCCGCGTCCGGGACGCCGGGGGCGGTGGTGTGGCCGGTCGGGTCGTACGAGCCGAAGGGGACTTCGGGGGCAGGCCTGTTGGACGCCACGGGGGCGTACTCCTTTCCTTCCTTCTCCGCCTACCGGGTTAGCTGACGGGTTCGGAGCAGGAAGGTCTCCTACGGGCCGTTCAGAGCCCGATTCACCCCAAGTGTGTGGTTCCCCGGTTCCCTTGCGGGATTCGGCGCATGCGCACGGTGCCGCCTCTTGCGACGACTGGTACGACCGCGCTGCGTTATCGAACGTTAATAGAAGCGGGGCCCCGATTCCAAGCTGTCGCCGTGGATGCCTCGCACGGCTCACGCCGAACCAAGGCCCCATACAAGGACATTGCACGGCGAACTGACCGCCAATCAGGCCGGCGGAGGCCCGCAGTCCCATAATCGAGTTTCTGACTGTCTGTCAACTGCTCTCGCTGTGCGCTCCGCGGGTCACGCTGCGTACGGGCGCCCTCGCCGCCGCCGTGCGGGCCGGCTCCAGCAGGACGGGCCGACGGATCGACGGACCGATACGCGGGAACGCCGAAGGCCCGGTGCTTTGCGCACCGGGCCTTCGGTTTCAGTAGCGGGGACAGGATTTGAACCTGCGACCTCTGGGTTATGAGCCCAGCGAGCTACCGAGCTGCTCCACCCCGCGTCGGTGAACACAACCTTACGCCATCCCGGAGGGTCTCTCGACCACTTTCCCGGCCCGCCCGCCGCAAGCCGCCGCAAGACCGCCCACGGCGCGGCACGGGCCGCCCCGAAGGAGCCTGGGCGGGGCCGTTCAGCGGGGCCGTCGGCGCGCGTCCCCGCCCGCCTACCGCACCGCCCCCCTGCGGGTGCGCCGCCGGGCCAGCCAGGAGCCGAGGAACACCAGGGCGGCCACGAAGACGGCCACCCCGATGAACAGCAGGTACAGCAGACCCTCCACCACGACGCCGACGATGCCCAGCACGACGGCCACGAGAACCAGGAACAGGAAGAACGCCATGCTGTGACTCCTCCGTACGACGGGACGGGGGCGGGGGCGGGGCGAGGGCCCGGCTTCGGCCGCGCCGCGCGGTGTCAGCGGCGGGCGAGCCGCCGTTCGCCGGCGGCACCGGGCTGGTAGGCGATGCCGTAGTGGTGGAAGACGACCGACTCGTCCTCGGCGGCCAGCACGTCGTCGAGGCCGATCGAGGGCGCCTTGCGGACCGTCCCCTTGTCGTACGTGACCTTGACGTACCCCGGCCCGACCGTCGCGTCGTCGAGCGGGACGAACACCAGGCGCTGGCGCGTGGGCAGCCCCGTGCGGACGGTGGCCATGGCGGGCTCGTCCGTGGCGGTGTGGACGTAGACCGCCTCCAGGACACCGATCTTGTGCCCCGCGGGGTCCACGACGTCCTGGTTCCGCCACTCTCGGATGTCTGCTGGATGGATCATGCGGTCTGCTCCCTCGTCGGGCCGTGCGGTGGGCCGCGCCACGGGCCGGGCCGCGCCACGGAACGCCGACGGCGCGACGACGTGCCCGCCCGGCTGTGCTCCCAGCCTGCCCCGCCGCTCCCGTCCCCGCCACACGAGCGGCCCCGCCCCGGCCCGGGGATCGGGGTCCGGACACGACTGTGCCCCGGCCGCGCAGGCGGCCGGGGCACGGGATCCGTCGCGGAACCGCGGACGGTTCGACGTGGCGGTAGGCCCTGTGGGACTCGAACCCACAACCAACGGATTAAAAGTCCGCTGCTCTGCCAATTGAGCTAAGGGCCCTCGACGGGTCATCCCCGAGCATAGCCCGCCGGGCAGCGTGAGCCGATCGGGTATCGGCACAACGCCGGTCCCGGCGCGTCCCGACGCGCGCCGGACGGCGGACGGGCCCGCCCGCAGCACCTGGGTGTCGCGTGCGGGCCCGTCCACGGAGCCTACGGAGCGTCAGCCGTTGCGCTTCCAGCGCGGCTTGTCGTCGCGGCGGCCGAAGGAGCCGGAGCCCCGGTGGTCGTCACGGCGGTCGTCACGGCGGCCGTACGGGCGGTCGTGGCCGCCGGAGCGGTGGCCGCCCGCGGGGCGGTCGTCGCGGCGGTCGCGGTTGAACGGACGGTCCGGGCGGCGGAAGCCGCCACGGTCGCCACCGCGGTCGTCACGGCGGTCCCGGTTGAACGAGGGGCGCTCGTCCCGGCGGTCGTGCGACGACGGACGGTCGTCGCGGCGGTCCCGGTTGAACGACGGGCGCTCGTCACGGCGGTCCCGGTTGAACGAGGGGCGCTCGTCACGGCGGTCGCGGTTGAAGGACGGCCGGTCGTCACGGCGGAAGCCACCGCGGTCACCACCGCGGTCGTCGCCCCGGTCGCGGTTGCCGTACGCCGGCCGGTCGTCCCGGCGGAACCCGCCGCGGTCGCCACCGCGGTCGTCGCGGCGGTCCCGGTTGAAGGACGGGCGCTCGTCCCGGCGGTCCCGGTTGAAGGAGGGACGGTCGTCACGGCGCTCACGCGAGTACGACGGACGGTCGTCGCGCCGGTCGTCGCGCCGGTCGTCCCGGCGGTCGTCGCGCCGGTCGTACGACGGGCGCTCCTCCCGCGGGGCCGGTACGGTCGCCACGGCCTCGGGCGCCTCCTCCACCGGGGCGGCGGCGGCCTCGGCGGCCTCGGCCACGGCCTTCTCCGGGTCCTCGCCACGCTCGCGCGCCGCGCGGGCGACCAGGCGGTCGGCCTCCTCGCGGAGCTCGGCGGCGCGGCGCTGCGCCCGCTCCAGCTGCTTGGCCAGGTCGGCGGCCTCGCGCTCGGCCTGCTTGGCGGCGTTGCTGGCCGAGTCGGCCTGCACCTCCGTCAGCGACCGGGCACCGGTGATCTCCGCGACCTCCGGGTCGAAGGCGCCGCCCTGGCCGATGATGTGGCGGGAGGCGTCGACGCCGGCGTCCTCCATGAGGCGGAAGATCTGGCGGCGCTGGTGCGGCAGCGCCAGGGAGACCACGACACCGGAGCGGCCGGCGCGCGCCGTGCGGCCCGAGCGGTGCAGGTAGTCCTTGTGGTCGCCGGCCGGGTCCACGTTGAGCACCAGGTCGATGCCGTCCACGTGGATGCCGCGCGCGGCGACGTCGGTGGCGACGAGCACGTTGACGTACCCGTCCTTGAAGTCGGCGAGGGTGCGCGTGCGGGCGCCCTGCGTCATGCCGCCGTGCAGCGCGTCGGCCTTCACACCGGAGTCGCGGAGCTGCTCGGCGACGCGGTCGGCGCCGAGCTGGGTGCGGACGAAGATGATCGTGCGGCCCTTGCGGGCGGCGATCGCGGCGGTGACCGGGGCCTTGTCCTTCGGCTTCACGACGAGGACGTGGTGGCTCATGGTCGTGACGTTGCCCTGGGCGCTGTCGACCTCGTGGTTGACCGGGTCGTTGAGGTAGCGCCGGACGAGGGTCGCGATCTCGTTCTCCATCGTCGCGGAGAAGAGCATGCGCTGGCCGCCCGCCGGGACCTGGTCGAGCAGCTCGGTGACCTCGGGCAGGAAGCCCAGGTCGGCCATCTGGTCGGCCTCGTCGAGCACCGCGACCTGGACCTGCTCCAGGGAGCAGGCGCCGCGGTTGATGACGTCGCGCAGGCGGCCGGGCGTGGCGACGAGGATGTCGACGCCGCGCTCGAGGGCGTAGATCTGGTTGCCCATCGACGTGCCGCCGCAGACGACCTTCATCTTCAGGCCGAGCACGTCGCCGTACGGCTGGAGCGCGTCCGCGACCTGCATCGCCAGCTCGCGGGTCGGGGTGAGGATGACGCCGCGCGGCTTCTTCTTCTCGGTGTGGCCGCCGGCCAGGGTGGCGAGCAGCGGCAGGCCGAAGGAGAGGGTCTTGCCGGAGCCGGTGCGGCCGCGGCCGAGGATGTCCTTGCCGGCCAGGGCGTCCGGGATGGTCGCGGCCTGGATCGGGAACGGGACGGTGACGCCGTTCTGCGCGAGCTTGCGGACGACGCCGTCGGGGAGCCCGAGGGCCGCGAAGGTGACGGCCTCCTCGGCGTCCTCGGCCTCTTCGGCGCCGGCCTCGGCGGCCACGGCGTCCTCGGCCTCGGGGGCGTCGGTCGCGGTGCCGGCGGGGGCCTCGGCGACGATCTGCTCGCCGGCCGCCTCCGCCGCGGCGGAGGTCTCGGTCACCTCGGCGAGGGCGGGGTTCTCGGTGTTCTCGGTGTTCTCGTTCAGAACGGTGTCAGTGCTGGAAATGGACATGCGAAATGCGAAACCTTCCGGAGTCTCGGCACGCGCCCGTCAACTCCGTGATTTCGCTGCTTAGCAAATCGACCGCCTCGATGCGGTCAGCCACGGCAAGGGAGAGTACGCGCCACACGGCGCGCTTCGGTTCACGGCGCCGGGCAAATGGGATCAAACGATCTACCACCATACGCACCTCACCCCA
Organism: Streptomyces fradiae ATCC 10745 = DSM 40063; assembly: GCF_008704425.1. Taxonomy (NCBI): domain Bacteria; kingdom Bacillati; phylum Actinomycetota; class Actinomycetes; order Kitasatosporales; family Streptomycetaceae; genus Streptomyces; species Streptomyces fradiae. The sequence continues at coordinate 3,183,550 of NZ_CP023696.1, forward strand.
CCGGGCGCAAGCCGCGCGGCCTCGGAGAGGTGCGACGTGCGTCACGCCGACACTCCGTGGCACCCGCGGACCGGCACCACGCCGACCCGGGCCACCGGCGCGTCAGGCCGCCGGAGCCGCACCTGTCCGTCGCGGACCGCGCGTGCCGGGGCCCGTGTCAGGCCGGGGCGTCCTGCGGTGAGGCGGCCGGCTCCGGCCGGCCGGCGGAAGCGTACGGAGCCCGCAGGGCCCGGACACGGGACTCGGCGGGCGGCGACTCCCCCGGCGGCTCGGACGGGCCGGTCGGGCCGGTCGTCGGCGGCTCGCCGGTCTGCGGCGGGTCGGTGGGGTCCGGCTCGGGCGGTTCGCCGGACCCGGAGGGCGCCGGAGACGGCCCGTCCGGCCCCGTGCCCCCGCCGTGCCCGCCCGCGCCGCCCGCGCCTCCGTCCGCACCGCCCGGCCCGGTACCCCCCGTGCCCGCGCCGCCGGCGCCCGTGCCGTCGCCGCCCGCCGCACCCCCGCCTCCCGGGCCCGTGCCGGGCATCGGAGCGTCACCGTGCCCGCCGGGGGCGTCGTCCCGGCCGGGCGACGCGGACGGGGAGGCCGCCGCGGAGCGTTCCGCAGCGCCGTCGTCGCCGCCCGCCGCGCCGCCCGGTGCTCCCGCGCCGCGCGGCTCGCGGCCGCCGCCGGTCTCCGCCACTTCGGCGTCCCGCTCGGCCGCCGCGGCCCCCGACGGGCCCACCGACTCGCTGGGCAGGGGCCTGACGCTGTCGTCGGACACGCTCATGCAGCCGCCGACGGAGCCGGCGGAGGCCACGACCGCGACCGCGGTCACGGCCCATCGGACGGGGGCGGGCAGCTGGCGCACGCGGGCACCTCCAGGCGGACGGGGTTTTCCTGCCCAACTCCCCGCGCCCCGCCGGGGACACGCCCGGACGGCGCACCGGCCGCACCCCGCCCGGCACCGGCTCGCACCGACCGCGGGCCGGCCGCGCTCCGGCCTTCCGGCGGGTGCCGTCCCACCGTGCCGTGCCCCGGCCGGGCGCCGGTCAGCCGTAGCCCAGCTCGTGCAGCCGGGCGTCGTCGATGCCGAAGTGGTGGGCGATCTCGTGCACGACGGTGATCTCGGTCTCGGCGACCACGTCCTCCCGGGACTCGCACATCCGCAGCGTCGGCCCCCGGTAGACGGTGATCCGGTCGGGCAGCACACCCGCGTACCACTCGCCGCGATCGGTGAGCGGGGTCCCCTCGTACAGCCCGAGCAGGTCCGGGTCGTCGGCCGACGGCTCGTCCTCCACGAACACGGCGACGTTGTCCATGAGCCGCGTCAGCTCCGGGGGGATCCGGTCGAGCGCCTCGGCCACCAGTTCCTCGAACTCCTCGCGCGTCATCTCCAGCACTCGGCCATTGTCGTGGATCGCCGGGCACAACGGGCGCGTACGGGCGCGAACGGGCATAGCCGCGCGCCCCCACGGGCATACGGCCCCAATGGCCCGAGCAGCAGTCCGTGCGGCGTATGCCCGCATCGCCCGAGCCCTGCGCCGCGCGAGCCGCCGAGCGGAGGGCGGTCCCGCGAACCCCTCACCCACCCGCCCCCCAGGCGCGGGCCCCACACCCACCCGTCCCCCCGGCGCGGGCCCCACACCCCCCGGCCCCCCGGGCACGGGCCCGACGCCCGCAGGCCCCCCGGGTGCCCACCGCCCGCCCGCGGATCCGGCAGCCACCGGCCCCGCACGCCCCGGCCCCGCTCGCGCCACCCCACCCGTCCGCCGCCCCACCCGCGGCGCCGCCCACCCCGGAAACCGGCCGGGCCGCCTCCGCCCCGGTGCCCGCACCCCCCGCGGACGCGTCGGGGCGCTGCTCCCCGGGAGCGCGGCCCCGCACCCGGTGGCCCGCGCCCTCGGGCTGGTCGCGGTGGTCCTCACCGGCGCGTGGCTGGGCCTGCTGGTCGTCGGCAGCGTCCGCGCGCCCGTCGGCCCCGTCGACACGAGCATGGCGCTCCGCCCCTCGCTCACCGGCGGCACCAGGATCAACGTCTCGCCGCTCGGCGCGCTCGAACTGGACTCCCACACCGCCCCGATCCGCCTCGACGTGGACGTCGACCAACTGGACCCGGTCCGCTCCCAGGCCCTCGTCGAGCGCCCCGAGCGGATCTCCGGCCTCCAGGAGGAGATCACCGCGGACGTCGAGGACGGCGCCCGGGAGCTGGCCGTGCGGTCCTGTGTCGCGGTCGTCGCCGGGGCCACCGCCCTGGGCCTCGCCGTCTACCGCCGCCCGCGCCGCGCCCTGGCGGCCGGCGGGCTGGCCCTGGCGCTGCTCGCCGCGTCGGGCGCCTCCGCGTACGCCACGTGGAACCCGAAGTCGGTACTGGAGCCGCGCTTCTCCGGGCTGCTCAGCAGCGCTCCGTCGGTCGTCGGCAGCGCGCGGTCGATCGTCACCGAGTTCGACGTGTACCAGAAGGAACTGGCGCGGCTCGTCACGAACGTGACGAAGCTGTACGACGCCACGTCGACCCTGCCGACCTACCAGCCGGACCCGTCGACGATCCGCGTCCTGCACGTCTCCGACATCCACCTGAACCCGGCGTCGTGGCACATCGTCGCCTCGCTGGTGGAGCAGTACGACATCGACCTGATCATCGACTCGGGCGACACGATGGACCACGGCAGCACGGCCGAGAACGTCTTCCTGAACCCGATCCCCACCCTCGGCGCGCCGTACGTGTGGGTGCGCGGCAACCACGACTCGGCCGACACCCAGGAGTACCTGGAGGGCATGCGGAACGTGCACGTCCTGGACGGCGGCCGGGCGGTGACCGTCGCGGGCGTGCGGGTCGCGGGCGTCGGCGACCCGCAGTTCACGCCGGACCGCTCGGTCGTGCCGGCCGGGGACGGCGCCGAGCGGGCGGCCGGCCGGGTGCTCGCGGAGGCCGTGCGCGGACAGGCGCGGGCGGGCACCCCCGTGGACATCGCGGTGGCCCACAATCCGGTCGCCGCCCACCAGGTGGACGGCGCCGTGCCGCTCGTCCTGGCCGGCCACGTCCACCGGCGGGTCAACGAGGTGCTGCCGAACGGCACCCGCCTGAAGATCGAGGGTTCCACGGGCGGCGGCGGGCTGCGCGCGGTCGAGAACGAGAAGCCGGAGCGGGTGCACGCCTCGGTGCTGTACCTGGACCGGGACACGCGCCGGCTCCAGGCGTGGGACGAGATCACGCTGGGCGGCCTGGGCCTGACCACGGCGGAGGTGGCCCGCCACGTCCCGGACGAGGTCCTGCCGGGTACCGCCCCGGTCCCCTCCCCCACCGGCCCGACGCCCACGGCCCCGGCGACGGGCGGTTCCACGGAGCCCGCCAGGCCTCTGCCCCCGGCCGTGCCCCCGGCGCAGCCCGCGGGCCCGTCCGCACCGGCGTCCCGCCCGTGACGGCGCCACGCCCGTGCCGGCGCCACGCGGGTGCCGCGCCACGCGGGTGACCGGCTCGGGGCCGGTCACCCGGGGCCCGGCCGTACCGTCCGGATCCGAAGCGGAGAGCCCGATGCGAACGGCCCGGCACCCCGCCCCGAAGGGCGGGCGGCCCCTCGGGCGGATCAGCGGTACCCGCACGCGGGGGCGCCGCGAGTCGGTGCGCGGCACCCCCGCGCAAAGCGTTTTGGCGAACCGTCCCCCCATCCCATATGCTTCTCACGTCCCCGACGCGCTGACGAAGCGCCCAGGTGGGCCCTTAGCCCTCATCGTCTAGTGGCCCAGGACGCCGCCCTTTCAAGGCGGTAGCACGGGTTCGAATCCCGTTGGGGGCACGCTTTACCTTGTGCGAGACTAGTGATCGCACGATGCTTGGTCCTGTGGAGCAGTTTGGAGTGCTCGCCACCCTGTCAAGGTGGAGGCCGCGGGTTCAAATCCCGTCAGGACCGCTGAGGTTTCACGTGAAACCTCGTGGCTGGGTAGCTCAGTTGGTACGAGCGTCCGCCTGAAAAGCGGAAGGTCGCCGGTTCGACCCCGGCCCCAGCCACCAGCCGAAAGGCCCCGTCTCCGGACGGGGCCTTTCGCCGTTCACGCCGACCGCTACGCCCGCGGCCACGACAGGGCGGACCCCGGCTTCCCCGGTCTCCGCGCCACTCGCCCGGCCCCACCCGAACGTCCCGCCCCGGCCCGGCCCGACGGCCCCGCGGACGGCGGCGGGCCGAGGGGCGGGGCCGGGGCGGCACACGGCCGGGCGCATACGGCCCCGTCCGAGTTGCGGGGCGTATCCGGGTCGCGGGCAATGGACGCAGGGTCCGGCCCGCTCCCGCGCCCTCACCCGCGCGCTCACGAGGCCGACCCCCGTCTAGGGAGGATCCAGCATGGCCCAGAACGAGAAGGCTTTCCCTGTGGAGGGCCTCCAGGGCGCGACGGCGTACGACTCGAACGGCGAGAAGATCGGCACGATCGGCCAGGTCTACGTGGACGACCGGCTCGGCACTCCGGAGTGGATCACCGTCAAGACCGGCCTGTTCGGCACCAAGGAGACCTTCGTCCCCCTGGCCGGTGCTCGTCGGCAGAACTTGCAGCTCCACGTGCCGTACACCAAGGACATGATCAAGGAAGCCCCTCGGTGCGACACCGAGGAGCACCTCGACGCCTCCGAGGAGCAGCGGCTCTACCGTCACTACCAGGTCACTCCCGGCGGGGGCGCCCGCGGCAGGACCGGCACCCCGGGCACCGTCGAATCGGCGGGCGCCCACGAGCGCCACGTCAGCGAGCACCGCGAGCCCGCCGCCGCGATGCGCGGCCGCGAGGACGAGGGCGTGACCCGGTCGGAGGAGCAGATCGAGATCGGCATGGCGGAGTACGAGTCGGGGCGCGTCCGGCTGCGCAGGTACGTCGTCACGGAGGAGGTGACGACCAGCGTGCCGAGCCACGAGGAGATCCGCGAGGAGCGGATCGAGTACGACGAGAGCGGGACCGGCCGCGAGGGCGGGCCGGAGCCGTGGCGCGGCCCCAAGCGGGGCCCGGACCAGTGACCGCACGGGCCCGAGCCGCGCGCCGCGTGGCGGCCGGAACCGCCCTGGCGGCGGTACTGGCCGCGGGACCGGCTTCGGTCACCGCGGCGGCACAGGGCCCTGCGGGGCGGGACTCCGCGGTGACGGTCGCCCCCGCTCAGGGGGACGCGCCGGCGGCCTGGGGCCGCCACGACGGCGATGGCGGCGGCGGTTGGGGCTTGTGGGGACTCGTCGGGCTGCTGGGCCTGCTCGGGCTCCTCCCCCTCCGGTCGAGGACACGGGGAGGCGGAGGCGACCAAGGCCCCGGCACGGGCGGCGGCGCGGGCGGCGGCCCCGACCCGGGCTGGGGCACGGGCGGCGGCCCCGACCCGGGCTGGGGCACGGGCGGTGGTCCAGGCGTCGGCCCGGTCCCCGATCCGAGCGTCCGCCCCGGCACGGGCCCCGGCACGAGCCCCGGCCCCGGCACGAGCCCCGGCCCCGGCGCGGGCAGCGGCCCCGGCGTGGGCGGCGGCACGGGCGGCGGCCCCGGCGGCACGGGCAACGGCCCCGGCCCCGGCACGGGCGGCGGCACCCACCCGTCCGGCCCGGCCTCAGAACGCCTGCCCGGCACGCCCCCGTGCGGGAGGAGCGGCCCGGCCGGGCACCGGCCGGGCACCGGCCGGGCCGCTCCCGTACGCCCCCACCCGGCCCCTGCGGGAGCCCGCCCGCCCCGACCCCGCGCGCCCCGCCGCGCACACCTGCCGCGCACCGCCCCGGCGCGGCCACCTCGGCCACCGGACAGCCCGCCGTCAGCCGCCCCGGCGACCGGTCACCCGTACCGGACCCGCACCGGGCACCGCACCGGGCACCCGCCACCGGACGGCTCCACCGCCGGCCGGCCCCGCCCCCTCACGCCCGGCCGCGCCTGCGCCAGCCGCGCACGCCCAGGACGACTCCCGCGGCGGCGACCGCGGCCAGCAGCAGCAGCCAGTCCGGCACCGCCCCGCCCGCTCGCGCCGCCCACCGCTCCACCTCGAACGAGGCGTCCACGGAGAGCAGGCCCGGCAGGGCGCTCGTCCCGTCGAAGGCCAGGAAGAGCGCACCGAGCAGGATGAAGAAGGCACCCGACAGCAGCGAGGTGGTGTGCAGCTCCAGCCGCCCCACACGCCCCCGCCAGCCGGTGCCGTCCCGCCACCCCCGCGGGCCCGGCCGCAGCACCCGGCCGCGCAGCCACCCGCGCCGCCCCAGGTCGTACCGCTCCCACAGCAGCGCCAGGACGAACAGCGGAACCGCCATGCCCAGCGCGTACACGGCCAGCAGCAGTCCGCCGTAGACGGCGCTGCCGCCCAGCGCGGCCACCGTCAGCACCCCGCCCAGGATGGGCCCCGCGCAGAACCCGGCGAGTCCGTACACGAGGCCCAGCGCGTACACGGACAACGCCGTCGTGGGGCGGATCCGGCCGCTCGCCTCCGCCAGCCGGCGCGGTGCGAAGCCCAGCCCGAGCAGCTGCGCCACGCCCAGCGTGATGATCAGCCACCCGCCGACCGCGACCAGCAGGTCCCGGTGGCCGTAGAAGAACCGCCCCGCCAGCGACCCGGCCGCGCCCAGCGGCACCAGCGTCGTCGCCAGCCCCGCGTAGAAGACGCACGTACGGGCGACGAGCCGGGCCGTCGAGTCGATCGAGTACGCGAAGAAGGCCGGCAGCAGCAACGCGCTGCACGGACTGACCAGCGCCAGCAGACCGCCCAGGAAGGCGGCCAGGTACCCGACGTCGGTCACCGGCCGGCCTTCGCCGCCGCCGCGTCGATCGCGGCCGTGAACGTCTCCAGCGGCTGGGCGCCCGCGATGGCCCGCCCGTTGACCAGGAACGACGGGGTGGACGTCGCGCCCAGCCCGTACCCCTCCTCCTGGTCGCGGGTCACGGCCCGCTTGGCCTCGGCGCTGTCGAGGTCGCGGGTGAACCGGGCGATGTCCGGCACGCCCGCCTCGCGGGCGAGGGCCGTCAGCCGCTCCTCGCCGAAGCCCTTCTCCTTGGCGTCCTCGGCGTACGCGGCCCGGTGGAACTCCCAGAATCGGCCCTGCCGCCCCGCCGCCCACGCGGCCCGCGCCGCGCCCTCGGACTCCTCGCCGAAGATCGGGAAGTTCCGCCACTCGATGCGCAGGACGCCCTTCTTCACGTACTTCTCGATCAGCACGGGCTCGGTGTCGCGGGCGAACTTGCCGCAGTAGCCGCACTTGAAGTCGGCGTACTCGATGAGCACCACCGGCGCGTCGGCGCGGCCCGTGGCGAGGCCGTCCTTCGCGTCGCGGCGGGCGAGCCGCTCCAGCTCCGGGTAGACGCCCTCCTGCCCGGCGGCGGCGGAGGCGGGCGCGGAGGCGGCGGGCGCCGCCGCCCCGGAGGCGTCGCGGTCGCCGGGCTTGGTGGCGGTGTACGAGGCGAAGGCCAGCAGCCCGGCTGCGGCGACGACCCCTGCCCCGATGGCGTACGGCTTGGCGGAACGGGTCTTCCTGGACATGCGTGTGCTCCTGCGGTGTGGCGGTGGAAGGGCGAAGGGGGGAGAGGAGGGCGAGGAAGGCGGAGCCGTGCGCGTGGCGGAGGGGACCGCCGCTCGCCCGCCCGCCTACACGCGCAGGATCGACAGGTCCATCAGGGACGGGGGCACGAGCGCGGGCGGGGCCCGTTCCGGACCGGCCGGGTCCGGCTCCCACGCCGCCCATCCGGCGCAGGAGGCGTCACCGCGCCCGTCGTGCGGCGCGGCCAGCAGGTCGCCCGCGGCGAAGCCGCGCGGCGGGGCGGCGGGCGCCATGCCGCCGTCACGGGCACCGGAGCCGTCCCGGCAGCCGGGCGTACGCGACTCCCCGTCGACGGGCCCGACGGCGGCCCCTGCCGCGGCAGGCACCCCGGAGGCGGGCCCGGTCGCGGCAGTCCCCACGGCGGCGGGCACCGCGGGCGCGGCGGGACGGAAGGGGCCCACAGCGGCTCCGCTCACACCGGCGCCGACCGCGAGGACGCGGTCCTCACCGGCCATCGCCCGGCCGCCGAGGACGCGGTACTCACCGGCCGTCTGGCCACCGCCGCGGGCGCGCTCGCCGGCCCCGCGGCCTTCGAACGCCCCCGGGCAGGCACAGACCAGCAGCACCCCCAGAACCAGCCCCCACACGGTCCACCCGGACCGCGCGAACGCCACGGACCGCACCGGTCGGCCACCCGGCCGCCCGGACCGCGCACCCCGCCGCACCGGCCGCCCCGCCCGCGGGTGGGCCTGCGGGCCGGGCCGCCGCCACCGGGCGTCGGTACGGGGCATCGGGCGGGTGCCTTCCTGGTCGTGGGACGGGTGTTCGGCTCGCCCGAAATGGTACGGCGAAATGGGTTCGCCACTCCTGAGCCGCGGGTGAGATCCTGGGTCACGGTATGTCTACTTCCTTCGCCGACCTCCAGACCCTGCTGACCGAGGTCTCGCTGCGCGACGCCCATCGGCTCGGCCGCCGTCTCGAAGGCGCCCGCCGCATCCGCAAGCCCGAGGCCAGGCAGGCCGTGCTGGACGAGATCGCCGCCGAGGCGTCGAAGGCGGCGGCCCGCACCGCCGAGCGGGCGTCCCGCGTCCCCGAGGTCACGTATCCCGAGCAGCTCCCCGTCAGCCAGAAGAAGGACGAGATCCTGGCGGCGATACGCGACCACCAGGTCGTGATCGTCGCCGGTGAGACCGGCTCCGGCAAGACGACGCAGATCCCGAAGATCTGCCTGGAGCTCGGCCGGGGCGTGCGCGGCATGGTGGGCCACACCCAGCCCCGCCGGCTCGCGGCCCGCACGGTCGCGGAGCGCGTCGCCGACGAGCTGGGCACGCCGCTCGGCGAGGCGGTCGGCTGGAAGGTGCGCTTCACCGACCAGGTCGGCTCCGACACGTTCGTGAAGCTGATGACGGACGGCATCCTGCTCGCCGAGATCCAGACGGACCGCGAGCTGCGCGCGTACGACACGATCATCATCGACGAGGCCCACGAGCGCAGCCTCAACATCGACTTCCTCCTCGGCTACCTCGCCCAGCTCCTGCCGAAGCGCCCCGACCTCAAGGTCGTGATCACCTCCGCGACCATCGACCCGGAGCGGTTCTCGCGGCACTTCGGGGACGCCCCGATCGTGGAGGTCAGCGGGCGTACGTACCCGGTGGAGGTGCGCTACCGGCCGCTGCTGGAGGAGGACTCCGAGGAGCCCGACCGGGACCAGGTCACCGCGATCTGCGACGCCGTCGACGAACTCCAGGCGGAGGGCCCCGGCGACATCCTCGTCTTCCTCTCCGGCGAGCGGGAGATCCGCGACACGGCCGACGCCCTGCTGAAGAAGCAGCTGCGGAACACCGAGGTCCTGCCGCTGTACGCGCGCCTCTCGCACGCCGAGCAGCACCGCGTGTTCCAGCAGCACGCCGGCCGCCGCATCGTCCTCGCGACCAACGTGGCCGAGACCTCCCTGACGGTCCCCGGCATCAAGTACGTGATCGACCCGGGCACGGCGCGGATCTCCCGGTACAGCCACCGCACGAAGGTGCAGCGGCTGCCGATCGAGCCGGTCAGCCAGGCCAGCGCCAACCAGCGCAAGGGCCGCTGCGGCCGTACCAGCGACGGCATCTGCGTCCGGCTGTACTCCGAGGACGACTTCCTGGCCCGCCCGGAGTTCACGGACGCGGAGATCCTCCGGACGAACCTGGCGTCCGTCATCCTCCAGATGACCGCGGCCGGGCTCGGCGACATCGAGAAGTTCCCGTTCATCGACCCGCCGGACCACCGCAACATCCGCGACGGCGTGCAGCTCCTCCAGGAGCTCGGCGCGCTCGACCCGGCGCAGAAGGACCCGAAGAAGCGCCTCACCCCGCTCGGCCGGCAGCTCGCCCAGCTCCCCGTCGACCCGCGCCTCGCGCGCATGGTGCTGGAGGCCGACAAGAACGGCTGCGTCCGCGAGGTCATGGTCATCGCGGCGGCCCTGTCCATCCAGGACCCTCGCGAGCGCCCGGCCGAGAAGCAGGCGCAGGCGGACCAGCAGCACGCCAGGTTCAAGGACGAGACGTCCGACTTCCTCGCCTTCCTGAACCTCTGGCGGTACGTGCGCGAGCAGCAGAAGGCGCTGTCGTCGTCGGCGTTCCGCCGGATGTGCAAGGCGGAGTACCTCAACTACCTGCGCATCCGGGAGTGGCAGGACATCTACAGCCAGCTGCGCACGGTCGCCAAGCAGATGGGGATACACCTCAACGAGGACGACGCGGGCGACCAGCAGATCCACGTCTCGCTCCTCGCGGGCCTGCTCTCCCACGTCGGCATGAAGGACGTGAAGACCACCGGGGCGGAGAGCGGCAAGCCCTCGGGGAAGAACGAGTACCTGGGCGCGCGGAACGCCAAGTTCGCGATCTTCCCCGGCTCCGCGCTGTTCCGGAAGCCGCCCCGGTTCGTGATGTCGGCCGAGCTGGTCGAGACGTCCCGGCTCTGGGCGCGGGTCAACGCGCGGATCGAGCCCGAGTGGATCGAGCCGCTCGCCGGGCACCTGCTGAAGCGCACGTACTCGGAGCCGCACTGGGAGAAGGACCAGGCGGCGGTGATGGCGTACGAGAAGGTGACGCTGTACGGCGTGCCGATCGTCGCCCAGCGGAAGGTCAACTACGGCCGCATCGACCCCGAGGTGTCGCGGGAGCTGTTCATCCGCAACGCCCTCGTGGAGGGCGACTGGCGCACCCACCACAAGTTCTTCGCGGACAACCGCAAGCTGCTCACCGAGGTCGAGGAGCTGGAGCACCGGGCGCGCCGCCGCGACATCCTCGTGGACGACGAGACGCTGTTCGACTTCTACGACCAGCGGATCCCCGAGCACGTGGTGTCGGGCGCGCACTTCGACTCCTGGTGGAAGCACAAGCGCCGCGACGAGCCGGAGCTGCTCGACTTCGAGCGCGAGATGCTCATCAACGAGAAGGCGGGCGCGGTCACCAAGGCCGACTACCCCGACGCCTGGCGGCAGGGGCCGCTGAAGTTCCGTGTGACGTACCAGTTCGAGCCGGGCGCGGACGCGGACGGCGTCACCGTCCACGTGCCGCTCCAGGTGCTCAACCAGGTCGTCGACGAGGGCTTCGACTGGCAGATCCCGGGTCTGCGCGAGGAGGTGGTGACGGAGCTGATCCGCTCCCTCCCCAAGCCGATCCGCCGCAACTACGTCCCGGCGCCGAACTTCGCCAGGCGCTTCCTCCAGGCGGCGGCGCCGAGCGCGGAGCCGCTGACGACCGTTCTCGCCCGCGAACTGCGGCGCATGGTGGGCGTGCCGGTCAGCCCGGACGACTTCGACTGGGGGAAGCTCCCCGACCATCTGAAGATCACCTTCCGGATCGTCGACGAGCGGCGCCGGAAGCTCGCCGAGGACAAGGACCTGGAGGCGCTGAGGCTGAAGCTGCGCCCGAAGGCCCGCCAGGCCCTGTCGAAGGCGGCCGCGGCCGCCACGGCGGGCCCCTCGGGGTCGGGCGGGTCGCTGGAGCGCACGGGTCTGACGGACTGGACGATCGGCCCGCTCACCCGGGTCTTCGAGACCCGGCGGGCCGGCCAGCCCGTCAAGGCGTACCCGGCCCTGGTCGACCAGGGCGAGACGGTCGCCGTGCGCCTCTTCGACACGGAGGCCGAGCAGGCGCGGGCGATGTGGCGGGGCACGCGCAGGCTCATCATGCTGAACATCCCGGTGAACCCGGCGAAGTTCGCGTCCGACCGGCTGACGAACCAGCAGAAGCTGGCCCTGTCCCGCAATCCGCACGGCTCGGTGCAGGCCCTCTTCGAGGACTGCGCCACGGCCGCGGCGGACCGGCTGATGGCCGACCACGGCGGCCCGGCGTGGGACGAGGAGGCGTACCGGAAGCTGTACGACGGCGTCCGCACCGACCTGGTGGACCTGACCGTGCGGACGATCGACCGGGTCCAGCAGATCCTGGCCGCCTGGCAGTCCTGCGAGCGGCGCCTGAAGGCGACCAGCAGCCTGGCGCTGGTGAACAACCTCCAGGACGTGCGGGAGCAGCTCGCGGGCCTCGTGCGGCCCGGCTTCGTCACGGAGACCGGCCTGCGGCGGCTGCCGGACCTGATGCGGTACCTGGTGGCGGTGGACCGCCGGCTCCAGCAGATGCCGACCTCGGTGCAGCGGGACACCACCCGCATGGAGAAGGTCCACGAGATGCAGGACGAGTACGCCTGGCTGCTGGAGCAGTTCCCGAAGGGGCGCCCGGTGCCGCAGGAGGTCCTGGACATCCGGTGGATGATCGAGGAGCTGCGCGTCAGCTACTTCGCGCACGCGCTGGGCACGGCGTACCCGGTGTCGGACAAGCGGATCGTGAAGGCGATCGACGCGGCGGCGCCGTGACGGGACCATCGCCCTGGGTGAGTTCGACCGCGCGGTCCGAGCTGCTGTAGAGTCTTACTCGCAGCCAAGGAGCGACCGGCTGCGAAACCTGGTCCTGTGGAGCAGTTTGGAGTGCTCGCCACCCTGTCAAGGTGGAGGCCGCGGGTTCAAATCCCGTCAGGACCGCATCTCTCGAAGGCCCGTACCGTCTCGGTGCGGGCCTTCGCCGTGTCCGGCCGCGACTCGGGGGCCGTCCACCCGGACGTGACCCGCGAGGAGCCTCGGGAAGCCGTGCGGCAGGGCGCGGGAGCGCCGCACGACCGGCGCAGCGCCTCGCGGAGGCGACGCGGAGGCGGCCCGCACGAGCGGCCGGGCGGCGCGCGCACGGCCGGGCGGCCGAAACGGGTTGCCCCGGGCGGTGTTGACGGGCGGGGCGGGGGCGGGTACCCAAGCAGCAGAGGGGCGCCCGGCCCCACGGAGGTGACGCGCATGGCGGCAGCCACGGCCAGGCACGAGACCCGCGCGCTGCTGCGCGCCCACCTGGCGGCCGCCTCGGGCTATCGCCACCTCACCCGGCACTGCGCCGTCTGCCACCGCCTCGCCCAGTACGCCGCCCTGCCGGAGCCGCCCCCGCACGAGCGCCGGGAGGGCCGGGAGAGCCGGGAAGACCCCGAGGGCAGGGCGGGCCGGGAGCCCGGAGAGCCCCACGAGGGCCACGAGCCCCGCGAGGGCCACGAGCCCCGCGAGAGCGCCGGCACGGCACCGGCTCGGGCCCGCCCCTGACGCACCGTCGGAAACCGCCCCCGCGCCCCCACGGCCCCCGCAGCGCCCCGGCGACGCCCCCGCCCCGCCCATGACGCCCGCAACGCCCCCTGGGCGCCCGAGGGCCGGGACTCCCCGGAACGACTCCCGGCATCCCCGAAGCGCCCTCAACGCGCCCTCGGAACACCCCGCGCGCCCCCGCACACCCCCACCCCCAGTGTGACGCGAGTCACGGAACTCGTCCCGGACACCGCTTCACTTATCCCACCCCTACACCAGCCCCATTTAATACATGCAATTGCACCAGCGTCCGCCCCGGCTCCGGACGCAAAGAGATCGCGCCGGACTCGGCGGAGTCCGGCGCGATCGGTGACGTCAGCCCGTTGGGGCGGGGTGCCGTCAGTGGTGCTTGGGGTGGGCGTACCGGGTTGGGGGGCCCGGAAGAGCCCGGTTCACAGGGGTGTTCAGGCCTCGCTGCGCTGCTGCGGGATACCTGCCAGCAGCGCCCGGACCTCCGCCTCGCGGTAGCGGCGGTGTCCACCCAGCGTGCGGATGGACGTGAGCTTGCCGGCCTTCGCCCAGCGGGTCACCGTCTTGGGGTCCACGCGGAACATCGTGGCGACCTCGGCGGGGGTCAGCAGCGGCTCGGCATCAGGGGTGCGAGCGGTCATGAGCGGCCTCCTCGGGAGAACCGACGTTCTCGGTTCTTTCCTCTAAATTCTGCACCTTGACCCGCGTTGCCCGAAATGGCGGACGCGGGCCGAGTCGGTTATAGGACGAACGGCTTGTCCTCGGCACTACAACTACACCATCTGTCCAGCCACGTTCGGCCAAACCGATGGAATTGCCCTCTCAGGTGTCCATCAGCGGCGGAAGCCGATGGACCATGCCATAGCGGACAGTCACGTCACAACGACGGTCAGTCACAGAGCGATCAGGAGCCACCAGACCCCCCATAGCGTGCAATGCTGAGCCTTCCGCCCAAAGTTGGACGGAAGGAGCCCTCCCCGGACTCCTTGTCCTATTTTGGCACGAGGTTGGGCGATGGGCGCAAGAGCCCCTGTTAGTGCAATCCATCACCCTTGAGGCAAAGGCCCGGTTCACGCCACGGAGCCCTCGTCACCTGACGTCACACAAGACTCAGGTGCAACAGCCTCCGACGCAACAGCCACAACTGGGGAATTTTCGGTTCAGTTGGCGAACTGCCGGTCCCGCACCGCACCCCAGCGCTCCGCGAGCCGCTCGTACGCCTTCCGGGCCGCCGCCTCGTCGCCCGCCCGCAGCGCCGCGACCCCGGCCGTGACGTCCGCCACGGACCGGTCCTCCGCGAGCAGTTCCGCCGGCAGGGCGTGCACCAGGCCGCCGTAGTCCAGTTCCACCAGCGAACGCGGGTGGAACTCCTCCAGCCACCGCCCCACGTCGACCAGCCCCTCGGTCAGCGGCCCCTCGTCGGTCGCCTCGCGCAGCGCCCGCAGCGTCCGCGCCACCCGCCGCCGCGCCTCCACCATCGGCGTCCGGTACCGCAGCAGCGGCGTGCGCCCCGGCCCGGAGCCGCCCGGTACGTACTCGCGCTCGGCGTCCGCGAAGAGCACGAACCACCGCACCGGCACCTGCCACACCGCGCTCCTGATCCAGGGGCGCGCGTCCGGGTTGCGCGCCCGCCAGCGCTCCCGGTCCGCCTCCGCCTGCCCCCGCACCACCGGCGGCAGTACGGCGTCCAGCACGGGCCGCGGCAGGAGCTGGTCCAGCTCCTCCAGCGCCAGCCAGGCCCGCAGCCGGGTGCGCCACGGGCAGACGCACACCGAGCCGCCCGCCTCCGCCACGAAGGCGTCGCCGCTCTCGTGCACCGGGACCGGCGCGGGCGGGGTCGGCACCAGGTCGGCGAGCGCGCGGCGCAGCTCGTCCTGCGCCGTGGGCCCCCCGCCGTCCAGCACCCGCTCCGCGTAGCGGGCCCAGTGGCTCCGCTCCGGCTCCGGGAAGGCGGCCAGGGGCTCGTACACGCGCAGGTAGGAGGCGTACGGGACGAGGACCGAGGAGACAGCCGGCATGCGCCGATCCTTCCACGCGCGCACCCCCGTGGGGGTGATCCTGCGCACTGCGTCGGACCTACGCCCAGGTAGGACTTACCCTCTTGCCCAGCAGGTCCCTCCCCACCCCTAGGAGGGGCCGACACCGCCGCTTCGTACTTGGGAGTCACCACCGTGACCGATGTGACCGACGGCGTCCTGCACACCCTGTTCCGCACGGAGCAGGGCGGCCACGAGCAAGTCGTGCTGTGCCAGGACCGCGCCTCCGGCCTGAAGGCCGTCATCGCCCTCCACTCGACCGCCCTGGGCCCGGCCCTCGGCGGCACCCGCTTCTACCCGTACGCCTCCGAGGAGGAGGCCGTCCTCGACGCGCTCAACCTGTCGCGCGGGATGTCGTACAAGAACGCCCTGGCCGGTCTGGAGCACGGCGGCGGCAAGGCCGTGATCATCGGCGACCCGGAGCTGGTCAAGACCGAGGAGCTGCTGCTGGCCTACGGCCGGATGGTGGCCTCGCTCGGCGGCCGGTACGTCACGGCCTGCGACGTCGGCACGTACGTGGCCGACATGGACGTCGTCGCCCGCGAGTGCCGCTGGACGACCGGCCGCTCCCCCGAGAACGGCGGCGCCGGCGACTCCTCGGTCCTCACCGCCTTCGGCGTCTTCCAGGGCATGCGCGCCTCCGCCCAGCACGTGTGGGGCGACCCGACGCTGCGCGGCCGGACGGTCGGTGTCGCCGGCGTCGGCAAGGTCGGCCACTACCTGGTCGAGCACCTGGTGCAGGACGGCGCCGAGGTCGTGATCACCGATGTCCGCGAGGAGTCGGTGCGCCGGATCACCGACAAGTTCCCGCAGGTCAGGGTGGTCGCCGACACCGACGCGCTGATCCGCGCCGAGGGCCTGGACGTCTACGCCCCGTGCGCGCTCGGCGGCGCGCTGAACGACGAGACGGTGCCCGTGCTCACGGCACGGATCGTCTGCGGCGCGGCCAACAACCAGCTCGCGCACCCCGGTGTCGAGAAGGACCTGGAGGGGCGCGGCATCCTCTACGCGCCCGACTACGTCGTCAACGCGGGTGGAGTCATCCAGGTCGCCGACGAGCTCCACGGCTTCGACTTCGACCGGTGCAAGGCGAAGGCGGCGAAGATCTTCGACACCACACTGGAGATCTTCGCTCGCGCAAAGGCCGATGGCATCCCGCCGGCCGCCGCGGCCGACCGGATCGCCGAGCAGCGGATGGCGGAGGCCCGCCGCGCCTGATCCGGCGCACCATCGGGACGGTCACCGAGGGCCACTTTTCGGCCACTTCCGCTCACGGAGGGTTCGTCCGCCGGGTCCGCACTCTTGACAGGGCGCCCGGCGGACGGAACCGTACGCACCCAGGGACACCTCTCGAACACTCTCCGCATTGGTGCGTTCGCACAGACTTGTGCCCGCGGGCGGGGAGAGATGCCTCACGCCCATCGGCGGGTCGCCTGCCGAAAGAGGTTAAAATCGCAGCTGACCAGCGAGGACGGGGCGCCTCGCGGGTTCGGCTCCGGGGCACGTCATGCGGGCGGCGTACCGTATGGCCGCGGAAGCAGGTACCGTTGAAGCCCACGGGCCGGTCTCTCCACGGGGAGTCCGTCCCACATCATGAACGCGTGTCAAGACTCTGGGGCCGTCGAGCCCCGTCACCGAGGGGGTCGAGCCATGGGGCGCGGCCGGGCCAAGGCCAAGCAGACGAAGGTCGCCCGCCAGCTGAAGTACAACAGCGGTGGGACGGACCTCGCACGGCTGGCCAGCGAGCTGGGCGCATCGACTTCGAGTCAGCCTCCGAACGGAGAGCCGTTCGAGGACGACGACGAGGAAGACGACCCGTACGCCCGCTACGCGGAGCTGTACAACGACGACGATGACGAGGACGAGGAGTCCGGTTCGTCATCGCACCGTCGCGGCGCTTGACGCCAGCACTCTTCCGACCCGGTCCGGGGCACTGCCCCGGACCGGGTTTAGTGCTTGTCAGCTCGCGTAGTCGCCCGTCAGGGCGGCGCCGGTCGGGTGGTCGCCGCGCTCGGTGATCTCACCGGCGACCCACGCCTCGACCCCGCGGTCGGCGAGCGTCGCCAGCGCGACGTCCACCGACTCGGCGGGCACGACGGCCATCATGCCGACGCCCATGTTGAGGGTCTTCTCCAGTTCGAGCCGCTCCACCTGCCCGGCCTTGCCGACCAGGTCGAAGATCGCGCCGGGCGTCCAGGTGGACCGGTCGACCGAGGCGTGCAGGTGGTCGGGGACGACCCGCGCCAGGTTGGCGGCGAGCCCACCGCCCGTGATGTGGCTGAAGGCGTGCACGTCAGTCGTCCGGGTGAGCGCCAGGCAGTCCAGCGAGTAGATCTTCGTCGGCTCCAGCAGCTCCTCGCCGAGGGTCCGGCCGAGCTCGTCGACCCGCTGGTCCAGCTGCATGCCGGCCCGGTCGAAGAGCACATGGCGGACGAGCGAGTACCCGTTGGAGTGAAGACCGGACGACGCCATCGCGACGACCACGTCACCCGTACGGATGCGGTCGGCGCCCAGCAGGCGGTCCGCCTCCACGACACCCGTGCCGGCGCCGGCGACGTCGAAGTCGTCGGGGCCCAGCAGGCCGGGGTGCTCGGCGGTCTCGCCGCCGACGAGGGCGCAGCCGGCGAGGACGCAGCCCTCGGCGATGCCCTTGACGATCCCGGCGACCCGCTCGGGGTGGACCTTGCCGACGCAGATGTAGTCGGTCATGAAGAGGGGCTCGGCGCCGCACACCACGATGTCGTCCATGACCATGGCGACCAGGTCGTGTCCGATCGTGTCGTACACGCCCATGCGGCGGGCGATGTCGACCTTCGTGCCGACGCCGTCGGTGGCGGAGGCGAGGAGGGGGCGCTCGTAGCGCTTGAGGGCGGAGGCGTCGAAGAGTCCGGCGAAGCCGCCGAGGCCGCCGAGGACCTCGGGGCGCTGCGTCTTCTTCACCCACTCCTTCATCAGCTCGACGGCGCGGTCGCCCGCCTCGATGTCGACGCCCGCGGCGGCGTAGCTGGCGCCGCCCGTGGCACTGGTGGCCTGAGACATGGCTACAGAACTTTCGTGTGTACAGCGGGGGTCTGGGAGATCGCCTACGGGCGGCGGAGCGCGTCGACGGCGGCCGTGGCGGCGGGACCCGCGGCGAGCTCCGTCTCCAGCAGCTGCTTGCCGAGCAGCTCGGGGTCGGGGAGCTCCATGGGGTACTCGCCGTCGAAGCAGGCCCGGCACAGGTTCGGCTTGGCGATCGTGGTCGCCTCGATCATGCCGTCGAGCGAGATGTAGGAGAGGGAGTCCGCGCCGAGGGACTTGCCGATCTCTTCCACGGACATGCCGTTGGCGATCAGCTCGGCGCGGGTGGCGAAGTCGATGCCGAAGAAGCACGGCCACTTCACGGGCGGCGAGGAGATCCGGATGTGGACCTCGGCGGCGCCGGCCTCGCGGAGCATCCTCACGAGCGCGCGCTGGGTGTTGCCGCGGACGATCGAGTCGTCGACGACGACCAGGCGCTTGCCCTTGATGACTTCCTTGAGGGGGTTCAGCTTGAGCCGGATGCCCAGCTGGCGGATGGTCTGCGACGGCTGGATGAAGGTCCGGCCGACGTAGGCGTTCTTCACCAGGCCCGCGCCGAACGGGATGCCGCTCGCCTCCGCGTACCCGATCGCGGCGGGGGTGCCGGACTCGGGCGTCGCTATGACGAGGTCGGCGTCGGCGGGTGCCTCCGCGGCCAGTTTCCGTCCCATCTCCACACGGGAGAGGTAGACGTTCCGCCCGGCGATGTCGGTGTCGGGGCGGGCCAGGTAGACGTACTCGAAGACGCAGCCCTTGGGCTTCGCTTCCGCGAAGCGGGACGTTCGCAGGCCGTTCTCGTCGATGGCGATGAGCTCGCCCGGCTCGATCTCGCGGACGAAGCTGGCGCCGACGATGTCGAGGGCGGCGGTCTCCGAGGCGGCGACCCAGCCGCGCTCCAGCCGGCCGAGGACCAGCGGGCGGATGCCCTGCGGGTCCCGGGCGGCGTACAGCGTGTGCTCGTCCATGAAGACGAGCGAGAAGGCGCCCCGGACCTCGGGGAGGACCTTGGCGGCGGCCTGCTCGACGGTGAGCGGCTTGCCGTCCTCGTCGGTCTGCCCGGCGAGCAGGGCCGTGACGAGGTCGGTGTCGTTGGTGGCGGCGACCTGGGGGGCCCGGCCGTCCTTCTTGGGGAGGTCGGCGACCATCTCGGCGAGCTGGGCGGTGTTGACCAGGTTGCCGTTGTGGCCGAGGGCGATGGAGCCCTCGGCCGTGGCACGGAACGTCGGCTGGGCGTTCTCCCAGACGGACGCGCCGGTGGTCGAGTAGCGGGCGTGACCGACCGCGATGTGACCCTGGAGGGAGCTGAGGGAGGTCTCGTCGAAGACCTGGGAGACGAGTCCCATGTCCTTGAAGACGAGGATCTGGGAGCCGTTGCTGACCGCTATTCCAGCGGATTCCTGACCCCGGTGTTGGAGGGCGTAGAGCCCGAAGTACGTGAGCTTTGCGACCTCTTCACCCGGGGCCCAGACACCGAAGACGCCACAAGCGTCCTGGGGGCCCTTCTCGCCGGGAAGCAGATCGTGATTGAGTCGACCGTCACCACGTGGCACGCCACCGAGTGTAGGCGAGATCGACCACTGGTCCGAATTGGGGACGCTGCCGCTCCGGTGGCCCCCCGGCGGGGAGGGCTCCCTGACCAGGGGGCCTTTCCCGCCCGCCGGGGGCGCTTTCCGGCCGGTCGCGGTGTGACGGACCTCGCACCCGCGGCGGCCCCTACTCGGCGTCCGCGCGGGCCGCGAACCCGTTTCCGTCCTGAGCGGTGACGGTGAGTTGCCGGCCGTCGATCCGGTACGTCACCGGGCCGCTGCCGAGCGTGCCGTACAGCTTCTGCTCCAGGCCGTTCTGGAGGGTGGTGCACATACGGCGGGTGACGGCGAGCCTGTCGAACGTCAGCTTGTCGCCGTCGGTCCGCACGGTGGCGGTGAAGTTGTTGCAGCCGAGGTTGCCGCGGGCGCTGCCGTCGGCGGCGATGGTGAGGTGCGGCCTGCCCTTGACGCCCTCGGGCAGCGAGCCGGCCGTCCCGCCCTCCAGGAGGGTGTCCACGGCCCAGGTGGTGCCCTTGAGGGGCGCCTCGGGCCGCTCGGAGAGGGCGAGGGAGTCGCCGCCGGGGGCGGTGAGCGTGAGGCGGTCGGTGCCGCCGCTCTCTCCCAGCTCGGCGCGGAGGGTGCCGGTGAACGTCGCGCGGAAGGCGTCCTCGAAGTCCTGTACGGGCTTCTCGCAGGCCATCTCGGTCATGGTGACCTCCCCGACGGTGACCGTGTCGCCGTTGACGGCCGCCTTGGCGGTGAAGCGGTTGCACCCGGTGCTGCCGTGCGCGGTGCCGTCGGGTGTGAACTCGATGGAGGCGGTGCTGCGGGCGGGGGCGGCCCGGCGGGCGCCGTCGACGGTGACGGCGTCGAGGCTCCAGTGGGTGCCGGTGAGGGGGATGCCGGGCCGGTCGCCGCCTCCCGAGCCGGCTGTGCCGCCGTCGGAGGAGCAGCCGGCGAGGACGGTGGCGGTCGCGGCGACGACCACGAGGACGGGGAGCAGGCGCTTGGTGTTCGGCATGCCCCTCTGACGGGGGAGCGGCGAGAGCGGTTCCGCCCGGGGCGCGCTTCCGGGGGCCGGGGCCGTCCCTGGAGGCCGGAGGCCCGGCTCCCGGCGGGCGGGCCTCCCTGGGGCGGGGCCTTGCCGGGGGGCGGGCTCCCCCTGGTGGGGCTGCTTCTGGTGGGGCAGCCCTTGGTGGGGGGCTGCTCTTGGTGGGGAGCTCCCCCTGGTGGGGCTGCTTCTGGTCGGATCTCTGCCGGGGCGTCTCCGGGCGCCGCCGGGGCGACGGGGCCTTCCGCTCCCGGTGGGGCCCGGCGTGGTACGGGCCTGGTGGGGCCGCACCGGGGCGCTACGTCTGGGGGCGCGGGCCCCCGCGGGGGCGGCTCGGCCGGGCCGGTGGTGGGGGGCGTCCGCCGGGGCCGGGTCCGGGCCGACCGGGCGCGGGGTCAGCCCAGGACGGGGAGCCACGGGGCCAGGTCGGCCCGGTCGCCGCTCGCCTGGAGGCGGGCCTCCGTCAGGGCCTCCCCCCACGGGGTGCGGCCCGTCGCCAGGCGGGCCCAGGTCAGCGGGTCGGTCTCGACCACGTTGGGCGGCGTCCCGCGCGTGTGCCGGGGTCCCTCCACGCACTGCACCACCGCGTACGGCGGCACCCGCAGCTCCACGGACCCGCCCGGCGCCTTCGACGCCAGTGCGTCGGCCAGCACGCGGGTGCACGCGGCCAGGGCCTGCCGGTCGTGCGGCACGGCCAGTCCCGCCGCCGCGTTCAGGTCGTCGGTGTGGACCGTCAGTTCCACCGTCCGCGTCACCAGGAAGTCGCCGAGCGGCATCCCGCCGAAGCGCGTCACGATCAGCCGCTCGTCCGGCGCCGCGGCCAGCGCCCCGGCGAACTCCTCCGCCGTGCGCGCGTACAGCTCGCGCAGGCCGCCGGCCTCGTCGGCCCACTCGGCGAGCTCCCGCGTGTCCTCGTCCACGGCGCCCGCGAAGCCCCGCGTCGCCGCGGGCCAGTCGAGCAGCACCACGTCCCGCGCGGCCGGCTCGGGCGCGGCCACGCCCCGTACGACGGACCGCAGCACCAGGGCGATGTGCGCGGCCAGTTCGCGTACCGTCCACTCCCCCAGGCGCGTCGGCAGTGCCAGCTGCTCGGGCGTCAGGCCCTCGACGGCCTCCCGCACGTGCGCGAACTGCGCGGTCACCGCCGCGCGGGTCTTCTCGGAGTCGTACCGGCGGGCGCGCTTCCTCGGCTGGGGCATGGGCCGAGGCTACCGCCGCCGCCTCCTGTCGCGGAACGCGGCGCCGAGGGCCGACGACGGCGGGGAACGGGGGAGGGCCGGGCCACGGCTTCCACCGCGACCCGGCCCTCCCTACGCGTCGGCACGTCCCCCGCCGGTACGCGCGCGGCCGCCGGTACGGACGTACCGGCGGCCGCGCGCCGTACGGGGGTGCGTGCCCGTGTCAGGCCAGCAGGCCCGGGATCGTCGCCTCGTACGCCTCGCGCAGCTCGGCCAGCGGGACGCTGAACTCGCCCTGCACGTCGACCGCGTCGCCGTCGACGACACCGATCCGCGTCGCGGGCAGCCCGCGCGCGCCGCACATGTCGGTGAAGCGGAGCTCCTCGCTGCGCGGCACGGCCACGACCGCACGGCCCGCCGACTCGCTGAACAGGAACGTGAAGGCGTCCAGACCGTCCGGGACGACCAGCCGCGCGCCGTTCCCGCCGCGCAGGCAGGACTCGACGACCGCCTGCACGAGACCGCCGTCCGACAGGTCGTGCGCCGCGTCGATCATGCCGTCGCGGGAGGCGGCGATCAGGATCTCGCCGAGCAGCCGCTCGCGCGCCAGGTCCACCTTGGGCGGCAGGCCGCCGAGGTGGTCGTGGACGACCTGCGACCAGGCCGAGCCGCCGAACTCCTCGCGGGTGTCGCCCAGCAGGTAGAGGAGCTGGCCCTCCTCCGCGAAGGCGATCGGCGTGCGCCGCGTCACGTCGTCGATGACGCCGAGGACGGCGACGACGGGCGTCGGGTGGATCGCGGTGTCACCGGTCTGGTTGTACAGCGAGACGTTGCCGCCGGTGACGGGCGTGCCCAGCTCCAGGCAGGCGTCGGCGAGGCCGCGCGTGGCCTCGGCGAACTGCCACATGACCGCCGGGTCCTCGGGCGAGCCGAAGTTGAGGCAGTCGGAGACGGCCAGCGGCTTGGCGCCGGACGCGGCGACGTTGCGGTACGACTCGGCCAGCGCCAGCTGCGCGCCCGCGTACGGGTCGAGCTTGGCGTACCGGCCGTTGCCGTCCGTGGCGATGGCCACGCCGAGGTTGGTCTTCTCGTCGATGCGGACCATGCCCGCGTCCTCGGGCTGGGCGAGGACCGTGTTGCCCTGCACGAACCGGTCGTACTGGTCGGTCACCCACGCCTTGGACGCCTGGTTCGGCGAGGAGACGAGCTGGAGGACCTGCGCGCGCAGCTCCTCGGCCGTGGCCGGCCGGGGCAGCTTGCCGGCGTCGTCGGCCTGGAGGGCGTCCTGCCACTCGGGGCGCGCGTACGGCCGGTGGTAGGTCGGGCCCTCGTGGGCGACGGTGCCGGGGGGCACGTCGACGATCTGATCGCCGTGCCAGAAGATCTCCAGGCGCTCGCCGTCCGTCACCTCGCCGATGACGGTGGCGATGACGTCCCACTTCTCGCAGATCTCCATGAAGCGGTCGACGTGCTGCGGCTCGACGATCGCGCACATGCGCTCCTGCGACTCGCTCATGAGGATCTCCTCGGGCGAGAGCGTCGCGTCGCGCAGCGGGACGGTGTCGAGCTCGACGCGCATGCCGCCGGTGCCGGCGGAGGCCAGCTCGGAGGTGGCGCAGGACAGGCCGGCGCCGCCGAGGTCCTGGATGCCCGCGACGAGCTTCTCCCGGAAGACCTCCAGGGTGCACTCGATCAGGAGCTTCTCCTGGAACGGGTCGCCTACCTGGACGGCGGGGCGCTTGGTGGGCTTCGTGTCGTCGAAGGTCTCCGAGGCCAGGACGGACACGCCGCCGATGCCGTCGCCGCCCGTGCGGGCGCCGTACAGGATGACCTTGTTGCCGGGGCCGGACGCCTTGGCGAGGTGGATGTCCTCGTGCCGCATCACGCCGATGCATCCGGCGTTGACCAGCGGGTTGCCCTGGTAGCACGCGTCGAAGACGACCTCGCCGCCGATGTTGGGCAGACCCAGGCAGTTGCCGTAGCCGCCGATGCCGGCGACGACGCCGGGCAGGACGCGCTTGGTGTCGGGGTGGTCGGCGGCGCCGAAGCGCAGCGGGTCGACCACGGCGACCGGGCGGGCGCCCATCGCGAGGATGTCGCGGACGATGCCGCCGACGCCGGTGGCCGCGCCCTGGTAGGGCTCGATGTACGAGGGGTGGTTGTGCGACTCGACCTTGAAGGTGACCGCGTAGCCCTGGCCGACGTCGACGACGCCCGCGTTCTCGCCGATGCCGACGAGCATGGCGTCGTTCTGCGGGGCCTTCTCACCGAACTGCTTCAGGTGGACCTTGCTGCTCTTGTACGAGCAGTGCTCGGACCACATGACCGAGTACATGGCCAGCTCGGCGCCGGTCGGACGGCGGCCGAGGATCTCGCGGATGCGCTCGTACTCGTCCTTCTTCAGGCCCAGCTCGGCCCACGGCTGCTCGACGTCGGGCGTCTCGGTGGCGTGCTTGACCGTGTCGAGGGTCACGCTCGGTCGCTCCTTCGCGCGGGGTGGTACTGGCATCGCGGGCCGGGGCGCCCAGTGGCTCCCCCGGCCGTTCCGGCATGGAGGCTCATCAGGCGTTGACCAGCTTCTTGAGGATCGAGGTGAAGAAACCGAGGCCGTCGGTACCGCCCGTGCCGATCAGCGGCTCGACCGCGTGCTCGGGGTGGGGCATGAGGCCGACGACGTTGCCCGCGGCGTTGGTGACGCCCGCGATGTCGCGGAGCGAGCCGTTGGGGTTCACGTCGAGGTACCGGAACGCGACCCGGCCCTCGGCCTCCAGTTCGTCGAGCACGCGCTCGTCGGCGACGTACCGGCCGTCCATGTTCTTCAGCGGTACGGAGATCTCCTGGCCCTGCTCGTAGTCGGCGGTCCAGGCGGTGTTCGCGTTCTCCACCCGCAGCTTCTGGTCGCGGCAGACGAAGTGCAGGTGGTTGTTGCGCAGCATGGCGCCGGGGAGCAGGTGCGCCTCGGTCAGGATCTGGAAGCCGTTGCAGATGCCGAGGACCGGCATGCCGGCCTTCGCCTGCTCGATGATCGTCTCCATGACCGGCGAGAACCGGGAGATGGCCCCGGCGCGCAGGTAGTCGCCGTAGCTGAAACCACCGGCGAGGACGACCGCGTCGACCTGCTTGAGGTCCTTGTCGCGGTGCCAGAGCGCGACCGGCTCGGCGCCGGCGAGCCGGGCGGCGCGCAGGGCGTCCTGGTCGTCGAGCGTCCCGGGGAAGGTGACGACTCCGATGCGGGACGTCACGCCTCCTCCACCTTGACGACGAAGTCCTCGATGACGGTGTTGGCGAGGAAGGTCTCGGCCATCTCGTGGATGCGGGCGAGGGCGGCGTCGTCGACGGGGCCCTCCACATCCAGCTCGAAGCGCTTCCCCTGGCGGACGTCCGCGATCCCCTCGAAGCCGAGACGGGGCAGTGCGCGCTGCACCGCCTGTCCCTGCGGGTCGAGGATCTCCGGCTTGAGCATGACGTCGACTACGACGCGTGCCACTGGCACTCCCGGTGGTGTGTTGCGTGGGCGGTTCCTTCAGCGTACCTGCCTACAATTTCTACGCGAGTAGATATCCGGAGGATCCCACAAACGCGCCAATCGATCTTGAGCGGAAGCTCCCACGCCGCGGCCCGGACCGCGCCGCCGCCGCGGGCGCCCGGGGCAGGCCGTCCGCGAAGGGCCGACGGGCAGGGGCGACCCGAAGGGCCTGAAGGTCCCCGGACCTCCCGGACCTTTCCGGAGGGGCTCGCCTCGGGGGAGGTCGGGGAAGGGCTCGGCAGGAGGGCTCGACAGGAGGGCTCGGCCGCGCACGACCGGCCGAGGCCCGCCGCTCGCCCGGCACGCGGCCGGGGCCGCATGCACGCCGGAAGCCCGGAGTCGAGAAGCGCGCGGGAAAATCCCGGAAAAGAATCGCACTCACGCCTTTCCGCGGACACGCGGGCACAATTGCCGGGTCTTCCCAGTGCGGCACTTCGGGAGGTACAAAGGAATACACCAGGAAAACCAGGTAACGCCGCACGTCAAACGTGTCACACAACACATCCCGTGCGGCGCGTTACCACGGGAAAGGACCGATATCCGTGGCGCAGCGCGTAGTGGTCACGCTCACCGACGACATCCAGGGCGGAGAAGCGGCGGAAACGGTCACCTTCGGCCTCGACGGTAAGTCGTACGAGATCGACCTCAATGAAGCCAATGCAGAGAAACTGCGCAAGGCGCTCGCCCCCTACACGGAGGCGGGCCGCAGGAAGTCCGGCACGGAGAGGCCCCGCAAGGCGTTCCGGCACACCTCCGTGGACCCCGACCCGGCGGCCGTCCGCGCCTGGGCGCAGTCCCACAAGATGGACGTGCCCGCGCGGGGCCGCATCCCCAAGCGGGTGTACGACGCCTTCCACGAGGCCCACTGACGGGACGGACCCGCGCGGCGGGGCGCGGCGGGCCGGCGGCCGTACCGGCGAGGCGCACCGACGGGCAGGGAGCGTCAGGTGACGCGCCGGCGGGCGGGAGGCGCGCGGGGACGCGCCGGCGAGTGGCCGGGGACGTGCCGGCGGGCGGCCGGGAACGCGCCGGCGAGTGGCCGGGGACGCGCCGGCGCGCGGGCCCGGCGGGGGAGCCGTCCGGCCGGACGGCCCGCCGCGCGCGCTTCCACCGGCCTCCCGGCCGCGGCCGGACCGACGCCCGGGGGCGGACCTCGCCGGACCGCCGGGAGCCCCCGAAGCCGGTCTCGGGGCGCGGGAAGCGGGGGCGTCCGGAGCCGAGTTGCGCGGCACCCCCCTTGATCGGCTAAAGTCTGGAGCACGCCGAGGGGCGAGGCCGAAAAGCCGAGCGCCTCACGGAGCGTGCGGGTGTAGTTCAGTAGTAGAACATCCCCCTTCCAGGGGGAAGGCGCAGTGTGCGATTCCTGTCACCCGCTCCACATCACGTACCGACCACTCCGGTGGATCAGGTACAGTGGTGCTCGCACCGCCCGGTGAAAGCCGGTCGGGAGCAATGCGGACGTGGCTCAGTTGGTAGAGCATCACCTTGCCAAGGTGAGGGTCGCGAGTTCGAATCTCGTCGTCCGCTCCAGAGCGAAGGCCCCGGTCATCAGACCGGGGCCTTCGACGTTTCCGGATTCGGGCTCCGCGCCCACGACCCCCGTGACATCTGTCATCGCCCACCGCTGACACCGCGTACTGCCGGACGGCCCGGACCGCCCTGACGCTGGAAGCATGACCAGCGACGACCACCCCAAGAGCCGCTCCGCCCGCTCCGGGCACGGGCGGGAACCAGCGCCCGGACGCGACCGCACACGCGACCAGGGCCATGGCCGCGGGCATGGCCACGGAGACGACCACGGGCACGGACGCGGCTGCGCGATCGAGGCGCACGAGCTGCGGCGCCGGTACTCGGAGGGCTTCGAAGCCGTGCGGGGCATCACCTTCACCGTCCCGTACGGCGAGGTCTTCGCCCTCCTCGGCACCAACGGCGCCGGGAAGACGTCGACCGTCGAACTCCTCGAAGGGCTCGCCCCGGCCGACGGGGGCCGCGTCCGCGTCCTCGGCCGCGATCCGCACCGGGAGCGCACCGCCGTGCGGCCGCGCATCGGCGTGATGCTCCAGGAAGGCGGCTTCCCCTCCGACCTCACCGTCGCCGAGACGGTCCGCATGTGGGCCGGCTGCACCAGCGGGGCCCGCCCCACCGGCGAGGCGCTCGACATGGTGGGGCTCGGCGCCCGCGCGAAGGTCCGCGTCAAGCAGCTCTCCGGCGGCGAACGGCGCCGGCTCGACCTGGCCCTCGCCCTCCTCGGCCGTCCCGAGGTGCTCTTCCTCGACGAGCCGACCACCGGACTCGACGCCGAGGGCCGCCGCGACACCTGGGACCTCGTACGGCACCTGCGCGACACCGGCACCACCGTGCTCCTCACCACGCACTACCTGGAGGAGGCCGAGGCACTCGCCGACCAGCTCGCGATCATGCACGGCGGCCGGATCGTCACCTCCGGCACGCCCGCCGAGGTCACCGCCTCCCGGCCCGCCCGCATCCGCTTCGACCTGCCCGCCGGGGTGGTCGCCGCGCGGCTGCCGCTGCGGCTGAGGGCCGCCCAGCCCGAGGGGCGGCGCGTCGAGATCCGCACCCGCGACCTCCAGACGGATCTGGCGGAACTGCTGCGGTGGGCGGACGAGCACGGCGTACGGCTGGAGGCGCTCGACGCCCGGTCGGCCTCCCTGGAGGACGCCTTCCTGGAGATCGCCCGCTCCGGCGCCGCCACCGAGCCGGCGGGGGTGTGAACATGACGACCACCACCCCTCAGGCGGCCCGCACCACCGCGGCCGGCCGGCTCGGCGCGCTCACCCGCGCCGAACTGGTCCTCCTCGTCCGCAACCGGACCGCGCTCTTCGTCAGCCTCCTCATGCCGCTGCTCATGATCGGCTCCATCCGCGCCGGACTCGACCGGGTCGGCCTGGAGGGGACCGGGATGTCGCTCGTCGAAGCCGCCATGACCGGCGGGGTCGGCATGGTCCTCGTCATCGTCGTCTACCTCAACCTGGTCCCCGCCTACGTCGCCCGCCGCGAGGAGCTGGTGCTGAAGCGGCTGCGCACCGGGGAGGCGACCGACACGGAGATCCTCACCGGGACGGCCCTGCCCTCGGTGGCGATCACCCTGGTCCAGTGCGTGATCATGGTGGGGGCCGCGGTGGCCTTCCTCGGCGTGCGGGCGCCGCAGCGGCCCGAGCTGCTCGTGGCGGGCGTGCTCCTCGGCGTCGTCCTGCTCGGCGCGCTCGCCGCGTACACGTCCACACTGACCAGGACGGTGGAGAGCGCGCAGCTCACGACGATGCCGCTGTTCTTCGTGACGGCGTTCGGCTCGGGTCTCTTCGTGCCGCTGGAGGTGCTGCCGGAGCGGGTCGAGGCGGTGTGCGCACTGCTGCCGGTCACCGGGGTCGTCACACTCGTACGGGCCGGATGGCTGGGCGGGGCGGACACGGGCGACCTCGTGCGCGCCGGGGCGACCGCCCTGGTGTGGACCGCCGTGGCGGTGTTCGCTGTACGGCGGCGGTTCCGGTGGGAGCCGCGCCACTGAGGAGGGGGAGGGGACGGCATGGCCAGGCTGACCGGCTGGTGGACCCGCAGGAGCAACCCGGAGAAGGTCGAGCTCTACACGCGGTGGACCTACCACGGACTGGCCGGGGTGGCCGTCTTCGTCGGCGCGCTGCCCGCCCTGGCGACGGCCTCGGTCGTCGGGCCGGCCGGCGGGTGGCTGTTCCTCGCCGTGCTGCTGCACACCGTCCTCGTGGCCGTCCTGTGCTCGCGGGCGCTGAGCTGGCAGCTGGGGCGTCGGGACCGCCCGAACCGGCTCGCGGCCGTCGTCGCCGCGCTCACCGTGGGCGGCTGCCTCGCCACGCTGCTGCTGCGCCGCCGGTGGCCCGACCTCGACCTCCAGATGACCATGTACGTGGTGTCCGGGCTGGTGAGCTGGGGCGTGGGGGCCCTCGCCCTGTGCACGACGCGGGTGCGGCACATGATGGGCCTGTCCGTGGCCGCCGTCGCCGGGGTCGCGGTGGGCACCGTACTGGTGGGGCTGCCGGTCACCGACACGGTCACCCACACCTTCACCGCCGGTTTCGGCACCCTCGTCTTCGCCCCCACCAGCGGTTTCTCCGGCTGGCTGCTGCGGGCCGTGTGGGAGCTGGACGCCGCCCACCGCCTCCAGGCGCGGCTGGCCGTCGCCGAGGAGCGGCTGCGGTTCGCCCGGGACCTGCACGACGTGATGGGGCGCAACCTGTCGGTCATCGCCCTCAAGAGCGAGCTGGCCGCGCAGCTGTCCCGGCGCGGGGCGGCCGACCGGGCCGTCGCCGAGATGGGCGAGGTGCAGCGGATCGCCCGCGAGTCGCAGCGGGAGGTGCGGGAGGTGGTGCGCGGCTACCGGGAGGCCGACCTGCACACCGAGCTGGAGGGCGCCCGCGGCGTCCTGGCGGCGGCGGGCATACGGTGCCGGGTCGACCTGCGCGACGCGGAGGCGGAACTGCCGGCCGCCGCCCAGTCCGCCCTGGCGTGGGTGGTCCGCGAGGCCACGACGAACGTCCTGCGCCACAGCGACGCCCGCCACTGCCGCGTGACCGTGGCCATCGACGCGGCCGGTGGACCGGCCGGTGGACCGGGAGCGGCCCGGGGCGACGGGACGGGGCGGGACGGCAGGGCGGTCGCCACGCCGGGCGGGGAGGCCGTGGGGGCGGCTCCGGTGACGGGGGCGGCTTCCGGTGGTGGTGCGGGATCGGCTTCGGTGGTGGGGGTGGGGCCGGCTTCGGGGACGGGCGGAGGGGAAGTGGTGCTGGTGATCGAGAACGACGGGGCGCGGCCCGCCGGGAGCGGCGGGTCCGGGCTGGCCGGGCTGCGCGAGCGGCTCGCGGCGCTCGGAGGCGTACTGGACGCCGGGCCCGCCGACGCGGACGGGCGGTTCCGGCTGACCGCCCGGGTGCCGCTCGACGGCGGGGACCTCCGGTCCGCCGCGGCCGAACCGGCCGGGAGGGGGCGCTCGTGACCGTACGGGTACTCCTCGCCGACGACGAGCACCTCATCCGGGGCGCCCTCGCCGCCCTGCTCGGCCTCGAGGACGACCTGGAAGTGGTCGCCGAGGCCGCGTCCGGCCCCGAGGCGCTCGCCATGGCACGCGTCCACCGCCCCGACGTGGCCGTGCTGGACCTCCAGATGCCCGGCGCCGACGGTGTGAGAGTCGCCACGGCCCTGCGGGCGGAGGTGCCGACCTGCCAGGCCATGATCGTGACCGGGCACGGCCGCCCCGGCCACCTCAAGCGGGCCCTCGCCGCCGGGGTGCGGGGCTTCGTGCCGAAGACCGTCAGCGCCCAGCGGCTCGCCGAGATCATCCGCTCCGTCCACGGCGGAAGCCGCTATGTGGACCCGGAGTTGGCGGCGGACGCGATCTCGGCGGGCGACTCGCCCCTGACCGCGCGGGAGGCCGAGGTGCTGGAGCTGGCCGCCGACGGCGCGCCCGTGGCGGAGATCGCCCGCCGGGCCTCCCTCTCCCCCGGAACGG